>CP070810.1:511766-517450 GCA_020343755.1 Dehalococcoidia bacterium | reverse complement strand
CTCCCCCATGAGGACGAACAGAGGGACCGTAGTCAGCAAATATTGGGTGCTACCAGAAAACACTTTTGTAGCGAGGTAGGAAAAAGCTCCATCAAAACCCCTCAGGGCAATGAATCCCCAGAAGCCGACGATGAGGAAGGCATAACCAACGGGGAACTTGAGCACTATGAGCGCCACCAGCATCACCACCATAATAATCCCGATAGTCAATGGGCTCATGGCTTTGTCCCCTTAATCATCATATCTCCCTTCTTATTACCTGAACCAGCTGCACAGTGAGGCGCACGCAAGCTATGCTTATGCCAATGGGTATACCCAGCCGTGACCACCAGGTCGTAACTGCTACCGCCCCCAGCAGTTCATCCCCCGTCTGATACGCCCAAATTGCTTTATCCAGGCCTGACCAGGTGAGCAGAACACAGATGAATATCCCAAACGAAAGGAGGACACAAAGAACAAGGCGGCGATGCCTTGGTGCCAGCCGGTCCATCACAATCCCCAGTGACAGATGCTCCCACCGACGCTGGGCATAGGAAATGGCAAACATTATCGCCCAGACAAAGATTAGGGTAACATACTCTGTGAAGCCCTTTATCGGCATACCGGCGTAGCGGGTGGCCACCCCCACCACCGTGTATACCATCATAAACATAACTACCCCTGCCCCAGCATATGCTAACCCATCTTCCCCTTTGGCTAGGTAGTTCGAGAACCTGCCGAATCTTCCCATTATCGTTTTCTTTCTAAACTAAAAATATAATAAGAGGGGGGTTGGGGTGCCCTTCCCACAATCCCCCTCTAACCTCACCTCCCCAGTCATCTGTACTGGGCAAGGATAGCCTCGAAATGGTCAAAAACCTCTTGTCCTGGGAGACCCTCAGCCTCCGTCTCGGCAACCCAGTCCTCCCACACCGGATAGCATGCCAGCTCTCTAAACAACTCCATCTCCGAAGCCGGCCAGTCGATAGTTATCACACCCACATCTTCCAAATCCTGTAACCCCCCTGCAATCTTGGAGTCGAGGTAGTCAAGCCCATCCTGTACTGCCTCATCAGCACACTCGAGTATTATGTCCTGGAGGTCAGGTGGTATCTCGTTCCAGGCATCCAAGTTTATAGCGGTAGCGAAATGGAACTGGTAGACGGGGAAGGGAGTAATGTAATACGGGAAGACAGTGTGCAAGCCGGCGTCACGACCGGTAACGGGGACCGGGAAGCAGGCACTGTCAATCACATGCTCCGCCCCAGCCACTGGGAGTTCCCCCCAGTGCACGGTTGTTGGGGCTATGCTACACCCCAGGGCCTCAGCTAACGCATCAAAAGCTAAGGTAGAACCGCCGTGGGTCCGAACCCTGTCCCCGCAGAAGTCCTCTAATTTCTCTATCGGATGGTGGGACGCTATCTCCATCGGCTCCAGAGCCCAGACGAACAGGTACTTGGAATTTAGCGCGGAGTACTCTGCTATTATGTCTGGATCCGTCGTTGACAGCTCATGGGTGGCGTATTCCCATACATGCGAGTCATCTTCGATTCCAGGCAAAGTGGTCACACATCCCAAGGGGTATTGCCCGGGGCTGTAGACATAGCTTATCTGCCCGACGTCGAACACACGGTTTTGGATTTGCTCGGGCTGAACCGTCAGATCCCCCAAAGTACCACCGTAGATCCTTTCAAAGGTAACCCTGCCTTCAGTCCGCGCCTCAACATTATCCAAAAACAGATCCTCGATGTCGCATAGGATTTGTTTGGGAGGCCACGGGCAATGGTATACGAACGTAAAAGTCTCTTCAGGTGGTGCTTCTGGTGCCGCTGGCATACAGCCAAGGAGTAGGGCAGCCACTACGGCTATCGTCATTAGCGGTATAAAAATCTTTTTCATCCTTCCCTCCTTTCTATTGGTACCTTATAATATCTTCAGCTAGCCTTTCTTTTTCAGTCAAAAACGTCCTCTGAAATTTTGTTTTGCCAAGATTTCACATAATATTTACCATCTATCACCCCCTTCACTATTAGATTTTAGCGCCTTCTCAAAACCCTTCTTGTAGAACTTCAGCCAATTCCTCTTTGCTCAGGTCGGCTATCCCTAGCTCGTCGAGCGACCTTCCGTCATTATAATAATCAGTCTGGTTTATCACCGAAGCCAATCTGATTGTAGCATCAATAATCGGGATGTCAACATTAAATTTGTGTGCCAATTGTGCCACAGGCACCAGCCCATAGGGGACATCTTCAGTTATAAACCTGCTTTTCATTGACGAAGGTTCAGCGAGATCGCCGACAGTGCCTTCTTTATTAAAGGGAGCCTTAAAGTAGACCGACATGATTGTGCTCTTTGCCCAGAATGATTCCTCAGGATACTCAAGCAGGTTTACCCCAATAGCTTCCCCTACTGTGACTACTTCTTCATGAACTGCCTTTATCGCCCTGGCTATGGATAGGGTTGTGGCATGCTTATAAAAGTGGAAGTCCTTACCTAGAGTGTCAATCCAGCCAGCGTTTAGAATCGCTCCAACCGGGTGCACAATTGGATTGAGATTGTTTAGCGAAGTAGCTATAACATTCTCGCCGGGAACCACCGGGTAAATATGCTTTAAGTCATTTATAACCCTACCTGTATTCTTGGCTGGAAAGGCAGCTAGTAGTAGCTTCCAAGCGTCAACGAATATCCTTACTCTACTTGGGGCTTCTAGTCGGCATCCCCAAGGCAGGGTATGTCCTTCAGCCAGGGTAACGTTTCTCTTTATTCCCTTTGCTCTCATCATATTAGCTAATAATAGCGCCGAGTAGTTTCCTGACCACATAACTATAGTCTGCCCATCCTTCACGTAAGGTATTGTGGAGCTAAAAAAGCGCTTGTGCCCCATGGCTGGGATAACCATCATAATATAATCAACTCCCTTTATTGCCTGCTCAAAATCCGTTGTCACCATGCCCAGCTTTACTGCTCTCTCCTTACCCCAAGCATCAATCAGGCATATCTCTTGCCGCTCAAGGGTTGTGCTGAAGCCTTCCCTAAATTCCGGCGCTTCACACATATTTACCTCAAGCCCTTTTAGCGTTAAGTCAGCCGCCATGGCATGAGCACCACTACCACCACCTAGGACTGCTACTTTTCTAAGCATCTTCCCCTTTGACATAAGATTAAGTAAATATATCATATCTCATATGAGTAAGTAAACGTTTTTCTATGAATAATTTCATCCCATGGAGGTTGAGCAGTGGGGTATCCCTTGACAAAGGCTTAGATTTGGGTATCATAAGGCTAGCACTGAAAGGGGGCAAAGTGGCAAGGCAAGAAAGAGGGCCAGTACTAGAAGCTAGATACGATGTAATTATAATTGGGGCCGGGATAGGTGGCTTGACCTGCGGCGCTGCACTGGCTAAAGCAGGCAAGAAGGTATTGATTTGTGAGCAGTACACTCAGCCGGGTGGCTATGTAACCTCTTTCAAAAGGAATGGCTTCACCTTTGATGGCGGGCTACAATCATTTAGCTCAAATGGTCTGGTGTTCCCCATCCTGAAAGAGCTTGGGCTATATGACAGGGTGCAATTTGTCCACACTGACTATCAGATTATCACCCCAGATACAAGGGTTAAGTTAAACTCCCTCTCCCAGGTAAAGGAGGAATTCAAGAGAGTATTTCCCAAAGCTGAAACTGAGATTGAGGCATATTTCCAAGAGCTAGACAGATTATTAATACCGTTTGAGAAAATGTTTGGCGGAGACAAGCCAGCACTACCCCTGCTTTCTGGCTCACAAAAGGCAACCGCTTTGTTTTCTATTCCTTTCACTAACCTCAGCTTTATTAGGAACCTAATGCGATACCAGAAAACAACCTCTCAGGATTTGATAAATCGACACCTCACCGATAGTAAACTAAGGCTCATCTTTGCCTCTCTAGGTTACCCATTAATGAGTGCTATGACTACAGTAGGGATGTGGTACTCATTCATGAAGGACTATTGGTATCCCATCGGTGGAATGCAAAACTTTGCCAACCTATTTACTGACCTCATTGGGCAGAATGGTGGCACTATAAGCCTGAGAACTCGAGTAGACCAAATCATGGTAGAGGGTGGCGTGGCTATCGGAGTCAAGCTGGCTGATGGCAGAGAGGTACGGTCTAAATTTGTGGTTTCTAACATTGACTGGAAGCAAACCTTCACCAAATTGATAGACAGGCAGTACCTTGAGGAGGAATTTGTTACTCAGATAGATAAAGCTGAGGTATCTGAATCAGCGTTCTGTGTCTATCTGGGCACTGACCTTGATAAACGTTGCTTTGAGGGACTGGCGCACCACATCGCCTACTTTCCCGCCTATAGTAAGTCCTTCTTGGAAAAGGATACCAATGACCCCAATTTCTTCCAGGATTGTAGCATTGGGATAACCCTCCCTTCACTCTCAGACGATTCTCTAGCGCCTCAGGGTAAAAGCGTGGTCGTCCTGACAGCCTTTGCTCCTTACGACTACCTTGGCAAGTGGAAGACTAAGAATGGCAAGAGGACCGAGACTTATCGAAAACTGAAGCAGGAAGTAGCCGATCAATTAATCGCCATTGCCGAGGGAGTCATTCTAGGTCTATCCCAGCATATCACCATCCGCGATATTGCTACCCCACTGACCTATGAACGCTGTACCCTCAATAGTGAGGGTGCCACAGCAGGGTGGAGTTGGGACCCAAGGCTCACCTTTACCACCAAGTACAGCTCATCCGTTGGCTCGCTGAGAACCCCTATCGGTAACATGTTCACCTGCGGTCACTGGTGCTTCTCTCCTGGTGGTGTGCCCACGGCTATGCTCACAGGGAGAATGGTAGTTGACATAATAAAGAACATGAGCTAGCTAGCAACCTAAGCCAAGGTGGGCTATCTTTCCTCTATAATTACTTGTATTATAGTATCACCCTGCTTAATCTTTTCCAGGACATCCATACCCTCTACTAGCTGACCAAATACCGTATGCTTGCCATCAAGGTGAGGCTGTGGGGTGTAAGTAATGAAAAACTGGCAGCCATTGGTATTGGGACCAGAATTAGCCATTGATAGAGCACCAACAACATGGGTGTGCTCAGTGAATTCATCGGCAAAGTAGTAGCCAGGGGTGCCAGTTCCGGTTCCGGTAGGGTCTCCTCCTTGAGCCACAAAATCTGGGACAACCCGGTGGAATGTAGTACCATCATAGAACCCGTCACGGGCGAGGAAGACAAAATTGTTGACTGTTGTTGGAACCTCACTGGCGAATAGCTCTAGCACTAGGTTCCCCTTTTCGGTTTCAATGGTAGCAGTGTATTGCTTACTGGTATCAATTGTCATCGGTGGTGGTGTTGAGTAGGTTTTAGGCTCTGGCGTTGGTGCTGGCTCTGGTGCTGGCTTTGGTGCCGCGCCAGCACATGACGCTGAAAGAAGTGCCCCCAGAACCAATATGATACCAACTATTCGGTATAGACTCTTAGTCATCATAGTCTCCTTTCTTGCAAACGGCGTTAATATGGAAACTTTAAGTAGCTGACTCACTTTTGTCAAGCTCCACAGTCATAAGTGGAGCCAGTTTATTGACAAGAGTCTATTCATATAGTAGAGTGTTCGTTATACAGAAAGGGAGACAAAATCAAAAATAGAGAATTGGAGAGTGGTAGATGAAAGGTATAAATAAGAAAATAATTTTAAGTGTTTTGCTCATAG
>CP070810.1:505226-511666 GCA_020343755.1 Dehalococcoidia bacterium | reverse complement strand
TCCAGCAAAGTGCTGGAAAAGGGCTTTACACTGGTTCCTTTAAAATTATATATTAAAGGTAGTATCGTCAAGGTTGAAGTAGCATTAGCCAAAGGTAAAAAGCTGTATGACAAGCGAGAGTCTATAATTCGCCGTGAAATAGAAAGAGAAGTCGGACGAGCCCTAAAAAGGAAGCAAAAATCTCAAAGGAGGTAGTTTATATTTAATCTATCCGTAGTAAGTGGGGACGCGCGGGTTCGACAGGGGGAGTATGCTACAGGATTGCAAGCTGAGGTGCCGCTACCCTCGTAAAACAAGTGGCAAAAATAACTGGCGAATCTGAATTCGCTCTTGCTGCCTAATTAGAAAGGCAGTACGCTCAACCTGACCTCGCCTCAATGGGTTGGGATTGGGTGCCGAAAAGTTGAGGTGCCACTACCCCGATGTCGATAAGGGTGGTGAAAGAGTTATCGACTGGCTTAGCTAAACTCGGTCAGCAGAGGCTAGCTAGGTAAGAAAAAGAGCTGACTAAGCTTGTAGGATATTCTGAGTAGCTCCTCTTGGACGGGGAGTTCAACTCTCCCCCGTCTCCACCATTGACAATAATTAGAGACGCTAGCCTCTTACCGCTAGCGTTTCTTTGTATAAATAGGATTTCGGTGAGATGAACCCCCGAACTCCCCGTCCATTTGGGATAGTTTTACATCAATTGGGTAACAATGTACTATATTGTTACCCAACCCCCAACGAACTTTCAAACGAGCACACATCGCTATCTTGTAACCATGAACCTTATTAATCACTGGGTAAATATCGGAATATCTGAGATTTCTTGCACTTACGATTGGCTGAATGAGAAAGAAGCTGTTAGAATAATGCTACGCTGTAAATTTGAAGATTCTGAGTTCTGCAGGGCTCAGAAACGGTCATTGAAAATGAATTAGGAGACGTCGGTTCATATGAAAAAAGCGATTCTTTTAATTCTAGCTCTTTCATTATTACTTGTCAGCTGTCAATCAGAACCTTCCGTTCAATACACTTATCAATCCCCTGAGAATATTAATGATGGACTTGATGTCGGCACTTTAGCTGAAGTGAATATTGATGCAGAGTTGATTGAAAAGGCAGTGAATGATATCAACCGGGGCAAATTTAAAGAAGTGCATTCAATGCTTATTTTCAAGGATAACAAGCTGGTATTAGAAGAGTATTTTACGGGGCATAAATACCAATGGGATGCTCCTGAGCATCACGGCGAACTGGTAACTTGGGACAGGTCTATGCCGCATTGTGTTCATTCCGTGACCAAAAGCATTACTTCAACCTGTATCGGAATCGCGATAGATAATGGTTATATCGAAAGTGTTCATCAGTCCATATTTGATTATTTACCGGAACATCAGCACCTCAAAACAGATGGGAAAGATAAAATTACCATAGAGCATCTGCTGACAATGACCTCCGGATTAGAGTGGGAGGAGTGGAATGCACCTTATAGTAGTGAGGATAATCCTATTATAGAAATCTGGTTTTCCGAAAAAGATCCAGTCACTTATATTTTAGAAGGTTCACTGATAGATGAACCCGGAACGAGCTTTAGGTATTATGGTGGAAATCAGATTGTTTTGGGTGAAATCATAAGGAATGCTACAAAAAGGAATATTGATGAATTTTCCAAAAAATATCTGTTTGAACCTTTAGAGATTGATTCTTTTGATTGGTGGTTACGATTTGAAAGTGGTGTGATTGAAGCTGCCGGTGGTTTGAAAATGACACCAAGAGATATGGTTAAAATCGGGGTGACATTTCTAAACAATGGAGTTTGGAAGGGGAAACAAATTATATCCGAGCAATGGGTCGAAAAAAGTGCAACTCCATTTGCAGATAACAAAGGGATTGATGTCCCGGGTACGGATAAGAAGAATGTTGGCTATTCCTATTCGTGGTGGACCAAAACATTTTCCAGTTCAGGTAAGGAAATATACATGTTTTATGCCGCGGGTTGGGGAGGACAGAACATTATGGTCTTTTCTGAATTAAACGCAGTTGTTGTTATTACCGGTGGCATATATACGTCTAGTACAAAGACATTTGCACTTCTCGAAAAATATATTATACCTGCTTTTGATTAAGTCATGAATAAATCATTAATCCAGGCAAACGTTTCTAAGTGGCGTCAGTATTCTTTCCTCTTGTTCATCAGCGCTATTCTAATCCTGTCAATGCTAGCCGGGTGCAGCCCCAGCGGCCCTTCTATCGAAGACCTGGAAGCGGTTGACTACACGCCGCTGCCCGCAGATGACTGGGAGGTATCGACGCCCGAAGCAGAGGGACTGGAGCCGATGCTGGTGGCGGAGATGTATTACAATGCGGCTGAACTGGAGACCATCTACAGCCTGCTGGTCATCAAGAACGGCCGTCTGATTGCCGAAAGGTACTTCAATGAAGGGTCGGTTGAGCAGAAAGACCGGTTGCAGTCGGTGACCAAGAGTTATACCTCGGCGCTGGTCGGGATCGCCCTGGAGCAGGGTTATCTGTCGAGCGTGGAGCAGAAGATGCTGGATTTCTTCCCGGAAGTGGCCGGCCAGATAACCGACCCGAGGAAGGAGCAGATCACCATCCGGCAGATGCTGCAGATGCGCGCCGGATATCCCTGGGAGGAGACCGATGCGGCTCTCTGGGATGGGCTTCTATCGGGTTACTATATACCCCTTATAGAAGAATTTCCCCTCATTGCCGACCCGGGGACCGAGTTCCATTACAGCAACCTGACCTCCAACTGGCTGGGGATTATCGTAGACCGGGCGTCCGGCACCAATCTCAAGTCATTTGCTGAAGAGCATCTTTTCTCGGCAATTGATGTGGAGGCAGGCGAATGGGGCCAGGATGCGGAGGGCCATAACAACGGCTGCGCGGACCTCCACTTTTCGGCACGTGATATGGCCAAGTTCGGCTTGTTATATCTCAACGACGGTGAATACGAGGGGAACCAGGTCATTCCAGCCGATTGGGTCAGGGAATCACTGCAGAGGTACTCGGAGAATATCAATGCGACTGGCGGATTTCCAGCAAACTGGGGCCTTTCCTTCAGGAACATCGGGTATGGCTATCAGTGGTGGTCCGCAAGGGTAGGCGAGCATCATTTCGACTTTGCTTGGGGACATGGCGGACAGCTGATTGTCCTGATGGATGAGCTTGACATGATTATTGTCGTTACCGCGTATCCGTTCTACCTGCAACATGATGACGAGTCATGGAAGCACGAATTGGCGAATATCAACCTGGTGGGCGAGTTCATCAAATCCTTGCCGAAGGGCTGACGGGTAGACCAGAGTGACGTTCCGGCTGGCTAAATTACAGACTGAAGCTATCGAAACTCCAATGCCAGAGCCCCTCGCTGTCTAAGAATAGGCAGTATCTTTGGGGTTGACAAAGTTGGGGACTCCCCCGTCTCCACCAAGAATTTTATAGGCGCTAGTTTCATAGGGCTAGCGCCTTATTATATCCAAATAGGCACAAGCTATTCCTTTTGTGATTTAGCACCCTGGTCTCTAAGCCAGCGCTTAATCTCGTCCAGGGCAGGCGGGGTAACATAGAATACTTTTATATCTGAGGGAAATTGAATCTGATGGCCCTCCCTCATAAATAATATCCCAACCTCGTCTGCTTTAAGTGTTTCATCTATATGTTTGGCGATATGTTCATTCCTCTTTTTGCTGGCTTCGGTGTAATACTCGTAGACCTTGGTAAATACTTTTTGATTCTGCAGACCTATCACCAGGCACCGGCTCCAATCCATAAATTCGGTCAGTAACTCGGCTTCCTCGGTGGCTTCAAGCTGCGTACCCTTGTCTACCCTGTTTTCAACAATTTGATAACTCCTATCATTCAGGGCTTTTATCACTTTGACCCCGTCTTCACCACCTACCGAGATTAATTCATGGTATATTTTATCAATCTTACCCAGCTTTAGTTCTAAACTGCTAACTTGATTTTCAACCTGGTTCCAATACTTATTAAATTTCTCCAGATATTCAGCTTGAGGCTCTTTCTCACAGTAAATAAGGGGTACAAAATATAATTTTCTCCCTTTCTTAAATTCCTCAGCTTGTGGCTTTTCTATTTTCCCAAGCTCCTGAGACATGCTAATCCTACCTTCTACTTGACTTTAACTAGAATCATAATGTCTCCCGGCTGACCATCAGTTATTTGGCGAGCATTTCGCAGTCTTACTTTAGAGCCAGTTTTTACCCCGGCCGGGATTTTCACCCTTAATGTTTTACCCCTCCGTTTCAGGTCTTTTTCCAGCCCCTGAGTTGCCTGTTCCTTGGTAATGGTTATTTCATAGCTAACATCCTGGCGGGGAGGTTGAGCCTGAGCAAATATCTCTTCCAGGTTAACTCCCCTAGGATATTCAAACCTGACTCCTCCTGGACCGGAGCCCCGGCTGAATATCTTGAAGGAGAAACTTTTACCTCGCAGGGAGTCACCAAAGATATCATCCAGGAAGTCAAATCCGAGACCAGCCCTACCAAAGCGCCTCAGCACGGCTTCAAAATCGGGTCGGGTAAACGGACTGCTAAAGATATCACCAATGTTGCCCACCGTGCCAAACTGGTCGTATTGGCTCCTCTTCTCCGGGTCGCCAAGAACGGCGTAAGCCTCGTTTATTTCCTTAAATTTTTCGTTGGCTTCCTTTTCTTTCCCCGGGTTACGGTCAGGGTGATATTTCATGGCTAAGTTTCGGTATGCCTTCTTAATGGCTTTTTCATCGGCATCCCGACTAACGCCGAGTATTTTATAGTAGTCTTTTCCCCTCATAGACTCCCCCCTAACCACTTGGTTTATGTTTAGCAGAATCTGGTTTAGTCTCAGGCTTAGGCGGTTTACCCCCGGTTTGCCGGGAGTCGGTTGTGTAGAAGCCCGACCCCTTAAAAATTATAGGTACCGATGAGAAGACACGCTCAGCCTTATTGCCACACTGCGGACAGGTAACTATTGGGTCATCTTCGAAACTTTGCTTCAACTCAAACTGATGACAGCACTTTTCACATTGGTATTCGTAGACAGGCATAAAGTAAGAACCTCCTATTCAGTTACAGGCATAATTTTAGCACTCTTAGCCCCAGAGTGCTAAAGCTATTTTAATGCAAAATAAGCTAGATTGCAAGTTCACCGGTTATAGTAGCCTATTCCCTGAATTCTCACCACATTGTCGTTAACCTCAGCCTTTGCTCCCAGCATGGTCTCGGCAAGCCATAAATCGGTCTCTACGTGCTCGGTTAGCCTTGGTATCCTATACTCACTAACTCCATCAGCCAAGGCAGCGTAAAAAATGAGCTGGTCGGCTAAATAGCGGTCGACTGTAGCTCCAGTAGCCAAGTCCTCTACCAGACTCCTGGCTACATACCTGGCAATGTCTTCCGAGGTTCGCCTTGGCTCGCCTGCCCTATCAGCACCAAGGATGCCTCCAGAACTAGTTTTGGCATATATGTCAAGAGCTGCCCCTTTCTGAAGGGCTAGGGTATCATAAATAACCTTTATCTGTGCCCGGTATCCACTTGATTTAAGCACTTGGTTACACTTCTCAACCATTCGCTCACTCACCCTCCTCTCCTTGAGGTGAGAGGAGAGGGCAACCCCTTCAATACTGACTACATCCCCCTGGTTAGGCAAACTAATTGGCTTTATCTTGCCTGGTACCGGTTCTACCGTCACTTCTATAACTCCACCCCCACGGGGGACATAGCCGGGACGAGTGATACCAAGCTTGGCATTTATCCCCATCTTCTGAAGTAGTGAGAAAAAGACATACTGCATATGATAGGCAGAAGGGGCAAAGTCTTGAAACAACCCACCAGATATCTTAAAGCTTATAGTTCCGGTGGCAAAACAGGCAGCCGGTAAAAGGGTCATCGCCAACAAGGTAGTAGACCCAGCGGTGCCTATATCCCACTCATAGTAGCCACCCCTAACCTCTCCCCCAGGTTTAAACCATACTTCACTAGAACCAATTTCATCGCCACGCAGGCTGCCCTGACACATCTGCTGTAATGCCTGGATTGATTTAAGATGCTGAGGTCTTAATCCTGGTTTTTCCCTCTTGGCTCGAATATTGGTAAGATGGAGTTCTTCGCTAAGTAGAGTAGCTAAGCCCACAGCAAAACGAACAATAGTGCCGCTCCCCGATTTTTGAGACCCGTCAATATGTATCATGCACTCTCCTTTAAATTACCAACGGTATTCTTACGCACCACAAGCTTAAGCCCCTCCTGCCCCACCACAATAACCTCCTCACCGGTGTCTATTCTCCGACCGGCTGATGTAGCTTCCCAAAGCTCGTCCCTAATTTTGATGATACCCTCCGGGGCTAATGGACTTACTACCTTACCCTTGGTGCCAACCATGGTTGTCAAACCAGCCATCGGCTTTTTTCTCAAGGCTCGGCTAGCATGTCGGTA
>CP070810.1:499327-505126 GCA_020343755.1 Dehalococcoidia bacterium | reverse complement strand
GTATCTGTGGTAAGTGAGGGAAGGGTCGTTGGTCTAATTGACCGCGACGACCTGATAATTTTCCTTCGCACCCGCTCTGAGTTAGGGGTATAGATAATTTCTTAACTGAAAACCGATGCCCTGTCAGCCTGATAGAATATTTGATATAATTTTAACCGTAGATTAGAGGTATCGTAGAAGTGGGTAGTAGCAGCCAGAGTCTAAGCTTGGGTGAGGCAGCTAGTCGTTTTTTGGTTAGTTTACCACCTGAAGCCAGGGAAGTAAGCCAGCAGGAGGTATATAGCCTTGCTCGCTGGTATGGGTGGGAGCGGCCATTTGCTGAGCTTACTGCTCCCGACATAGCTAACTATGCTGAACGGTTATCACTATCGGATGCTGATTACACCAAAAAGCTTGAACTAATACGAGCCTTCCTCGTTTATGCCAAAAAGGAAGGGTGGAGCAAGGGTAATCTGGCCATCCATCTTAGGCCTAGGAAGGCAAAGCCTTCGCCTCGGATTTTACCCGGGCAGGGTCTGCCGGAGGTTGTCTCTTTAACCAAGCAGGGATATGCCGAACTGGAGGCCGAGCTTGCCGCCCTTAAGGGTAAACGCCCCCAAGCTATTGATGAAATACGTAAAGCAGCCGCCGACAAGGACTTCCGTGAGAATGCCCCTCTGGGGGCGGCTAGGGAACAACGTGGGCAACTAGAGGGGCGGATTAGAGAGCTAGAAGAGACCCTGAAGTTAGCCATTGTTATTGATGAGAAACAAGGGAGCACCTCTAAGGTAAGCGTTGGTGATAGTATTGTCCTGCGTGACCTGGCTTCTGGTGAGGAGTTGCGCTATATGCTGGTCAGTCCCAAGGAAGTAGACCCGACCAGAGGTAAGATCTCTAGCGCCTCACCTATCGGAAAAGCCGTTATTGGTCGAGGTCAAGGTGAGGTAGTGGAAGTAGCCGCCCCAGTAGGCAAGCTGCGCTACCAGATTAAACAAATCGAGCATTAAGAAACTACCTTAGCATAATTCTGGCGTCAATCAACTGGTAACCTTACCCTCGTGGTATCACCTTCACCGGGTTGAAGTCCAAATCGGCAATCTCTGGAATATTTTCAACCAAGGCTTCGTCTTACGGGTCTGGCGCTATTATGGAGCGGAACTTTTGATTTGGAGTGTTTATTAATTGGGGCAATTTACCTTTGCATGCGGGATACAAGTGCCAGGAATTACAGCATACACCCTACGGGGAGCTATTTTGCCTATCTAGCTGGTTACCTTAGTACCTGGCTAGTGAGGGGGCTAGCTCTGGTTCTGACCGAACCTCTGAGACGTCTTTTATTTTGAGCCAGCCATTAAGCATAGCCAATACCACAGCATGGGTACGGTCATTGGCATCAAGCTTGTCCATAATAGAAGTAACGTGGTTTTTGACTGTCTGCTCACTAATGCCGAGGGAACGAGCAATCCATTTGTTCGGATGACCTTTGGCAATCTGATTTAATATTTGTGTCTGCCGAGGGCTGAGTGGCGTCATATTAGTCGCCGCAGTTTCATTCGTGGGAGAAAGTTTGTTAAACAATCGCCTTATCTTCTGGGCGACGCTAGACTCTTCTAGTGGGTTGTCATTGGTTAAATGCCCTTCCTCTTCCAATTCAAGGGCATGCTTAATTATTAGCACCATCTCCTCCTCGCGGTCCACTACCATGATGTATGGGTGCTTCCCCGTATTGTTGGAACCGGATTGCCCATTTCCATTATTATTTCGTACAATCACCATTTCTCAATCCCCACAGCATCGCCTTTATTGCTTGGTGCTTTCTTACTATTCTAGATTAGAATTAAGGCCTAAACTGCTCTCCTTTCCCCTATCTAATAAGTATACTTGAGTATATTATCTGTATACTCAATTATGGCTCTTCTCATCTGGCAAATCAATCACCCGAAAGGTCTAATTTGACGAAGTAAATAGTACTGGGTAGATATCAGGTAATTAGTACTAACGAGCAGAGGCTATAGATGATTAGCAACGTTGTGTGGTTGGCTAGCTACAATTTGAGCCGGTTATAGCACATAGAATATAGTTAGCTTACTTGAGGCTTACCGAAATATTGTCTGGTGTTGAGCTATATGATTCCTGTGGATTTTATGGACCTCAGCTTTTAATCCGTCTAAGGCATCATTACTGAATAGTCTCCAGCCCCTCCTGTCTCTTAGTTCTACATCAGCAAATGTCCCCTCCCTGATCCAACGGAGAAAGGTATTTTTGCTTATCCCTGCCATTCGACAAGCTTCAGCCGTTCGATAGTAAGTCTGTCCGTTAATTCTGACTGGCATACTTAATGTTCCTTGCTATCTCTTAGATATACCCATTATGTTGGCTATTATTTGCTGAATCAATCCCCCGAATGGGCTAATTTGCTAAGTAAATAGTCATGGGGTGGTGGGACATTGGTGTGGAGAGGGTTTTGCCGTTCTTAACCTTGATTCCAACCACAGTCTTTATGTTTTTGGGGATTCTAGAAAAATTAATGGTTGGGGTGAGAGGATTTGAACCGGCGACCACCTGAACCCCGTTCAGGTGCGCTACCTAGCTGCGCTACACCCCGACTTGCTTTTAACGCTTTTAGTTATATTAGCATAATCTATCTCTATGGGCAAAGAGCCCCCGCTGGCGTCACTAACCTATTCTTATTAAGGGGCAAGGGTATCTTGTCTCAACCTGGGCTGCAGTGACTAGCTCAACCATAGACAGTAACACTCAAATCTGCTAACATTAATACCTTGGTAACTGATGGGGGAAAAGGAGTAGCTAGCACCATGGTAATGCGGGCACTGTGTCGCTTTCCTGGTGACCCGGTATTAAGGCAAAAAGCCAAAAGAGTGTCATCTATTGATGGCTCGATTCAGCGACTAATTGACGATATGGTGGAGACAATGCAGCAGACAAACGGTGTGGGGTTAGCCGCTCCTCAGGTTGGGGTGCCTCTCCGAGTTGTGGTGCTCCAGATGCCAGGCGAGGAGCCTGTAGCTATCATTAATCCTGAAATAGTGAAACGGGCTGGGAAACGGGAGGTGACCGAGGGCTGCCTTAGCATCGCCGGCTATGCTGGGGAGATAAATCGGTCAGTTTCAGTCACTGTCAAAGGCTGGGATCGGCAAGGGAAGCCAACGAGGGTTAAAGCTACCGGCCTTATGGCTCAGACTCTAGAACATGAGCTTGACCACCTCAATGGTGTCTTATATATCGACCATCTGGAAAGTCAAGATAAGTTACACAAGGTTGAGGCTGGGACTGGGGAGATGTGAAGCAGTGAAAACCCTGTTTCAGTGCGATTTCGATGGTACCATCACCCAAGAGGATGTAAGCTTCCTGATATTGGATGCCTTTGCCAATGGGAACTGGAGGCAACTGTTAACCCAGTATAGAGAGGGCAAAATATCTGTCGGCCTTTTTAATACTAAAGCCTTTGCCATGGTTAAAGCCGATAAGCCAACCTTACTCCAATTTGTGAAAAGCAAGGCAAAGATACGAGCCGGGTTTCACCAATTGCTAGCCTATTGTCACAGGAAGGGGTTTAAATTTGTTATTGTAAGCAATGGGCTGGATTTCTATATAGAAACAATTTTGAGAGATATTGGCATAGATAATATTAAGGTATTCGCTGCTCAAACTCGGTTCGGTCCCGATGGTATTGATGTCCGGTATATAGGCCCCGAGGGCAACCAATTAATGGATAGTTTTAAAGAGGCACACGTTAGTTTATTTCGAGAAAGGGGTTACCGGGTAATATATGCTGGGAATGGTATTTCTGATATCTCCCCATCGAGACAAGCGCATCACATTTTCGCCACCGGTGAGCTACTAACCTACTGTAAGGAGATGAACCTTAATTGCATGCCCTTTATTGACCTTAATGATATAGTTGAGGGCTTAGAGTCTCTTCCTCTTTAATAATCCCCCTGGGTAAAGTACGAGATAGCTATTCATTTGAGACAGTGTCTGACCGTCCGAGGTAGCTAAACAGAGGGAACGCAATTTTGTTTATCATCAATGCAATCAATGCAGCATAGAAAGACTGCCAGCTCAGAGTCGCTGGGGTTTTTGACGGCGTGAAGTTCAAAAGAGTAGTTGTAAACAAAATCACCCGGTTCTACTTCCCTTTCCTCTATCTTCCCATCTTTATTAGCTGAGATGGTGATAGCCTTCCCACTGAGCATATACCAGATTTGCGTATATTTATGACTGTGCATGGGAATTTCACCCTTAGGGCCGACGGTGAAGTGTCTCAGGGCATGGTTGTGTTGGTATTCTTCACCACCTAGGTTCTTGTGGGTTAGCCATCTTATCCAGGTGTTCTTAACTTCAAAGCTTTTACCCCGATACTTAAGTTCTTTCACCTGGATTGGCTCAACATCTGCGGTTTTCATACAAATCATAATCCTTCTCCTTCAGGTGTATGGTTTTTGTTACCTAAGGAAACTAAGCCAAAGGGCAAAATGGTTAGCTTGGCTCATCTTGACCCTTGGCATAGTCCCTCTCGCCAAATATTTTACTGCCTACTCTTACTATATTGGCTCCTTCCTGTATAGCGATTTTATAAGAATTTGTCATCCCCATTGAAAGATATCGCATCTCAACATTAGGCAAATTGAGCTTTTTAATTGTTTCAAATATTTTTTTCGTTTCCACAAAATAAGGTCTTGAGTCTTCAGGGTTACCAAAACGAGGTCCCATAGTCATCAGTCCCATTATTCTTATGTTTGGGCAGGTTGAAATTTCTTTCACTACTTGTTCAGTCTTTTCGGGGAAGACACCTGATTTTTGCTTCTCCCGGCCGCTGTTTATCTCGATCAATACTGGCATAATTTTGCCGATTTGAGCGCATCTTTTATCAATCTCCTTGGCAATCTCTACAGAGTCAACGGTTTCTATCATGTCAAATAGCCTTACCGCCTTTTTGACCTTGTTTCTTTGAAGGTATCCTATAAAGTGCCATTTTGCTTTGTTTCCTATTACTTCGTAGGCTCTTACCGCTTCCTGAACGTAATTTTCACCTACAATTTTTACTCCTGCCTCCACTGCCGCCAGGATTTCTTCGGGTTGTCTTGTTTTGGCAGCGGCTACCAATTCAACCCCATTCGGCAGTTCATTCAATATTTGGCAAACATTTTGTTTAATCACTACCGACTTTATGTCCCTTTCATGCTCTTACTTATAGGTTGAGAACAATTCCAACGCCACAATGCTTTAATACCATCATAGCTTTCACGTTTTAGTTCCTTAAGTAAAAATATTTTAGCACTTCCTTAACACAACTAAAAGGATGGGCTATTATAGTATGAACTTGAGTTTATATGGTGGGTTTATCGGTGTTTGTCATCATTTCACTGTTCCTGTTATAGTTTACATTAGCAAGCGTTGTGTAAGACCGAGAGGCTGTGGCTGTTTCTGAAGCAATGTGAATTCTTACTCAAAGTTGGAAGGGAGCTTGATGGTAACCGAAGAACAGGTAAGAGATAGTCTAAGTGAGGTGCTGGTTCCTGGGGTTATGCGTAACCTGATGATGCTGAATATGGTTCGTCAGGTCACGGTCTCCGATCAGAGAATCAATATCACTCTGGCTTCGACGGCTCTGGGTGAAGCTGCGCAGGACTGGATTGGAACCAAGACCAAAACGGTGGTGGAAAAGCTGCCTGATGTAGATGAAGTAGACGTGGAGTTTATCGACATTAAGCCTATCGAGCTAAATCAGATTCAATACATTGTTGCAGTGATGAGTGGTAAGGGGGGAGTAGGCAAATCGTTGGTGGCTAGTCTTAC
>CP070810.1:493819-499227 GCA_020343755.1 Dehalococcoidia bacterium | reverse complement strand
TTATCATCAGTCATCGGGTTAATCACACCTTAGCGCAATATTCTGACATCGGGCACTGGCAGCGCTTTTGCCTTTTACAGTATCTCAAGTATAGTTTGACTAGGGCAGTTTCCACCCGGGCTAGCCTTTCGCCATCAAGTTGACTAAGCTCAATATTAAGATTGGTAGCGGCAATGCGGGCAACGTCAGCTGCCTCAGGTTGAACTTGCCATACTCCCCGTAATTCACGGAGAAATATTTGGACAGTGGTTGGCCCAACGCCCTTAAACTCTTGAAGCCGCTTCTCTAAGTTTTGGCTATCCGATGCTTGATGATACAGATTCTCTAAGCTCCCATAGTTTTGCTGAAGAGCGGTCATAATCTCGAGTAGCTTAGTTGCGGTGGAGAAATCATATCGCACGTAGCCGCCGGCATCAAGAATTTCTACCAGCCTATCCCACCCGGCTCTTATTATCTTGTCTGGGGCATCAACGATGCCAGTGGCTTGTAAACACCGGTAGGTGTTGGCAGCTATTTGCTCGCTAATCCGGGCTCCAAACAAAATGGAAGCCACAAACCATCTGAACCTTCCCAAAGGAGTAGCCAGGTCTATGCCTAGGTCTTCGGAATAAAGCGGGAACAGCTCCAACAGTCTACTTATCTTGGTTAAATCTTCACTCATCCGCCTACCCGATCTTCTTTGTGCTTGGAACCTGCGGTTCCATGATTATAGGAATCGCCTCTCCACAATAAGGACAACGCTTATCTGGGCCGATGTTGTACTTGGTTATGCTGAAGCCGTAACGCTCAATCAGAGATTGATTGCATTTGGGGCAGTAGGTATTTTCATACGGGTGTCCGGGCACATTCCCTACATATACAAACTTCAGCTCCTCTGCCTTACCTAGATCTCTTGCCTTCTCTAAAGTGCTCACTGATGTGGGGGGAATGTATAACTCGTTTCTGAATTTGTATGCCGGATAATAACCAGTAATATGCCATGGAGTATCAACCCCCAGCTCTCGCTTGATTCTTTGTGCCATCCGACTTAACCCAGCTTCAGTATCATTTACGCCCGGTATAACCAGCGTAGTTAACTCGACCCACACCCCGCGCTCCTTGGCTAGGGTAGCGTTTCTCCAGACAATGCTTACATCAGCAGTACAGAACCTCTTGACCACTTCAGCCTCACCCTTTATATCGATATTCATTGCCTTCAATCCGTGGGCTACCAGCATTTTAAGTGCCTGTTCAGTCATATAGCCGTTGGTAACATAAGTATTATAATAGCCTCTATCCCTAGCCAGGTTGAAGATATCTAGCGAATACTCGAAGAGCATAGTCGGCTCATTGAAGGAGACGCTAGTTCCCTGGCAATGATATTGCCCTACAAGTTCAATAAATGTCGCCGGACTTATATACTGCCCCGTGCCTATGTTATGAGGTGATTTACTTATGTCATAGTTCTGACACCAGGGGCAGGTAAAGTTGCATGACCAACTGCCAATAGTCAAGGCTTTTGTTCCCGGATAGAAATGAAAGAAGGGCTTCTTTTCAATAGGGTTGGCACTGATGGAGGAAATGTCGCCGTACTCTAAGGTATAAAGCTGCCCATCGATGTTCTTCCGGGAGGCACAGAAGCCTAACTCGCCCTCAGGGATTAGACACAGCCTTTCGCAGGTATGGCACTGCACCTTATCCCCAAGGTTTTCATAAAGTAGAGCTTGCCTGATACGCTCCTCAGCCATCTCAAACCTGCTGTATTTTATTAACCTTCTGTTGACAGTTGGGGCAAAATTTCCAGCTCTTTAGATCAGTGTCATGCAGGCGGTTAGAGAAATGCATGACGCAGATAGGGTCAGGGCAATGCTTAAGCCCAAAGGTGTGTCCTAGCTCGTGTACCGCTTCCTTGATTGTCCGCTCCAAAAAGAGTCTGTCATCTTGAGGCAAGCCGTAGAACTCCTGCCGCAAGCGTATCAAGGAGATGATGGCTCTTCTGCCAGGGATATCGGCTATGCCAAAGACGAAATTAAGCCCGGGGGCAAAAATATCGACATCAACTACCCCGAGCGCTCTATTACCTGAGTCGGGGAGTAGGATGAGCGAAAGGAACGGGGATGCCAGATACTGGTTGCGGCTATAGTAATAGTTCTCCCGGAGCAATGGCATTTTGTTACCTACCTGTGTCTCTTGACCAAAGGCTTGTGCCAGAGGTCGCCTGAGGCTTTCCAAAACGGCTTCCTCTATTTCCCCTATAGGAATGAGCACTATCATCTCTAACTCATTCTAGCCCAGAGGAATACTAACAGCAAGCTAACGGCTACCAGTCGTCAATGTATGGCGCAATTTTGCCATCAAATATATAATATAAGCATTGGAAAAGCTTTAGGTTTTTACAATGATTAAGCCGGTCCTGAAATCAAAATTCCTAGGGGCTTTAGTCGGCACTGGGGTAGGGGATGCCCTGGGAGCACCATTTGAGGGACGATTCATGGTTAAACCCGAAGAGGTTGAGGCGGTAGCTGAGAAGCGAGAGGTTTTAACCTATACCGATGACACCCATATGATGATTGGTGTAGCTGAATCACTGATTAGGACTAGAGGCTTTGATGGCAAGGACATGACGTATACCTTTATCCAGAATTATGAGCTTGAGCCTTTTCGTGGCTATGGACCGGGACCACCTCACATTTTCCGAGCGATAAGGGCTGGCGCTGCTTGGGATATTGCTGCCCAAGAATTATATCACGGTGGCTCCTTCGGGAATGGTTCAGCGATGAGAATTGCTCCGATAGGTGTTTTTTATCATGATAACCCAGCCAGGCTAAGAGAGGTTGCCTATAAATCGAGCCAGATTACTCATGCCCATAACCTAGGCAAGGATGGAGCTGCCTTACAGGCTTACGCTATCGCTCTGGCCACAAACCTTGAGCCGCAGTTAGCCTTTGACCGGGGTGATTTCTTAGCCAAGCTAATCAATTATGTCCCAGCAGCAGTTTTTAAGGGGAAGCTAAGCAAAATAAAAGGTCTTCTGGCTAGGCCAGATAAGGCTAGGGTAGCTATTGAGCTAGGAAATGGGATTGAGGCTTTCAATTCGGTGCCTACTGCTATATATTCCTTCTTAACCCATCCTGATTCTTTTGCTCAGGCTGTGCTTAACGCTGTTAGCTTGGGTGGTGACGCTGATACTATTGGAGCCATGACTGGGGCTATCTCTAGTGCATATCTTGGCATTGAATCAATCCCAAACCGGTGGCAACAAAAGCTCGAGAATAGATTATATCTCAAGGAGCTAGCCGAGAAGCTGTGGGAACTCAAAACGACAGCTTGACTGTAAAGCCTGAAGGCAATATAATTCAGCCACAAGTAATTTTGTTCTCCTCTATGGGCTCGTAGCTCAGTGGCAGAGCGGGCGGCTCATAACCGTCTGGTCGTAGGTTCGAATCCTGCCGAGCCCACTTTCGAGCCTGACAATCCGAATTATTGCAACTCAGAGAATTACTGCATATACTGTGGAGTAGTAAGGAGAGATGGTTAATAATATTTCTAGTATTGAATAGGATAATTGGCTCTAATCGTTGTGGTTTGAGAAGGAGAGAATATGCAAGCCAAAAAAATAAGTGAAACCAGTACCGTTATGGTACTGCCAATGACGCCTCAAGATGCAAATGCGGCTGGGAATGTGCATGGTGGCGTTATAATGAAGCTGATAGATGAAGTAGGGGGAATAGTTGCAGTACGTCATGCCCGCACTAATGTAGTGACGGCTTCTGTTGACAAAATAGATTTTATTCACCCAGTCCTTATTGGAGATGTTGTTACTCTTAGAGCTAGCCTTAACTTGGTTGGCAGGACTTCAATGGAGGTTGGCGTAAGGGTTGAGGCAGAGAATCCACTAACCGGGGAAATTAGACATACGGCCTCTGCCTTTCTCACTTATGTTGCCCTGGATAAAAATGGAAGCCCAACGGAAGTGTCTCCTCTTATCTTGGAAACAGAAGAGGATAAACGCCGCAATCGGGAGGCACAGGCCCGTAGAGAAGCTAGACTCCGTGAAAGGATAAAAAAAGACTAGCTGTTCGACCTTTCTATACCGTCTGGTCATAGGTTCGAATCCTGCCGACCCCACTTAATTTATTCCTCCCAATAGGCAAGTTGACATAATATTTTGACTAAACCAGTATAGCAGTTAGGAAGTGATTGCTATGTCTTGTTACTGTCGTCATCTAAAGGAAATCTTTGCTGGGGTTGAGGTTACTTCCAGCAATAAGAAGCAGAACTGTTTGATCATCAGTTCTGTTTTTCTTATTTTTGGGTGAAGTGGGGAGAGCGGTGGCAAAACCAGGTATAAAAAGCCTATTTATTTCACATAACATATATAGTGCGCCCCAAAATTGGAACGCACTATACTGGTGTCACCCTAGCACGCCATGCCGACTTTATCAAACCGTGAATTTCCTCTCATTGACAACGCTAGGCTTCGTCTGTAAAATCCAAATATTAACTTTATTACAGGAGATGAAGAATGGCAGAGGACCCAAGAGAAATATTGAACGAGCTAAATACTGGGGTTGGAGCTTTATATAAAGCGGATAGCGAGCGTATGCAAGCATGGAGAGATTTTAATCAAGCTAATGTCAAACCAGGGGCTCTAGACCGAAAAACTAAGGAGCTAATTATGGCCGCCCTTGGCTTATCTGTTCGCTGTAAATACTGTATTGTCCACCATGTTTACGAGGCTCTTAAAGCCGGGGCTACTCGTGAAGAGCTTATAGAGACTGCATTTGCAACCTGTCACATGGGTGGCGGTCCGGTGGTAGCGTATACTGCTACGCTGTTTCTTGATGCTGTCGATGCCTTTGCTCCAGATTTTGCTAAATAATATAACCACAGATAACCGCTTATATAGATGCTTGCTTTAGGGCTCCAAGTGGCCAAGCATGCTGATGATACCTAAAAAGACCTAATAATATTATGTTAAGTTGTAACATCTCCCTTTTATTTTGGTGGCCCCAGAGAAGTCCAACTAATGGCTCCCATCGTCCGGAGCATAAGGAAAAACGAAAGGCAAAAATTGGGGCGAATTTTCACTCACTGCTTTAGAAGGTATCAAACCATTAAAAAGAATTTTTAGGCGCCTAGATTTTGATTACAGAGCGTTTTTTTGAGGGCTCGGTCTTATAATAAAAAAATAGGGGTGCAATATGGAGAAAAGAGACGTAATAGTAATTGGTGGTGGTCCCGCCGGTTATACAGCGGCGATAAGGGCTTCACAACTCGGTGGCAAGGTAACAGTGGTGGAGGAGAAGAACCTGGGTGGCATCTGTGTCAATCGTGGTTGTATCCCAACCAAATTTCTACTACATACTGTTGACATTTACCAGTCGATTAAAGATGCCGGGCAATATGGTATAAGTGTCGCCGAGGTT
>CP070810.1:490960-493719 GCA_020343755.1 Dehalococcoidia bacterium | reverse complement strand
TAATTGCCTTGAGCACGGTTGATGTTGGGTCGGTGTCCTGTGGCTCAATAGCAACGCTAATGGTCAGAAAGCGGCGCCCGATTACCGGGTGAAAGCTAAAAGAAACCCACCTTTTGCCTGTTTCTTTATCTGGCTCAATTTCTACCAGGTAGAACCCCTTGTCGTCTTCCTCCTCGCTAAAATCCAGGCGCTCCAGGCTACCGGAGTAAACGACCGGTGGATTTTGAGATAGAACCTGGTGCCTATGAATATGACCCAGGGCAATATAATCAAAAGCCGGGTTGGCAACGTTGCCTGGCAGCAATGCATGTTCCTGCCCAATGGTCATTAACCGTTCTGAGCCTATTTGGGCGCCTGAGACCCAGACATGGGCGGCTAGTATAGATGGCAGTCCAGGGTCAAGTTTTGGGATGTTAGCCGCAATAATATTGGTTAACACCTCCCGTAGTCGTTGGTTAATCTGGTCGAAGTTAAGATTTTTGCTCTCCTCTTTAGTTAATAAAGCGCTTCGTCTTAACCAGGGCAGGGAGACAATTTGAACCATACCGCTGTTAGTTGGGATACGGTAAACATCGGGACGGTTAGAGACATAGACATTTTTAATGGTTAGAGTATCAAAAATCTCGGTGGTGGTAGCCCGCCCTATAGCGTTAGGCAGGTCGTGGTTGCCGATGAGAAGGAAAATAGGGATACCACTGGTGGACAGGCGATTAATGCGTTTGGCAAACTCCCGTTGCTGGGTCTGGCTAGGCTCACGGCTCTTGTAGGCATCGCCGCAGAAGAGGACAAGGTCTACCTTGTTTTTCAGGGTATAGTCTACAACCTGGTCGAGAACAAATAGGAAATCAAGGAGGCGTGAGGACAACCCGGTAACCGGGTCAATTCGCCCGTAGCTTTCAACACCGAGGTGAAGGTCAGCAAAGTGAAGAATTTTCATTAGGTAGCCCCATCCCACTTTAACCCCCTTCCCCTTATTAAGGGGAAGGGGGAAATGATATTAAAAAGAGGGGCGAAGCCCCTCTTAAATTCCTATTCCCCCTCCTTCCATATCTTGCCGCCGGGGGGTAGGACGAACAGGTCTTCCCCTTCCAGCTTGGCTTGTAGTGTCGTCTTTAGTGCACTAATGGGGAGTCGTATCTGGTTCATGCTGTCACGCTCTCGAATGGTGACCTGTTCATCTTCAAGCGACTGGAAGTCAACGGTGATGCAGAAGGGAGTGCCAATCTCGTCCTGGCGGCGGTAACGGCGCCCGATACTCTGGGCATCGTCGTAGCTTACCATCCAGCATTGGCGCAGGTCGGTATATATCTGCTTGGCTAGTGCTACCAGTTTGTCTCGTCTTGATAAAGGCAATACGGCTGCTTTGATGGGAGCCAGAGTGGGATGGAGGTGAAGTAGCACCCTTAGCTCCCCCTCGGCTATGTCTTCATCATAGGCATCGCACAGGAAAGCCAGAGCTGAACGGTCTACCCCGGCTGAAGGCTCAATGATGTAAGGGATAACATGCTCTTTGGTCTCTTCATCAAAGTAGGTCAGGCTCTTGCCGCTATACTTAGCATGCTGGACAAGGTCAAAGTCGCCGCGGTTGGCAATGCCTTCTAACTCAGCCCACCCCATGGGAAATAGGTATTCAATGTCATAGCAGTCCTTGGCATAGTGGGCCAGTTCCCGTTTCATGTGTTGGCGCAGTTTGAGGTTTCCCTTTTTGATGCCCAATTTCACATACCAGTTGAAGCGCTCCTCAAGCCAGTAGTCAAACCACTCTTTATCACTCCCCGGCTTAACAAAGAACTCAATTTCCATCTGCTCGAATTCTCGACTGCGAAAGATAAAGTTGCCGGTGGTAATCTCATTGCGGAAGGCTTTACCTATCTGGGCAATGCCGAAGGGCAGCCTCTTCCTGGTGGTATCAAGCACATTCTGGAAATTGACGAACATCCCCTGAGCGGTTTCCGGACGTAGGTAAACTACACTGGCTTCTTCCTCAATAGGTCCCATAAAGGTCTTAAACATTAAGTTGAACAGGCGGGGTTCGGTTAATTCACCACTGCAGGAAGGGCAACTACTACCGGCTAATTCATCAGCCCGCCATCTCAAGTGGCAACTCTTACACTCTACCAGGGGGTCGCTAAATCCTTTGAGGTGTCCGCTGGCTTCCCAGGTCTGAGGGTGCATCAGGATGCTAGCATCCAGACCGACCATGTCGTCCCGTTCCTGAACCTCAGCTTGCCACCAAGCTTGTTTAATATTCCGCTTCAGCTCTACTCCCAGGGGACCGTAGTCCCAGCAGCTAGACAAGCCGCCATAGATTTCACTGCTAGGGAAGATGAAACCCCGCCGCTGGCAGAGGGAGACAATCTTTTCCATATCAACCTTTGTTGGTGCCTGTTCAGTCACGCTATGCTCCTGAGAAATTATATTTTGTAAGCATTGTAGCTTAAAATGTCGGGCATTGCAAAGCAGGGGCGAGTCTTGGCATCGGCTTTTGTTTAATGGTAGAATGTAAGGCTACGTTGGCTGGAGGTGTAAAGTGATTATTGACAGACTGGTAGTGGGACCATTTGCTTCTAATTGCTATATTGTAAGCTCCGAATCTAATAAAGAGGGAATGATAATTGACCCCGGTGATGAGGCTAAGGAGATTTTGAACAAGGTTAAGAATTTGGGGCTTGACATAAAGTATATCGTTTTAACCCACGGGCATATGGACCATACCGGTGCCCTGAAGAAAATTAAGGAAGCCACTGGGGCCGAGGTGG
>CP070810.1:487647-490860 GCA_020343755.1 Dehalococcoidia bacterium | reverse complement strand
TCAGTTGCCGCCTTAGTCAGCAACTCAGTAAGCCTTGGCTTAACAATTTCTACCCTATTCACAGCTAACTCAGCTTTTTAGCTTTATTCCAAGTTACCTTTTATGCCAAATTATAGCACAGTGTTAATTGAAAGGGATAGCTCGGAATGCCCTTACCTATTACCAGACTTAAATTAAACTAAATTATTTCCCTAACGTATTAGGATAGCACGTGCCGGGGAGCCTTCAGCTCCTTTTATTTTCAGAGGTGGACAGAAGAGGGTATATCTTCCTGAGGGGACTTCTTCAAGATTGATGCTCTCCAAAATCAGTATGTCATTTCCCAGGAGCTTGAGATGGGCAGGGAAGTTTTTATCGTCATATCTGTCAATCGTACCATAGTCGATTCCAACCAGGCTTACCTTTTTGTCAACGCAGAAGTCAGCAGCCTCAGTCGACATATAGACGAAGCTTTCACAAAACACACCGCTTACACATCGGCCGCTTACGGAGTTATCTGTCTTGAATAACAGGGCATCACCCGGTTTAATATCCAGGTTTTTCAGTTCGGAAGGTCGAATCGCCTCCTTATCTTCAATATGAACAACTTGTGCTGGAAGAACAAACCTCTGGGCAGGATAGTCATCAATATGTTTTGTGTTTGGAATGAAATGGGCTGGAGCATCTATGTGTGTGCCTGAATGGGGAGTCATCACCAACTTTGAAAGCTCATGGACTGCGCTATCCTTGGCTGGCTCTACCAGCTCCCTAGAAAATGGTATAGTGTCGGGGTAATCAATCGCCTCAGCTCCAAGTGAGACGCTTATGTCATAAATAGCCTCGTATCTATTCATCATAGCTTCCCCCTTATATGCCAGAATTGTAGCACAGTGTTAATTAAAAGATAACCCATGCTTATCACTGTTAGCCTGGCCCCTTGAGTCATTCCTAACAACTACTCGGCAACGCCTTCAACAGAGTGTCCAGCCAGTAAAGTCCGCCGGGCTGGGGTGACCAGGCAGGCATCACATCCGCAGCCGGGTTATTAGTCAGGTTACGCTGGTTCGAACCATCGGCATCCATCAGGTATATCTCGATGTTATCGTCCCGGTCAGACTCAAACGCCAAGCAAGAGCTATCCGGCGACCAAGTAGGACTTCCATCCGCGGCCGGGTTATTAGTCAGGTTGCGCTGGTTGGAACCATCGACACCCATCACGTATATCTCCCAGTTACCGTTGCGGTCAGAGACAAACGCCAAGCGAGAGCCATCAGATGACCAAGTAACCTTACCATCCGCAGCCAAGTTATTAGTCAGGTTCTGCTGATTGGAGCCATCGGCGTCCATTACATATATTTCCCAGTTACCGTCCCGGTCGGTCTCAAACGCCAGGCGAGAGCCATCGGGGGACCAAGTAGGGCTTCCATCCGCAGCCGGGTTATTGGTCAGGTTCTGCTGATTGGAGCCATCGGCATCCATCACGTATACCTCCAAGTTCTCGTCTCGATTGGAGGTAAACGCCAGGCGAGACCCATCTAGCGACCAGGCAGGCATCACTTCCCCAGCCGGGTTATTGGTCAGGTTCTGCTGATTGGAGCCATCGGCATCCATCACATATATCTCCCAGTTACCATCCCGGTTAGAATAAAATGCCAGGCGGGAGCCATCTGGCGACCAAGTACCACGCCCATCCGCAGCTGGGTTACTGGTCAGGTTACGCTGGTTAGAGCCATCGGCGTCCATCACGTATACCTCGAAGTTATCGTCTCGATTGGAGGTAAACGAGATTCTGCCGGTGGGCGAAGCTGGTGCAAGGCATCCACAGAGTGAGCCTGCTACTAATAAGGCTAGTATAGCTACGGCGCATAGGCTAACAATGCTTCTCAATTTCTGGGACATTCTATTTCCCAGCTTTAGAAATCAGCGCTTAAACCAAAAATAACAGTGCCAAAACCCACAGAAACTAGCAAAACTTGGGCACCCTTTTCATACTTAGCTCAACTCAGCACCCCTTTGCCAGACACGGGCTAGCTCCCTGGCCAACAGGCGATGTTCGGGTTTGTCTAAACCCTGGTCTATTTGAAACAGCTTTATTGCCTCACTACGAGCCGTCTCGAGCAAAGCCACGTCAGACAGTTTAGCCATACGCAGGTCAGGTAAACCACTCTGCCTGGTGCCAAAGAATTCCCCGGGACCCCGAAGTCTCAAGTCCTCTTCAGCCAAGGCAAAACCATCCTGAACCTTTTCTATTATATCTAGCCGCTGTCTACCTACCTCCGAAGGGTTCCGAGCTAACAGCATGCAGTAGCTCTGTTCCTGTCCCCGCCCTACCCTGCCTCGGAACTGGTGCAATTGCGACAGACCAAAACGGTCGGCACTCTCAACCAGCATTACTGTAGCATTAGGCACATCTATACCAACCTCTACTACCGGGGTTGAAACTAAAATATCAAGCTCGCCAGAGCGAAAGCGCCGCATCACCTTATCCTTGTCAGCCGCCGACATACGCCCATGAAGTAAGCCTAATCGCAAATCAGGGAAGACCTCCTGAGATAAACGCTCGTATTCAGCGATAGCCGCTCTAGCTTGAATAACCTCTGACTCCTCAATCAAGGGGCAGATAATGAATGCCTGACGTCCACTAGCAACCTCACGACGCAAAAAGGCATAGGCGCTATCCCTCTGCCCCGGTTTAAGCCACTTAGTCTTCACTACCTGCCTCCCCGGAGGAAGCTGGTCTATTACTGATAAATCAAGGTCACCATATAAGGTTAAGGCTAGAGTTCGGGGGATGGGCGTAGCCGTCATTACCAACACATGAGGGTTAAACCCCTTCTGCCGCAGTGCTGAGCGCTGGGTAACTCCAAATCGGTGCTGCTCATCTACCACAGCCAACCCCAAGCGGTGGAATTCCACCCCCTTCTGAATCAGAGCATGAGTTCCGATAATAATATCTATATCTCCATCCTGAATACACTGCTGGAGCTTCTGCTTTCTTACCTGTTTGATGTCACCAATAAGTAGCGCCACGGTAAGCGGACGGGACAATAGTCCTGAATAACTACGTAGGTAGCCCTCCTCTGCCTCTTGATGTCCCACTCTGGATAGGAGCTGACATATGGTGGTAAAGTGCTGCTCAGCCAAAATTTCAGTCGGCGCCATAAACGCCCCTTGATAACCATTAGCCGCTGCCACGAGTAAAGCTGCTGTAGCTACTACTGTCTTGCCACTGCC
>CP070810.1:483947-487547 GCA_020343755.1 Dehalococcoidia bacterium | reverse complement strand
GGAGGCCATCCAGGCTGGGCTTCCTCTATATCCTGTTCTATGCGCTTCCTGATCTCTTTATCCTGCAGCCGCTCTATAAGCTTGTCCACTCCTCCCTCAAGTGACCAGGGTGGAAGAATAGCCATAATTGTAGTATTGGCAGCAGTGTACGGGATAATATCGTATGTTATATCCACGCCTCTGGCACGAGCTTCATCATGAAGGGCTATCAAGCGGTCGCGCAACGACCAGTAGTCCCTTCCATAAGTCTCCAGATGGGAATGTTCTACAGCGATGCCATTCGCTTCGCCTACCTTGATAATCTCTCTGGTTGCCGCTAATAGAACTTCGCTTTCACCACGAATATGACACGTAAATACCCCTCCGAAATCTTTGAGTGGCTTACAGATAGCAATGAGTTCTTCTGTGTCAGAATAGCTTCCCGGCGGGTAAATCAACCCTGCGGAAAGGCCAAAGGCTCCCTGTTCCATGGCTTGCCTTGCAAGTCTGGCCATTTCTTCCTTCTCTGTGCTTGTAGCTGGACCGCTATCAAAACCCTTTACATAGATTCGTATTGCCCCGTGTGACGCTAACGGCACCACGTTGAAAGCCACACCCTGTTTCTCAATATAATCCAGATAACCTTTCATATCACGCCACTCCCACGTCAACTCGCCACCCTGCACAAAACCAGTATATTTTTTCATCATCTCAAGAGTATTCGGGTTTATTGGTGCTGGGGAATAGCCGCAGTTTCCCGTGACCAGCGTGGTTATACCTTGACGTATAAATGGTTCCAGAATTTTAGCGTGGTTCTTAAGGGGTAGGATGAAATCTGCATGTGTGTGAATATCCACAAAACCGGGGGCAACAATAAGCCCTTTCGCATCAATCACTTGCTTAGCAGAATCTCTATCAATAATCCCTATTTTCGCAATTTTGCCATCTTTTACCGCTACGTCACTAAAGAACCAAGGATTAGCTGTGCCGTCCATAATTTTTCCGTTTTTGATTAGCAAATCAAACATTAATTTACCACCTCGTCTGTTACTCCTTCGCTCCTTTGCTCATCTTCAGCCTCACCCATTCTATTATCGCCCACAAGAATCATTTCATTCTAAACTTTACTACATCTCTCAGCGGCTAGCTTTATCATCCTTCTAACCAATACCTTGCTAACCTCAGTTCGGTACCAAGCCGTTGAGCGTACAGAAGTTCTGGGAGAGATATCGTTTGTAACCTTTTGTGCAGCCGCTTCAATGACTTCGTCACTGAGAGCTTTACCTTTTAAGGCTTCTTCCACTGTCCTTGCTCTAACCAGCTTGTCAGCTAAAGCACCCATCGCCACTTTGATGTCCTCGCACTTTCCATCCCTTACAGTAACGTTTACAGCACAGCTTGCTTTAGCCAAATCTACAGAGCTCCTCTTCTTCTTATCGTATGCACTCCCATACTTGCCGTTTTGTTTTGGGAGTATCACTTCAACCAGAAGTTCTCTATCCAACACGTTTGTCCCAGGACCGGTGCAGAATTTCTCGATTGGCACTCTTCTCTCGCCCTTTAGCCCCACCAATTTAACCTCTGCACCGAAAGCCAGTAGGGGAGGAAAGGTGTCTCCAGAAGGTAGACTCTGGCAGATATTACCGCCGATTGTCGCCATGTTTCTGACTTCCCATGTACCAAACCCTGCAGCCGCTTCGTACAAAGCAAGGTACTTCTGCTTGATAATATCAGATTCAACTAGCATCGATATGGTAGTGAGAGCCCCGATCTTTAATCCTTCACGGTCCTCTCGGATATAGGCAAGCTTTGGTATATTCTTGATGTTAACCACACTTTCAGGAGCTATTTCTCTCTGCTTCATCATGGGCACTACATCAGTGCCACCAGCCAATACCACTGCTTCAGCGTCTTTTGCCAGAATCGACACCACTTCCGATACTGTCTTGGGAGAAAAGTATCGGAATTCTTTAATGGTTTTGGTTATTTTGTCTGGATAGCTCATTTCCCTCCCCCTCCTTTAATAGCTTCCAAGATTCGTTCTGGCTTCATTGGAATAGTCTTAAGCCTGATCCCGATGGCGTTGTAGATAGCAGTAGCCATAACCGACGGCCCCGCCCAATGCCCGAGTTCCCCAACGCCAATCGCACCATAGGGAGTTCCCTCGTGGGGCGCACGCTCCGTGTATTCTTCGACTATGACATTCTCAATCACATCGGGTATATCCTTAACGCGCGGAACCTTTAAATTGGCATAGCTTGCGTGGAGATATGCCTTTTTCTCTTCGTCATAATTAAACTCTTCTTGCAAAGCATACCCCAAAGCCATTACAGCGCCCGAAATATATTGGTTCTTTACAATCGCAGGATTTATCATCCTGCCCGGGCAATTTCCCGTCACTAATTTTATTACCCTTACCTCCCCCGTTTCGGTATCAACCTCAACCTCCGCAGCTTGAACCATGGCATTGCGAACTTTGTGTCCTGGCGTGGACTCAGGAAAATCACTGCCAGGGGGACCAGTAGCGCTAGCGCATATTACTTGAGTGAGAAGCTCCGAAATAGGTATTGCTTTTTGCTCATTACCTTTTACATAAGCCTTTTTCCCATAGACTTCTACCTCTTCTGGCTTTACACCCAACTTTGGAGCAGCAAGTAATCTAACTTCTTGCTTTACCTTTTCAACAGCCATTAGGAGAAGATGCCCACCGGTGGTTAAAGAAGAGCTGCCTCTCATTCCAAAAAGGTCCCACTGCCCGGTATTTGTATCTCCGGCGAATATGTTAACATCTTCGTAAGCAATCCCCATTGACTCAGCAACCAACTGACACTGTGTCGTCCAGGGTGACTGACCTGCGCTCTGACTACTGGACAGGATACTAACCGACCCATCCGGATTCAGGCTTACTGCCTGAGACCTGTAGCCGTCAAAGGCAAAACCACCATCGTAGCCGGAGTATACAATCCCTAAGCCTCTTCTCTTGGACCCACTGACAGCTATTGGTTGCCCCCAGCCCTTCCATCTGCTCCAGTCTATTTTTTCCATGACCTGCCGCATTATCGTCCGGGAAGGGTAACTCTCCAGTATCGCTCTAGGATACGCGGGGGTATTGGCTACCCATGGTTCGGGGGGACTCATATCACCGCTCTCTGTCATGTTTTTCAACCGTATCTCAGTAGGACTCGTGCCTAATTTTTCAGCGATTGCATCAATAACCTGTTCTGTAGCAAAATTTGAGCCAGGTAGCTGGACTGAACGGTAGGGTTGACTGGTGAAATGATTGGTGTGTACATCCCAACCTTCCCATCTCGCATTCCTGCAATTGTAAGAGCAGCAAGGATATCCTCCCCAAAACGCGGTGATACCACAGAAGTTACCATAACCGCCAAGGTCAGCATAAGCCTTAAAGTATATTGCAGTAAGAGTTCCGTCCTTTTTAGCACCTATTTTCACATATATAGTAGCCATGAAGCGCTTAGCCTGAACAAGCGCTTCTTCCCTGGTCATCACGTACTTTGTTACTTTCCCGCCAGCCATTCTGGATAGTAGTGCGGTAATTGGTTGAATTCTGTTCGTATACTTGCCTCCAAAACCTCCACCTACCCATTGTGAGACGACCCT
>CP070810.1:472582-483847 GCA_020343755.1 Dehalococcoidia bacterium | reverse complement strand
GCTTGATTTGTTTAATCAAGAAGCGCATTAGAATATGAGGCTAGATTTTTGTCCTTGACAAACGAGCTGAAATCGTAGTAGTATGAGATAGGCTCTGAGAACTTCAGGGCTCGAATTGTTTTTAGAGAGGTTGTCAACCTGATTTTATCGGTGATGTCAACCTGATTTGTTAAAAATCAAATAATTTCTAGGCCGATTCCAGCTTTAAAGGTCGACTGAAATCGACACTATCGACACCCTGACTTTTAATCAGCCGGTTGGAGATTCGAGTACTCCACGGCTCACCACAAAGCTGAGCGAACGGTTGACTAGGTCAAGACCTCAGCGGACACATTGGTAGGGTTTGGTTTGGAAAGCAGGGCAAATCAAGGATAACTGGATTTGGCCCCCAAACTAGAAAAGCGATATGCCCTAGATAGCAGCTTTCTCTCCTGCTAAGGCTACTGCCTGCTGCCTGGTGTGTGCGTGAAATTTTCCCATAATGTTCCGCAGGTGTACCTTCACCGTGTGCTCAGAGATGAACAAGCTGGTAGCAATCTCTCTGTTGGTAAGGCCTTCCGCAACCAAGGATAACACTGCCTGCTCTCGCTTGCTCAGGATGGCGCCTCCTGCCGTCGCCGTGACTTTGTGCTCCTCTAACGAGTTGATTTCCGCAAGCAGTATTGCTGCCATCGGATGGGATATAATGACCTTACCGGCAGCGACGAGAGTAATGGTTTTAATGAGGTCTTCAATGCTAACAGTATCCTTGGCTATATATGCTCTAGCTCCTGCCTTAATAGCGGAAATGAGGTCGGCGTGTGCCTTGGAGCAGGTGAGTACGATGATATTCGTATTCGGCAGCCTTTCATGAATGCGCTGCATCACCTCAATACCGTTACATTCAGACAGCTCAGGATCTATGAGAAAGACATCCGGCTGGTACTCATTGGCACATTCAATAGCTTCAAATCCCGTGCGGCACGTACACACTACCTCGATACTCGGCTCCTGCTCCAGGAGCTTTTGTAGCCCCTCACGAAAAATTTCGCTCTTCTCTGCCACAAGAAGCTTTACTTTCGTCACTGTGCACCGCCAACCGGGTGACTTTTAGCAACGGCAAAATAAGCTACTACTACAATATTACTACTACTTCAATGAACAGTCAAGAGTTGTGTTAAGTCAAAATGGTTAGACAAAGTTAACACGTTGTCGAGCAATAATAATAATTATGAGGTATTGCTGCCGATAAATACTAGTAGTACCCTTTAACCAGGGTAAAAATCTAGAAGACTTGGGGTTTTGGGCCGGGGAAGCCACACATCTAGCCTGGGTGTTGTCTTTAATTTGGAGAGCTTATGGCCGAGGAACCTAGGCAAGCGAGGAGTATAAAGATAAGGCCGAGTGTTCTGAGGAAAGCGCATCACAGAGCTATTGAATCACAGAAAAGGCTTGGCGAGTGGATTGAGGATGCCATAGAGGAGAAGATGGCAAGAGAAGGAAAAAAAGAAACAGGCTAAAAAGCAGAGAAAGACCTGTTGCCGCAGGTCTTTCTCTGCTAACAGGAGAGGGAATGGATAATTGTCTTCATTGTAACGCAATCCTGAAGAAAAATCACGCTAAGGGCTCGAGAATCCAAAGTATAGGTGCATTGCCGAGCCCTTCTTCGTCTTTCTCTCCTCTCTTTAAGGGCGCTGGGGGTGTATATGCCCCCAGTGCTGTTTTTCCAAGCCTCTAAAATGTTGTGATAAGTAAGAGAAGAGGAAGACAAATAGTAACGGAGCAGAATACCTGTCTATTAAAGAATTACTCGATTTAAGCGATAAAGTGGCGTTTATTAACGGGGTGTATCCGGTATTGGCTTAGATTGTTTCAGTAGGTTAGATATCCCTTTGTGTTTTACGAAAACTCTAGAAAGGGGGTGGCGACAAGAGGGGAAGATGAATTAAAAATTCGCTTCACAAAATAATGCTTCAATTTGTAAAGGAGGAAGAATGGCAGTTCAACTTACCAAAGAAGAAGAAGAAATGTTGGCAGGCAAGCATGGGGAAGCAAAATACTCGTCTATGCAACTTCTTGTTAAAGCAGCCGAGGCCTATAATGCAGAAAGGCTTATACCCATCGCCAGCTGTCATTTAGTTCTCTCATTTCAGAAGACAGCACTAAAAGCTGGACTGGAAACTGCGGAAAGATTTGTTAAATTGGGTGCTAAATGTGCAGTTCCCACCTCGATCGACACATCAAGCATGGATTTTGAAAGATGGAAGGAATTTCGTTTCCCGGAAGACTTCATGGAGGACCAATTTAGAATGAAGAAGGCGCTCGAAGCGTTGGGGGCTATTCCCACATGGTCATGCGTGCCATATGAAGGTGGAGGAGTCGTGCCAAGGTTCGGGCAGCACATAGCTTGGACTGAGTCCTCAACCGCTCCTTATGTGAACAGCTTGATTGGAGCTAGGACCAATAGGGTTGGCGCCTATGAGGATTTGGCATCTGCAATCACCGGGAGGACACCCTATTACGGACTCCATTTGGACGAAAATAGGCTGGGAAACATTCTGATTGAAGTCACGACGGATTTAACCCCTGGTGACTACAATGTTTTCGGTTCCTGGGTGGGAGAAGTTGTAGAAAATAAGATCCCAGTGATAACCGGAATACCTGAGGATGTGAGACCTCTAGACCTCAGGTATTTTGGTGCTTCAGGAGCCGCAACCGGCTCTCTAGCCCTTTATCACATGCCAGGCATAACCGCTGAATTTAGAACCGTTGAAGAAGCCTTTGGTGGCAAGAAAATTCCTCAGCGAGTTCAATTCGGCTCTAAAGAGTTAAAGGAGAGAACGGGGAAAATGAGCTCCGTCCGGGGTGGAAAGATGGATCTTGTTGTCATTGGGTGTCCTCACCTCGAGATGGAAGGACTCATAGATCTAGCTAATAGGATAAAAGGTAGAAAGGTAAAAGTTGAGACCTATGTTCTCACCAATAAAGTCTGTAAAGATATGGCAACTGAAATGGGTGTGGCTAAGATTATAGAGGATTCAGGAATGAAATTGAATACCGGGTGTTGTGCGTGGTCGCCCGTGGAGCTATGCGGATTTCCGGAACATTTCACGGTGATGGCAAATGCTGGCAAGCAAGCTTGGTATATCCCCAGTTTACTGACTCAAATGCGTCCCGGAAAGGTCGATGTAATATATGGGGACGTGGATGCGTGCATCGAAGCTGCATGCAGAGGAGAAGCTTAAAGGGGGAAAGTAAAAATGGCGAAGACTTTAAAAGGTAGAGCCCTTGGCGGAGGCACAGTTGAGGGTGAAGCCATTGTCAGTAAAATGATGTTTAACTGGGCCGGGGCATTCAATCCAGTGACCGGAGAAATCATCGACCCAAGACATGATTGCACCGGAATGAAGCTAAAGGACAAGATTTTCATTTACTCTTACAGTAGAGGGTCGACGACAAACCCGGCTATATTCATGGAAGGAGTAAGAAACAAAGTTAACCCCGTTGCGCTAGTTATGCTGGAAATGGAACCAATGACTATGATGGGTGTTGCCAGCGGAGCCATATTCTACAACGTCAAAATACCCGCGGTTGACCACACCGACCTGAATCCAATCGAGGTTATAAAAACCGGCGATAAAGTACGGGTTAACGGGGACACGGGCGTAGTTGAGGTCTTATGATAATCAAAAACACTTTGCGGTTTTGGCTAAGCTGAGATTGAGTGAACCGGCGCTAAAAGTGTATAAAAAAGTTATTAGGAGGCTACAATAGAGGCTGTAACTCAATACTTTGTGTCAGGTATATTTCAAGGTATGATATACGGCCTGATAGCTTTAGGGATAGTTCTTATCTTCAAGGCTACCAAGGTATTTAATTTTGCTCAGGGGCACCTGCTGATGATGGGGGTACTCCTGAGCTTAATGTTCATAAATAGATTCCACATCGGGATTGCCATACCGTTGGTTATAGCTTGTGCTTTTGGTATCGGCTGGGTTCTGGAGCGGGGGATAATGCGTCCCCTCATCGGGCAGCCCCTTATTTCGGCACTACTGATGACCCTGGCGGTCGCTTATCTCCTGGATGGCGTGGCTACCATATTCTGGGGGACCAAGATTGTTCCCTACCCTCAATGGTATCCGGAGCAATCATTCCCCTTTATGGCGATAGAGGTAAGCTCTGGGGTGGTATGGACTATTCTTGTTGCCGCCGGTATCTTTGTTGCCTTGGCGTTTTTCTACCGCCGGAGCTTGATGGGGAAGGCGATGAGGGCTACTGCCGACAGTCACCAGGTGAGCCAGAGTCTGGGGATAAAGGTGACCAGGGTCTTCAGCCTGTGCTGGATAATGGCGGCGGTGATTGCCTTTATCATGGCCCTCTTCTTCGGGGTTCACGTTGGTGCCTTCCGTTACCTTTCCGAGTGGGGGTTTAGAGCTATTCCGGCTGTCCTGATAGGTGGTATGGAGTCCATCCTTGGCGCCCTCATTGGCGGGCTTTTGGTGGGTGTGCTGGAAGTGATTGCCACCGCCTATCTGGGGGCATTTATAGGGAGTATGTTCCCCTTCATCATCCTGCTCATAGCGATTATAGTCAAGCCCCATGGCCTCTTCGGCCAGCCGGAGATAGTGAGGGTATAAGTTATGCGAGCATGCGAGATTCGGGATTATGGATGTTAACTACCGACAGAGCGTGGCCATGCTGCGCACCCGCTCTCAGTGGATAGCTCTGGGCGTGCTGCTTGCTTTTCTGGCTGTGGCCGGTCGGGTCTTCCCCTCTGAGATAGTGGACGTCATGAACATGATGTTTATCCTCATAGTTGCTGCCCACGGCCTCAATATATTGACCGGCTATTGTGGTCAGATCTCGGTTGGTCACGCCGCCTTCAAAGGGACGGGTGCCTATACCGCAGCTATGCTAATTGTGCGGCTGGGATGGAACCACTGGGTGGCTCTGCCCGTTGCCGCCCTCGCCGCTGGGGGGGCAGGGGTGGCGTTTGGGTTGCCCGCTTTTAGGGTTGGAGGGTTTTATCTGGCGATGTCCACCCTGGCTGCCCAGTTCATTCTGCCCGCCCTCTTTCTGTTCGCCATGCCGGGTATTGTTGGCGGCATCAGCGGGATAACCGTACCCCGCCCTGCAATAGGTGACTTTAGCTTTAGGATTCCGGAAAACCAATATTACCTGTTCATGCCCATGTGCGTGGTTATGACCATTGTGGCCAGAAACATAGCCCGGTCAAGGACGGGGAGGGCCTTTGTGGCGGTGCGGGATAATGAACCGGCCGCCACCATTATGGGGATCAACCCGTTTGGCTATAAACTGCGTGCCTTCTTCATCGGCTGTCTCTTTGCCGGGGTGGCTGGCTGGATGAGGGTGGTCTATGACGGGTGTGTTAGGCCAGACATTTACCCCTTGATGGGTTCTATCTGGATGTTGGGTATCATCATCATTGGGGGGATGGGGACCACCATTGGTCCTATCTTTGGCGTCATCCTCGTCAGGGCTTTAAATGAGATGGTGTTGATGCTCAGCCCGTTTATCGGAGGTTTCTTCCGACCCGAGATAGCGATTCAGATGGGAGCTGGGCTGGGGTTAATAGTTTTCGCCGTGGTGGTGATAGTTTTCTTGGTCTTTGAGCCAAGGGGATTGGCTCACCTGTGGCAGGTGTTCAACGAACGTATGCGGCATTGGCCCTTCAAGTATGAGCCCGGGTAAGGAGGTGACTATGTGAAAAAGAAACGCTGGCTGAAGATATTATAAGGTACCAATAGAAAGGAGGGAACCCTATGTGAAAAGTGATGGAATGGTCAGTATAGCCCAAAATCCTAAAAATTTTAAAGAAAGGAGGGAAGAATGAAAAAGATTTTTATACCGTTAATGACGGTAGCTGTAGTAGCTGCCCTACTCCTTGGCTGTATGCCAGCAGCGCCAGAAGCACCACCAGTGACGCCACCGCCAGTAACTCCACCACCGGTAACACCACCACCAGAGGCACCAGAAGTCCCAGGTGCCCCCCCAGGGGTGTTCGTAGACCCGGAGACGGGATGGTGGGAAGGGCGAACAGGATCTTTAGCTGAAGACGCCCCAATCATTGAACTAGGATTCCTGGCTGATTTGAGTGGTACCCTCGGCTTCTGGAATGCCCCGCGGTTGGTGGGTGCCACTGCTCTGTATGAGTGGCTGTGCACCCATGAGTATGGGATTGCTGGCAGGAGACCGGTTATTCGTTGGTACGACCACAAGAGCAACGCCGACGAGGCCAAGGCGGGTTACGCCAAGCTGAGGGGGAAGTACATCGCAAATCATTCTTGTGGCACCGGCGAGCAGCAGATGCTGAAGCCGGACTACGACCCCGACAAGTTCCTGACCTTGACCTGCAGCAACAGCCCCAACGTAATCTACCCGGTAGGATATGCCTTTGGTATCTCGCCCTACTGGCCCAATCAGTATGCCGCCTTTATCGATTGGGTCGTCGAGCACGAACTAGGTACAAAGATGGCCTATATAACCTACCCCAGCGGCTATGGTCGGGCGTTCATCACCGACGAGGTAGCGGCGTACAACGAAGAGCATGGTATTGAGGTAGTGGCTGACCTCGCTGTCCCCTGGGCGCCCCCTGACCCCGATAGCATCCTGGCAGCAGCCAAGGACGCCGGGGCCGAGATCGTTTTCACCAATGCCATGTATGCCACTATGGGGCCTCTACTCAAGGCGAACTACGATGGGGACTATGGGATTCAGTTTTGTGTCAATAGCTTGAGCCTTGATCCAGCCACCATCGCCCTAGCTGGTCAGACTGAAGACGACACGTGGCGAGCTGATGGGCTGCTGGGGGTTAGCAATTATGTTAACGAAGCAGACTTGACTGATCCCAACAGTCCTTTATACGGAAGCGAGGGGATGACTGCCCTCAAGGAGTACTGGGACACCCACTTCGTAGAGCCCGAGGACAGGGCCGGCTCCTACATCCAGGCCTGGCTGGAGGGGTTCATCTACAAGGAGGCTATCGAGGAGACCTTTGTTAGACTGGGCTCTTGGGACCTGGTCACCAGCCGCGAGGTATGGCTTACCATGGAGGGCGAGGATTGGTGGGGGCGCAACGTCAAAGACATGATTGTAACTAACTACAGCCCTACAAGCCGGGACCCCAAGACAGTCAGGATAATGGAGGTGCAAAACGGAGAATGGGTCTGCATAAGCGACCTGTTCGAGGCGGAGAATTTGGTGCCCGCTGAGTGGATGGAGCCCTGGGTAGATTAAACGACCGGGCCCAGCCCTAGATAGATTGAGGGAGTAGGGCGCAGCAGCGACCCCCTGCCGCGCCCTACTCCCAAGAGTTCACGACGAGTAGAGCGCGAAGATAATATAGAGGAGTAGGTGTGCGTACATGGTTACAGAGGATGAAGTTCAACTACGAACTGATAACGTTTGTCTCAGGTTTGGGGTGGTGAAAGCGCTTGATGGGATAAGCCTGGATGTTAAGCCTCATCAGCTTTTGGCGATTATTGGTCCCAACGGCGCCGGCAAGACTTGCCTGTTCAATGTTATAAACGGCTTTTATCGTCCCCAGGAGGGGGAGGTTTACTTTGAGGGGCAGAGAATCACCCAGCTGCCTCCTTACAAGATAGCCAAGCTGGGTATAAGCCGAACCTTCCAAGCTATACAGCTCTACCACGGACTTTCAGTTGTGGACAACATAATGGTGGGAAGGCACATACACCTAAAATCCGGGATGGTGAGCGGGGCTATCTATTTTGGATGGGCGCAAAGGGAAGAGGCAGAACATAGAAAAGAGGTGGAATGGCTTATTGACTTTCTGGAGCTAACCTCGGTAAGGAACCGGATAGTAGGTTCCCTGCCCTACGGGCTGCAGAAAAGGATTGACTTGGGACGGGCCTTGGCCTTGGAACCAAAGCTCCTTCTCCTTGATGAGCCTATGGCGGGGATGAGCAGAGACGAGAAGGAGGCTATGGCCAGGTTTATCTTGGATGTGGTTGAGATGAGAGGGATTACTATCGTTCTTGTTGAACATGATATGGGGGTGGTCATGGACATAGCCGACAGGGTTGTCGTGTTTGATTACGGGCATAAGATCGCTGACGGTCTCCCCGAGGAGATAAGGAACAATGAGCAGGTTATTAAAGCCTATCTGGGAAAACCGAAGGAGGCTTGATTGACGAAGAGGGTAGAAATGATGATAAAGGAAGAGGTTTTCCAGCTGGGTGCCGATGAGGATACCTTGCCCAAGCTTCTGAAACGGAACTACGAGAGATGGGGCACCAAGGTTGTAGCTATTAGGGATAAGGACTTTGGCATCTGGCAGGAGTATTCCTGGAAGCATGAGTATGAGCAGGTGAAGTATTTCGGTCTGGGGCTGATTAGCCTGGGCTTGAAGTCTGGTGATAAAGTGGCCATTATAGGCGATAACGAACCCGAATTGTACTGGGCTAACCTAGCTATCCAGGCGGTTCACAGCATAAGTGTGGCGCTCTTCCCTGGTGCCACACCTGCTGAGATGGAGTTCATACTCAATCACTCAGATAGTAAGTTTGTGGTCGCCAGAGACCAGGAACAGGTTGATAAGCTTTTGGAGATTTGGGATAAACTCCCAAAGGTGGAGAAGGTTATTTGGTGGTATTGGAAAGGGGTGAGTGACTACACCCAGCCCTTCTTGCTGAGTTGGGATAAGATGATAGAAATGGGGAGGAAGCATGAGGAGGAGCATCCCGGGATATTCGAAAAACTTATTTCACAAACTAAGGCAGACGACACTGCCAACATATATTATACTTGTGGAACCGCTGGGCAGCCTAAGGGGGTAATGTGGACTCACCAAGCCCTGATTGGCTCCACCCAAGCGATGCTGGCTCGCTTTCCTCTAAGCGATAAGGATAACCTCCTTTGCTTTCTGCCTGTAGCTTTTATTGGGGAGTCCTTATTCAACTTGATACCCCATTTGATTACCGGGGCCAAATTGAATTGCCCTGAGAGGTCGGAGACAGTGCCCCTCGATATGAGAGAGGTAGCACCGAGCCTGATGTTGAGTGAACCGAAATACTGGGAGGAGCTGGCTAAGACAGTGCAGACTAAGATAAATGAGGCTGGCATGTGGGAAAAGTTGGCCTATAAAATTTTTATGCCCATTGGCTTGAAGGTGGGGGAGCTTAATATGGTTGGGGAAAAGCCCAACCCATTTTTGCGGTTTGCCCATTGGCTCGCCAATCTAATACTCCTGAGCTCTATACGAGGTTATCTTGGACTCTCTAAGACCAGGTTCCCGTTAACAACCGGCGCTGTTCTTAGTGTTGATACCCTTAAATTCTTGCATGGTCTGGGTATCAAACTCAGAGAGGTCTTCGTAAGCACCGAGGCAGGGGTAATAAGCGGTCATGCCGAGGATGATATCAAGCCGGGAACGCTTGGCTCCCTTTTCATCAAGGTAGAGTTGAAGATAGCCGATGATGGTGAGATTTTGGTGCTAAGTCCTTATGTCTTTTCTGGTTATTTTAAACAGGCTGACCTTTACAAAGATGTAGTTGATGAGCAGGGATGGTGGCATAGTGCAGACGTCGGTTATATAGATGAAGAAACAATGCACCTGGTCTATCTTGACCGTAAGGAGGCGCTGGCGACGTTTGCCACTGGTACCAAGTATGCCCCCCAGCATATTGAGAGTCGGCTGAGGTTTAGCCCGTATATAAAGGACGTTATAGCTATTGGGGGGAAGGGAATGGATTATGTCACTGCTATAGTGAATATAGACATCGGTAACATGGGGAGGTGGGCAGAGAAAAGCGGCGTGGTCTACACTACCATCATCGACCTATCTCAGAAGCCTGAGGTGGCAGAGCTTATCCGAGGTGAAATTGAGCGGGTAAATACTTGCCTTCCTCCGGAAACACGAGTGATGAAATATGTCTGCCTCCACAAGGGACTCGATGCTGATGAGGGTGACCTCACTAGGATGCGAAAGCTGAAGAGACATACTATAGCGGAGCGCTATAAGAAGTTGGTGAAGGCTATGTATTCTGGCAGTGCAGAGTATCTTATGGAGACACCCATTACATACTCGGATGGAAGGAAAGGGGTAGTAAAGACCTCCCTCAAGATATGGAAGTCCAAAGCTGGTGAGGAAACCTTGGAATAAAGGGGGTGAGCAATATTTTATTATCCGTAAATAATATAGAAGTGGCTTATCATGGGGTTGTCCTGGTACTGAGGGGGGTTTCCTTAGAGGTTCCTGGGGGCAAGATAATCTGCCTGTTGGGGGCTAATGGCGCCGGTAAGACCACCACCCTGAAAGCTATATCAGGCTTGCTCCATACCGAGGCGGGTAAAGTAATCCATGGTGATATCCGGTTCGATGGGCGAAGGCTAGATAAGCTGGGCCCGGAAGCAATAGTTACTTTGGGAATCATCCAGGTGCTAGAGGGGCGAAGGGTACTAGAGCATCTGACGGTTGAAGAGAACCTGGAGGTGGCTTCCTATGTTTCTGGCGGCGCCCACCTGGAAAGGGACCTTGACCGTGTTTACAATTACTTCCCTAGGCTTAAAGACCTCCGCCACCAGGTTAGCGGCTATATATCGGGTGGTGAACAGCAGATGCTGGTAGCAGGACGCGCCCTTATGGCACACCCCAAGGTCGTGCTAATGGACGAGCCATCCTTAGGACTGGCACCACTGATGGTAGAGGAGATCTTTGAAGTAATAAGGAGGATCAACAGTGAGGAGGGGACCTCCTTTCTGCTGGTGGAGCAAAATGCCATGGCTGCTCTCGATCTAGCCGAATATGGATATGTGATGGAGACTGGTAGAATAGTCCTTGATGGTCCGGTGGAGCAGCTAAAGGGAAACGAGGATGTGAAGGAATTCTATCTCGGATTTGGTGCCCTGGGGCAGAGGAAAAGCTATAAAGAGGTAAAGCACTATAAGCGAAGGAAGAGATGGCTGGGTTAAAGGTATTATGCCGGGCTAAAGAGAAATATGAAGAGGCTTGTCAAGGGGATAAATTTATGCCCGAAATACCTCCTCCTAAGGTTTAAGGTTAGTTCCAGCCTGCATAATGACTATAGCTAACCTTTTTGCCTCAGGGTAACCAGTCATCAATTAATTTTAAGGGAACACATAAAGCTTAATAGACACTATATGTTGGGGAGGCTACTATGTTACCGGCAAAAGCGTTTCATATTCCTCCGGTGCTGATTTTCGGGTCAGGGGCATCAGAACGAGTCGGAGAAGAAAGTAGGAAACTAGGGGTTGAAAAGGGCTTAATTATAACTGATGAAGTTC
>CP070810.1:467190-472482 GCA_020343755.1 Dehalococcoidia bacterium | reverse complement strand
TTTCGGGTAAGGGTCTATACCAGTCTTTTGCCATTGCCCTCAATAAGACTACCGGAAAGCCCTATGACCCAGCGGCAACGGCCAAGGCTAGAGATTTCTTAGCCGCGAAGGGCCTAGAAAAAGGCGTCCTGCTAGGCACCTGTGATGGCTATCCCAGGCGACAGCCTATCGTTCCTCCTTTTATCATAACTGAGGCGGAATTAGACAAGGTGCTCGATGTCACTCTAAGTGTGCTGAAGGAAGTTAAATCAGTGTGATTACCAGGCTATTATAACTCAATTAGCTGGGATAACCTCTTGATAACTTGAAATCCAATTCCAGCCTTCGGGGGCAAGCGCACATAGATAAAGCCTTGCCCCCCTTTAGTGAACTGGAGAAAGGAGGCTTATTACAATGTTGAAAGGAGGATACTGGGGAAAGATTTTATGGGTAGATTTGTCCAGTGAAGAAACGAGCGTAGGGACATTTGATGACAGCCTCGCCAGAAAGTATCTGGGAGGCGTTGGCCTAGCCACAAGAATCATCTACGAAAGGGTGACCAAAAATACCAACCCTCTTGGACCGGGTAATGTGCTTGTCTTTGCTACCGGGCCGTATCAGGCAACGAATATCGCCAGCGCTGGGAGGTGCACTGTTTCGGCCGAATCACCACTCACCGAGTACTGGGGGGAGAGTAATGGGGGAGGCCATATCGGCCCCGAACTTAAACGAGCTGGCTTTGATGCCGTAGTTATCACTGGAAGAGCCAAGAGGCCGGTTTACTTATGGATTAATGACGGTAGAGTCGAGATTAGAGACGGCAGTAAGTTTTGGGGACTGGAGACTGTTGAGGCGGTAGATGCGCTAAAAGAGGCGGTTGGCGATACCAGGGCTGCGGTGAGCTCTATAGGTCCGGCTGGGGAGAACTTGGTGAAATATGCCTGCATAGTGAACGACAAACATGGGTTTTTCGGCCGGTGTGGACTGGGGGCAGTAATGGGGTCGAAGAATTTGAAGGCATTGGTAGTGAGAGGAACGCTTAAACCACCCGTCGCTAACCCTGATAAGCTTAAGGATGTCTATAAGGATGTCCTAAAGAAGGTTAAGGCGGCAGAATTTACCAAAACAAATAGCGAGCATGGTCAGCCATCGTCAACTGTCCCTAGGGAAGAAAATGGGCTGCTACCGATGAAGAACTGGGCGCAAGATACCTGGCCTCAAGTGAGCAAAATAGGAACACCAAGATACACAGAAGAGCTCCAAATCAAGGGATGGGCTTGCCCGTATTGTGTGATGGGGTGCCATAGAAGGATTACCAACCCCAATTACAAATCTGAGACGAGTGGCCCAGAGTATGAAACCCTGGCTATGATTGGCTCAGACCTCCTGATTGATGACCTGGGTGCCATTGTTATAGCCAATGACCTCTGTAACCGCTATGGAATGGATACCATTGAGCTTGGTGGGGTACTGGCTTGGGCGTTTGAATGTTACGAAAACGGGTTGATAACCAAAGAAGATACAGATGGGGTAGAGCTAAAGTGGGGTAGCGGAGAAGCTTTAGTTGAAATGACGGAGAAGATAGCTAAGAGAGATGGCATTGGAGACCTACTGGCTGAAGGGTTAAGGGCCTGTGTTGAGAGAGTACCGGCGTCTAAGCTATATTCTGTAGAAGCAATGGGGCAAGCTGTGGCGGCACACGACCCAAGAGCTTACTTCGGTGAAACAATAACCACTATTGCCTCGACAAGGGGCTCATGCCACATACACGGGTTTGCCGAAGCGATGGAGCTAGATGTTCTCCTGCCTGAATTGGGCATTAGCGAATCAATAGACAAGTTTGACGCGACCCAGAAGGGATATGTTGGCGCTATCTACCAAGATATCCAACAATTTTGGAACAGTCTCACTTGGTGCTTCTTCTATTTCTTCTCCGATGTGTCGTTAGCCGACCAGGTTAATATACTGAATGCCATAACCGGCTGGGATATAACACCAGAAGAAGCTCAGAAGATAGGCGAGCGCATCGTGTGTCTGCAACAAATGTTTAACCTGGAAAACGGACTTGTGCCTGAGAAAGAGAATGTGATGCCAGAACGTCTTACCATCCCCCACAAGGAGGGTGGGGCTGCCGGCCAGGTACCGCCGTGGCAGGCGATCTTAAAGGAGTATTGGGAGACGAAGGGCTGGGTCAATGGTATTCCAACAAGAGGTAAACTCAAAGAATTAGGCCTTGATGGTTTAGAATCTAAAAGAGTTCTTAGTTTTAAGCGTCATGATTACCGGGGAGAGTAAAGCCTGGGCTGATAAAAATGGTGAGCTACGCTTGTTCTAGGGACATCCCCCTTATTACGGATATGCCGGACTAGGCTCGGCTCTTTATCACATCCTCATTTACTAGGTTTGGTGGAATCTCCCCTCGAAGTCCGGCTAACAGATTTTTTATGGCCAAAGCAACGTATGACCTTCTGGCTCTTGGACTTGCACTTGCCAGATGAGGAGTAAGAATTACGTTATCAAGGTCAGCCAAACCTTCAGTGAGGCGAGGCTCATTCTCATAAACATCTAGGGCGGCTCCGGCTATACGCTTTTCTTGAAGAAATTTAACCAGCACTTTTTCATCAACAACTAGTCCTCGGGATACATTAATAAGATAAGCCGAAGGTTTCATTAAAGACAATTCCTTCTCTCCGATGAGGTGGTAGGTCTTTCCGGGGATTAACGGACAATGTAAGCTAATAAAATCTGATTCCTTAAGCAACGTTTCTAAGGAGACTCTTTTAACCCCTAATTCTTCTTCTATTTTAGGGTCTATCGTAATCACATTATAATACAAAAGCCTCAAATCCCATCCCCGTGCCCTTTGGCTACTTCTTTGCCTATTCTGCCTAGTCCAACAATGCCCAGGGTTTTGCCAATAATGTCAGCTCCTATATAATCGGCTGGCCCCCAGCCTCTAAATCGGCCGGCTCTGACATCTTTATCTCCTTCAACAATTCGTTTGGCTACCGCCAACAGCAGAGCCCAAGTCGCTTCAGCTACAGCGGCTGCAATATCTTCAGAGGGAGTATTGGTAACAAATATCCCCCTTGAAGTAGCCGCCTCAATATCAATGCCACTAAATGCTACGCCTACGTTGGCGATTATTTTTAAATTTTTCCCTGCCTCAATTACCTCTTTATCAATGAAGGGGTCGCCAACAGAAATAAGGATACCGTCTTTATCTTTCTCCCCTTCTATAAGTTCATTTTTTTGAATAATTCTGTCGTGGGGGAATACCTCTAAATTACACTCTGTCTCCAACAGATTGAAATCATCCGGAGCAAGTTTGCTAAGGACGCTCCTCGTTACAAAAACCTTTAGTTTCATTTCTCCCTCGTCTAAATAATTCTTGAATAAATCTTCGGCTAAGTTGTAGCAAAATCTCCCTCATTCCAAATGAAGGCGGTTACTTTGCCCCATCATCCAGAGATGCACCGGCTACAGTCAAAACTCGCTTCATACAATAAATAACAAAAGCCCCTTCATTTAGGGCTAGAAGGGGGTATATTCCAAACCCAGTGATTCAGCCACAAATCTATTGGTGACTTTGCCACCAAACACATTAAGCCCTTTCCTCAATGGCTCGTCGGACCCGATGGCTTCTCGGAAACCCAAATTAGCTAGCTTTAACGCATAGGGTAAGGTAGCATTGGATAAGGCAATAGTAGAAGTTCGGGGGACAATCCCCGGCATATTGGTAACACAATAGTGGATAACATCATCAACAATATAGATAGGGTCACTATGTGAGGTAGGATGGGAGGTCTCAACACACCCCCCCTGGTCTATGGCAACATCAATAATAACCGAGCCCGGTTTCATAGTCTTGACCATGTCTTCAGTAATCAGAATAGGCGCCCTTCCACCTTTGACTAGAACAGCGCCAATGACTACATCTGCCTCTCTAATAGCATTGGCAATGGTACGTGGATTTGAGGCCAATGTCTCAAAACGGCCGTGTAATATATCACTCAAGTAAGACAAACGACTAACATCTTTATCAATAATGATAACATGAGCCCCTAGGCCGAGAGCCATCTTAGCGGCATTAGTGCCAACGATACCACCGCCAAGAATGGCTACCGTGGCAGGTGGTACTCCGGTGACACCACCGAGCAGCTTCCCACAGCCTTGATGCGTTCTCCAAAGATAACAAGCTGCTACTTGAGTAGCTAGTATTCCGGCAACCTCGCTCATTGGATTAAGCAAGGGGGTGCTGCCATCGGGCAACTCCACTGTCTCAAAGGCGATAGCAATTACTCCTTTATCCATAAGTACGTGAGTTAGTTTTTCTTCAGCAGCGAGGTGAAGATAGCGAAAGTGGATTTGGTCTTTCTTCAGCAGTGGGTACTCACTAGGGATAGGTTCTTTGACCTGATAAATCATCTCCGCCCGGTCATAGAGCTCTTCAGCACTCTTAACTATAGTAGCTCCAACCTTAATATATTCCTCATCAGCAAAACCGCTTCCCTCTCCAGCTGTGGTCTGAACCAACACCTGGTGGCCAGCTTTAGTAAGCACTTCCACTGCCATAGGTGGAGCACCAACCCTATACTCCTCAGTCTTCACTTCCTTAGGAACACCAATAATCATTTCTTTATCCTCCTCATTCTTGCTCACCCCTTGTCGCTGTTACCCCTTTGGTTATAAACGCCAGCGTAGCTATAATTAATACTGGAGCGTCAGCAAGGACGCCTGAAGGCACATTAGCCACATCCTATCGCGCAACAGCACATAGGGTTTGATTTTTTACAATGTCAACTATGCTTTGTGCCCTCGTCCAAGCAAAACATGTCATCGCTAATACTTGCCACATGGGGTTAACTTAGTTATCTAACACTTGCCCAAATGCTGGTGCCACACCACACTGGGGCTTGGAAAGGAGAGCAGTTAGTGTTACTTAATACCACGAAAGCCCGATTCTGTCAAGCCCTCGAATTGACTTATAATTTTTGTTACCGAAAATGGTGTTGTTACCTCATAAAAACTGTTACCCAAGGGAGGCAACATGACACGAACAAGCAGACGGGAATACACCGAAGCGGTGCGGTGGCGGTATCTTCAGTGTTCAAAGAGGGATAAGGGTAAGATTTTGGACGAGTTCACCAAAGTAACAGGGTACCATCGCAAGGCTGCAATTCGCGATAATGATAGCACTGCTGCAAGTTCTGGGATAAATGTTTTCCAATTAAAGTTGTACTCCTTTCTCATTGCCGCCTTCATAATGGGAATGGCTGGGGCCGTCTTCTATTCTTACAGCGGATATATAGA
>CP070810.1:459866-467090 GCA_020343755.1 Dehalococcoidia bacterium | reverse complement strand
TAATTGACTCAATGGGTGGTACGTGGGATGATTGGAGCAGCCCCAAGATAGATTCTCCTATATTTGCCTTTATTGTCTGCAGAGCAAGGATAGCGTATGACCAAAAACGTATAGGGTCATTGTCGTCGTCATCGAGCGTAAGCCAACCAACAGGCATCTGGCTGCTACGGACCCCTTTGCTCACCATAGTGGTCTTACCATAACCCGCCGGTGCAGACACAAGTGTTAGTTTAGACTGGAGCCCCATCTTCAACCGTTCAAGCAAACGTGGGCGGGAGACTAGCTCCGGCCGCAGAGAGGGAATATATAGTTTTGTCTTCAGAAATGGTATATCCACTTCGTGTTAAGCCTTGCTGAAGTAAATCTATTCAGCCCCAAAGTTAGAGTTATTATAGCATAATACGATTACTCAGTTGACCTGCCCCCAAAAAAAGGGGAAAAGGTAATACAGTCCGGAACAGATTATCAACAATTTAAGGGAGGGCGAGATTTCAATCAGCCAAGGGGCCACCATGGGTGAGGCCAGCAGGAAGGTAGGCATCACCGAGCAAACTTATTACTGTTGGCGTAAAGTATCCAGTGGTATGCGCACAGAGCAGACAAAGAGACTAAAAGAGCTTGAGAAAAAGAATGTTCGTTTAAAGAAGCTGGTAGCCAACCTTTCGCTATTTTGTGCAAATTCCAGGAAAGGGATGCTATGCTGTTTACCATGGTTGTTATAATTTTTCCAGCTATAAAGATACTCGACAGGAACGTCAGCAGCAAATTCCAATTCTTCTACAAAGATATAGCAGACAGAATCAATGTACCAGTCTAGTTCGAGCGTGGTCCTAACCCATTCCTAAACAGGCTGCCACTGCCACGCATCTCCCTTCTGGATAACGCGGCCCAAACCTGGGAAGGGGAAGTGGAAGGCATGCACCAACGCCTTCTCGGTCGCGGCCTGCTGGAGGAGCCGACGCCGCGTGGTCACTGTTTGCTCCGGAGCAAAGTCGAATACTGCATACCAGTCTGGCCGCTCCAGATGGATTGGGTGGAGTACTACATCTGAGAGGTACAGCAGTTCCTCACCGTTCGAAGCAATGGCAATTGCCATGTGGCCGGGGGTATGGCCGGGTGCCGTTACAGCCCGGATGCCGGGAACGATTGCCGTTTCATGGTCAACAAGATCGAGTTGGCCTTGAACCGGCAGTAGGTTGTTCTGTGCGGACGTGAGCAGGAGTTGTTTAAGGTGTTCGTCCAGCTCCAGTTCTGCTAGGCTGGGTGATGAGGTCCAGAAATCCCACTCATCTTTCCACATGACGTAGCGGGCGTTAGGGAAAGCTGGTTTGCCCTCACTGTCGTTATTCCCGCCGATGTGGTCCGGATGGCCGTGCGTGAGGATGACCGTTTCAATGTCCTCGGGCGAAATTCCTTCGGCTTGTAGGTTGGGAATCAGCCTCCCTGTAGTTGGTTCCATACTACCCGCTCCTGTGTCCACCAGCACCCGATGCTGACCCGTGTTAATCACTAGGCTGGGATACGGGCTGACGTACTGTTCTGGATCGAGGTTGTGTTCCCTTAGCACTTGTTCCAGGCGTTCTTTGGGGGCATTGATGAACCAAGCGGGGACATATGGGTACGCATGGGTGCCATCTATGACGACAAGGCATTTGAAAGTACCCACCTTGAAGCGATAGGTTTCAGTGTTCATAGTTGTCCTCATACCTCACGGGCTATAGACTTGACTAAAGTGTAACATAGGATGTAGCTAGAAAGAAAACGAGCGAATGGAGTAAAATTTCCTCTTCAGAACACCCTATTCTACTTTGAGGAGTTCTGCAATTTGCACAATACGTCACATTGTTATCCCTGCAGGCTATCATACCTAGGACAACGAATGTCATGTCTCCCATGTGAAACTTGCTGACACTTTAGGTGGAAAACCGATCTCTGCTCCAATTGTGTATTCTCTGGCATTTACTTCTTGAGCTATTTCCTGTACTTTCTTTAACCATGCTTTGATTTTATCTTTTAGACCAGCCTTCTCAGTAGCAGTGAGGATCATTTTGCTGCTTACCAAAGCGTTCATCTCAATTTGAAGATTAATCAAATCACCCATTGATTCAGCAAAATTATATTGTTGACTGTTACTTTGTTCCACAGCCATTGCGTACCTCCTTGTTACAAAGCTTCGTGCCATAATATAGCACATATCTCTCAGCTACAGCATACAATTCATCAGGTTGTGCAGTGAGGCAACAAAACAAGCATTTGTGTGAGCAGTGTCCAATTCAGCACAACCGGATCCGTAACCCGAAGGTCGTTGGTTCGAATCCCTCCAGGGACGCCAGATTAGCTACAAATTGAGGCTGTCTTAACTTCCGGATTCCGGGCAAAAATCTGCGTTTTTTGCTTAAAAGACCAGCTGCTTCGGCAAAAAGGAGGACAAGATGGAAACCAATCTGGAAGAGTGCCTTAATAAGACTATCGGAAGGAAAAGCACACCAACCCAGCTTGATAACTTGATCCGGGGCTATAGGCTGTATGCTAGGAGCGAGGGTAAGAGTCCAAAAACAATTAGAATTCCCACCACAGCAGTTAACACCCTTAAGAATTTCCTTGAGGCTAAGGGTTTTTCCACCGATGTCACCGAGATAGGCCACCGGGAAATAGTTGATGGAGTGAGCTACCAGTTGCCTGCGCGATAGGCTGCTTATCAGGATTTTGTTTCGCTTGGGCTGTCGAGTTTCAGAGGCTCTGGCACTTAAGGTGAGTGACATAGACTTCGAGCGAGGTACTGTCACAGTTCTGCATCTCAAGATGCGTATCAGGCTATCATGTACTGGGTGTAGGGCAAGGTTAGGCAAGAGACACCAATTCTGTCCTGAGTGTGGCAAGGAAGTCAGAGAGGCTCAGAAGCGTCAGCAAGAACATCGGCGCGTGAGAGTGTTACCCGTTGATAAACACACCTTGGAAATGCTAAAGGACTATGTTGGTCGCGACTTATTAACCTCCTACAGTGGATCTACTCTTCTCTTCGGTCTTAATCGGCATCGGGCTTGGCAAATAGTGAGAGACTGTGCTAAAAGAGCTGGCCTCGCAGGTTTAGTGAATCCTGAAACCGGAAGGATGAGAGGAGTTAGCCCCCATCGCCTTAGAGATGCCTTTGCTGTCAATGCAATGAAGCTGGATGACTCTGGAGACGCATTACGACTGCTTCAGGAGCATTTGGGGCACGCTAGCTTTAATACTACAGCGAGGTATCGAAAGGTTGCTGGCGAAGAGCATCGGCGATGGTACAATCATCTCTGGGTTGGAATGGCTTAGAGACTGCCCACGATGGCCAATGGTGAACAATTCAAGCGATTGTTCAATCAATCGACAGGACAGATGCTACCTGTCTATCCTGTCTACGCTAGTCTTAATATGCTAGACCCCACACTGCTGTCGTATGAGGGGTTCTCCACATCAAACCACATACTTTTTTCTCAGATATTCGCAGCTGAGGGTTTGACTATCCCCCCTCGCTCTAGTTTTGTCCTATAGTTACATCCTCACTAGTCTCCCTTGTTGTCTTTCAGTGATCGAGCTTATGTGCTAAGGACCTAGGGAGCTAAGGCCTACGCTGATGGCCACAGAGGCAAAGATTGCCCCAAGGACGGCTAGTATGATAACAAGCAAAAACTGCCGTGAAGAAAGGACCTGTCTGACCAGTTTTGGAACTAGGTCAATTTTAGCAACAGCCTCTTCAGCCTTTCTCGCCGCCTCAGCAGCTACCTCCTCAGATACTTGGGTTGCCTTGATTGCTTCCTCCGAGGCTTTCCTAGCCTGTCTAGCCGCCTCCTCAGCCCTGAAGCCAGCTTGTTCAGCGGCCTTCTTGGCCTTAGCTGCACTCTCCTCCACGGTAGCCTTCATCGCCGCCTCAGCAGCTTCTATAGCTTTCCTCGCCGCCTCCTCAGCCCTGACGCCAGCTTCTTCAGCGGCTTTCTTGGCCTTAGCAGCAGCTTCCTCCATGTCAGCCCTCATCGCCGCCTCAGCAGCTTCTATAGCTTTCCTCGCCGCCTCTTCAGCCCTGAAGCCAGCTTGTTCAGCGGCTTTCTTGGCCTTAGCGGCAGCTTCCTCCACGTCAGCCCTCATCGCCGCCTCAGCAGCTTCTATAGCTTTCCTCGCCGCCTCTGATGCTTTTTCAGCAGCTTCGGCAGCCTCTTCGGCTGCTTTGGCCAGTTCTTCCGCCCTACTCACTAGCTTATGCAAGGCTTGAGACGCTGTCTCAATAGCTTCATCACCGGCTGTGTCAGCTTGCTCAGCCATCTTTCGAATCTTGTCAGCTACCTCAAAACCTCTAGCTGCTGCCTCCTTGGCTTCTGAACCTGCCTCCTCAACCCTCTCAGCAATTAATCCTGATACCTTACCAGCAGCGGCTATAGCTTCATCGCCAGCTATTTCAGCTAGCTCAGCTTTCCTACTCAGCTCCTCTGCCGCTCGGAAAGCACTGGCGGCTGCCATTTTGGCTTTCCTGCCCACCTCCTCAGCCTTCGTAGCTGTCTCCGCCGTCAGGTTTTCTGTTAATTCAGCAGTAGCTGTCTTAGCTGCTTTTGCGCCTTCATCGGCTCGCTCACCAGCAGCGTTTGCGGCTTGAATAGCTTCCTCGACTGCTTCCTTGGCTGCTCTGGCTGTCTCCTCAGCCTTAGCCGCTGCTTCCTCAGCCGCTCTAGCCGCAGCAGCCGCGGCTTCTCTAGCCGCCAGGTCTATTTCTTCAGCTTTAGCCGTAGCTTCTTCAGCAGCGTATTTGGCTCCCCTAGCCGTTTCCTCAGCTTTTGTTGCTGCTTCTTCAGCTCTCTCAGCAGCTTCCTCGGCTGATCTAGTGGCAATCTCAGCGGCCTCTCTAGCAGCAGCACCAGCCTCTTCGGCCTTCCTAGCTGCTTCTTCGGCTCTTGCTGCTGCCTCAGCACTAGCCTCTTCAGCCTTCTTGGCGGCCTCTTCGGCTCTTCTCGCTGCCTCGGCGGCAGCCTCTTCGGCTGCCTTCATTGCCGCCTCAGCAGCCTGCCTAGCGGCAGCACTGGCTGCTTCAGCCCTCTTCGCCGCTTCCTCAGCAGCCCTCTTGAATGCCTCAGCCGCTTCCCTGGCTCCCTTGTCGGCCTCTTCGGCTTTTCTGGCTGCCACCTCAGCAGCTTCCCTGGCTGCTCTGGCTGTCTCTTCAGCCTTGGCAGCAGCTTCGGTGGCAGCTCTGGTAGCCTTCTCGGCAGCCTTCTCGCCGGCGGCACGGGCTTCTTCAGCCCTCTTCGCCGCTTCCTCAGATGCCTTGGTGGCGGCTCCGGCTGCCCCTCTGGCTGCCTTGGCTGCTTCCTCAGCTCTCCTGGCAGCCTCAGCGGCGGCTCTAATGTTGGCTTCCATCTCGTCCAGGATCTCAGGAAGCGGCTTTGTCATTATTTTTGGGCGTCCTTCGGGTTTCATTTCTTCCGGTAACTCGTTTCTTTTTGCCATTTCTTACCCCTCCTTCCTATGGCGCATTTGTATTTTCGGAATACCTTTTTAATAATAACATAGATTTGGATGCCTCTGTTAAGGGCGCGAATTTAGCTCTAAATTCTGACGGTGCCCCTGAGCACAACAAGCTTCTGTTATTTGTACACTGAGTTTATGTGACTTAGCGATGAGAGAAGCTCTACGTGAAGCTGATTCAGCTGATTCAATTATAGACACTTCTAACTTGGTAAAATCGTTTGCCCAAAGCTAAATCAGCCGAAGCTCAAAACTACGAAGGCAGGATGATATCAAATCGAGTTTGCTAACTGTGAAACGCATAAGAAGGGAGCTTAAAACTCAACGAATCTTAGGCTCTTGCTTTGCCAGCCCAATGTTGACAATTTTTAAGCTACCAGAAGATTCCTCCAAATAGTAGACTATCCAAAGTCCTTCTGCACAGATAATAGTTAACATCTCTGCAGGAGCGTGAAATAGAACTTTGTTGGATAAGTGCTCCATCTCGTCATATGGATGGCTTCTGAAGATTGGGCTAAAAGATGACCTCTGTAGATTTAGTCAAATTCTCCTGCATCCAGCGATAGAACGCTGAAGTGTCTCCTCTCATGCTTCAAGTTCTGCCTTAGTTGAAACGGCGAAGGCCTTACTTTTGTCTCCTGTATTCATATGACATTATCAACTTCCCTAAGTAACCTAAGCTAATCTAGGTATGCCCTTCGCCTTTTCCTTCAGCTCGTTGATGAGGTTTCTTGCCTCTGCATCAGTTACCTTCTGAGCTTCGAACGTTCTTGTTGCCTCCTCGTATAGTTTTTCTACCCTAGGCACCCTAACCAGCTCAGAGGCAACAACAGTTACGGAAACTTCTCGCCCTCTCCTAGGGTAGTCCCCAGTCCTAATTTCTGCCTGAGGGGCATTGTCGAGGAGGGTCTGATATACCTCTTGAAGAGCTGACTGTGTAATGTATTCCTTCGGGGCACAAAGCATAGCCAGTAACCTGCGAACATCCTTCAAGTTGATATCGGTAGACAGATTATTCACTGCTTCACTCAAAGCCGTGGATACCGAGGTTGCTCTGCGTATCCCCTCGTCTACGGAATATTTTCTAAAGCGGAAAGTCGGGAGGGACACTTCACCTCTACCAATAACGGATATACCAGACAGGGAAGCAATGATGTCCCCAGCATCAACCACTTTGGCACCTACGTAGTTGGTGGCTTCCTCCTCACCGGCACAGAATAGGTCGTAGAAGTTGCTGACCATTTGCTGGTTTATATGCTGGTAGGAGTCTGCCATGCTGACCGTTGCCCCTCTACTGAACTTCTCATTATCAAGGATAAAGGTAACATCAGCGTAGCCATCCACGGTACTCACACAGGTGGCAGCATTAGTTTGAGCGTAAGATACTGCGCCACTCTCCTCATAGGCAAAGGGTAAAACAACCATAGCAATAACACGACGGCCTAGTCTTTCCTTAAGAATCTTCACGACCTGTCCGATACCACCGGAGCCTGTGCCCCCTGCAGCGCTGGCGATAACCACCACCGCATCCGTCTCATAAAAATGTCGGGAATCAGAAATTTCCCCGGCAAGCACTGCGCGGTCATCGGTAAATATTCTGGCCGCCTCGAAATTGATTTTGCCAAGCCCATGCCCAAAGGCCCTGCCAGCTCCCACCAGTATCCTGTTCTTCCCCGGGATATGCTTGAACCCTCTGAGGTCACTCGAGTCGGTGTTAACAGCCAGGGTATCAGTTACTAT
>CP070810.1:457044-459766 GCA_020343755.1 Dehalococcoidia bacterium | reverse complement strand
GCTATCAGCATCAAGGACTAGGTTTTATCATCTGTTTGTTATCGACCTCCAAGCCTCCGTCAACCACCAAGGTATGACCGGTTACATGGGAAGACTCATCAGCGGCTAAAAACAAGGCGGCATAGGCAACTTCCTCCGGCCTACCCATCCGTCCCTGAGGTATTATCGCCGCAAAACCCTTCAGCTCTTCCTCGGACGCAGTCAACGCCATTGGTGTAGCAATAATCCCAGGGTTAAGAGCATTAACCCGGATGTTCTTTTTAGCCAGCTCCATTGCCGTCACCCTGGTTAAGGCCAGTATCCCCCCTTTAGAAGCACAATAGGCACCTAGATTGCGGGTGCCCCTGTCTCCACACTGGGACGCAGTATTGATTATTGACCCCTTCCCCTTCTTGAGCATCTCGGGGATTGCATACTTCATCCCCAGCCAGACACCTTTGAGGTTAACCGCCATAATCTTGTCCCACTCTTCCTCAGTGAAGTCTTCAGTGAAGGCTGCCCGACCAAGAATAGCCGCGTTATTATAGATAACATCCAATTTGCCATAGGTATCTACCGTCTTCTTGACCATATTCTTGGCGTCCGCAGCTTTGGAGACATCAGCCTTAATAAATATGGCCTCACCACCAGCCCCCTTAATCATCTTGACCGTCTCCTCCCCAGCCTCAGCCTTCCAGTCAACAACGGCTACCTTTGCCCCTTCTTTAGCGAACAGAAGCGCCGCTGCCTGTCCCATTCCCATGCCAGCCCCGGTTATAAGTACTACCTTACCATCTAGTCTGCCCATTTTTGCCTCCTTACATTTGCCATAACCTTACAGCCATATTCAAGTTATGGCATTTTGACACAGAAGGCTACCGAGAGCTGGCTTATCTTCCTAAACATCTCCCTGCCAGCTCTCAGTAGCCTCTTAGCTTATATAGCTACCTAATTAGCCTTAATGGCCATCAGTAGCCTACGTACTGCTTCCTTAACTCAAGACTCGGCTGCGGGAATCCGTATTCTGGCAATGGGTTCATAGGTATCCATAAGTCCCACCGCCCTCTTGGCATACCGCAGGAAGGTGGCACGCCGCCAATCTGAACGGTATCAATGTTGGTAGCATCAACCATGAGGAAGGGGCACTGGTAGAACTTTTCTACAGGCTGTCCCAGGATGACATTGGTAACAGCTACCTGGAAGCAGATGTCACTGGGCTCGACCATGCCATGGGTGGAGAAGGTATCAGCTTTGCCAGCTAGTACGTTATCCCACATGGCATTCTCAGCATCGTTAGACGCAATTACGATGTGGTTCGGGTCATCCAGTGGCAGGAGCATACCTATCGACTCAAGCCCTGGTACCATCCCCTGTCCACCGCAACCGTGATGGAAGAGAGCTACGACTTCAGGATGCGCCATTATTGTGTCGGCGGTGATGGTCGCCGTTTGCTCCTCAGCCCAGTTAGTGTCCTTGGTCTCTATCACTGTAATCCAGTCTATGGGGTCGATTGCCTTGTGAAATCCTTCGTGGCGTAGCTTGGAGGTTAACATTTCGCGCATACCCCACTCTTCAGCAATGACGCAGGGGTTATCTGGACCGTATCCCCTATCCATAAGGTCGTTTATCAGCCACGCACCAAGGATATCTGTGCCCCCCGGTCCCTCAAACTTGTGAGCGATAAACGAGGTAACCGCATCGGTCTCAATACCACAGTCCTGGGTGAAGACGGGGATGCCTAACTCGTAGACCATCTTCTCAGTCACCGGGACCTGCAGCTCGGCACTAACTGAGTGGACCTGAAACCAGTCTGGTTGCATCGTTGCCGCCATGTCCTCCATCCAGCCTATCTGGGCATCAACGTCAAAACGAGCGCCGAAGGTAGTCCAGTTTTCTCCCTTCGGTCCTAAACCAAACCTTGGTAAGTAGTCTTCCATCATCTTTGTCGACTGAGCACAAGGCTCGACCTCCAAAGTGGAGACGGTGTAGGCAACCTTAAAGGGGGTGCCATCGGGCTTAACCAGCAAGTCCTCAAAAGGATTCCACAAGAGGCTCCCATCGACCTGCCCTCTAGCCACCATATCAGCTAGCTCGGGTATATCAGCAGCGGTTTTGGCAGCTGCAGGTGGTGCTGTTGGTGGTGGTGCTTCTGGTGGTGCTTCTGGTGGTGGTGCCGTTGGTGGTGCCGTTGGTGGTGGTGCTTCTGGTGGTGCTTCTGGCGCCCCTGGCATACATCCGGCAAAGAATATAGCCGCCACCGCAGCTACTGTTATTAACGGGATAAGAAACTTTTTCATCCTTTCCTCCTTTCCTTAAGGTTTTTAGGATTTTGACCCATTCTCACCACTCCCCGACTTTTCACATAGGCTTACCTCCTTTCCCCTCAGCTTATCTTGATGGTTAGAAGTACAGTATCAAAATATAATTTGTTAAGTGTTCTATATTTAAGATTATAGTATGAAAATACAGTTTCTTTATTAGCACATATTATAAAAAACAAATGTTAAGTTCTTGTTAAGATTTATTATCTCATGCCTCAGCCCTTTCCGTCGTATCCTGAATCATTGTTCCAGTCGCTCTTTCCTTGCTGCTTGATTTTTAGTATATTTTACTTCTCATCATCCACTTCTCTCTTTAGAACACCGATTTGCCGCTACTTAAATAATTTAACCTGTTCTACCCTGTTTACGCAAAACATGCCCACAGAGCTTGCCACTATAAACACCCTTTTGCACTACCGGGG
>CP070810.1:453511-456944 GCA_020343755.1 Dehalococcoidia bacterium | reverse complement strand
CAGGGCTACCCGGTGGCGTTAAGCGAAGCCCATGAACAGGCATTGGTAACTGGAGCCGATAGGGAAAACTTCTGGCAGTTAGTAGAATCATCACTAGTGGAGGAGCACCTCCCCACCCTCACCTCCGCCAAAAGTTTCAGCAAAAGAACGAGGTGGATTTAGATGCCTGCTGAAGTTAAATGTTGGTGCCAACATTGCAAGAAAGAGTTACCCCCGAGCCACACAGGACCATGCCCGTATTGTGGGAAAACTGGGAAAGATTGCGAAGTAACTGCTATCGCCGCTATTGGTATTCGTGGTAGTTTAAGGGCGAGAAAGAAGCGAAAAGGTATTGGAAAATTTGTTAAAGAAATTCTTCAAGGCTGGTTTCCGAGTGGCGACCACAAGTTAAAGAAGGGGGTAGATAAGGTGAGGATCATTGACAAAGAGAAGAATGAATACCACGAGACTGTTACAGATGCAATGACTGGAGAAGTGATTCACGATGAACACGAACCACTTAGCCAACATAAAAACCAGCCAAAGCAACGCACAAAGAAGGCGAAAAGTTAAAATAGTTATTAAAGGGAGGATAGAAATGGGGACTAAGGGAAGAAAGAATATTAAGAAACCCAAGCAGAACAAGGGCAAAAAGAAGAAAAAGTAAAATAGGAAGCTAAGAATGGCTGAAGTGCAAAGAGTGGGTGAGGTTATTGAAGCCAGCACTACCGATTTTGTCGCCCAGTGCTATGAGCTTTATCAGTCGCCGCCCCTAGGCAGCCTGGTAAAGACCAGAGACTCAGGCATGGAGCTATATGGCATAGTCTATAATGCTACTACCACCAGCTTTGAGCCGGGACGGCGCCCAATTGCTAGGGGCAAGGATGAGACCACTGAGGAGGCAGTCTATCAGGCAAGCCCTCAGCTTTTGAAGCTACTTAAAAGTGAATTTGGGGCAGTGGTGGTTGGGCACCGGCAAGACGATAAATTGCACCACTACCTACCACCCAAGCCAGCCCGAATCCACAGCTTTGTTTACCTGTGCTCCACCGAGGAAATAAAGGAGTTTAGCCAGTCCTTTGACTTCCTCAATATACTGCTCAACACTCACCTGCCGGTTTCCCCTGACGAGCTTATTGCCGCCTGTCTTCGGCAGATGAGTCAGGTATATGAAGACCGCCGTGCTTTTTTAGTCGCTGCGGGCAAGGAGTTAGCCATCTTACTTAGTGGACAATTTAATCAACTCAAGGCTATTCTGGAGAGGATTAAAACATGAATGAAGAGACCAAGAGGTTGGGCATTGTTACCTCGGGTTCACTAGCTAAGGGGGTAGAGGTGAGGTTGGATAGCTCAGCTTCGGTTGAGGATATGGCGGTGGGGCGTTATGTAACCATTGAGGGGCAGAAGCAGCGTTTCTTTGGCATGATAACCGATGTCAGCCTAGGGGTGATCGACCAGAAGCTTACCCTTACCCCGCCTGATGTTTCCGACCCGTTTATGGCTGAGGTATTAGCCGGCACCAGTACCTATGGGACAATCCATGTCTCCCCCTATCTCACCATCGGCGGTGATGTTGCCAGCTTAATTGAGGGACCGCAGCCGGTTAAGACCGTCCCCAGCCACTTCTCAACGGTAAATTTAGCCTCGCAGCGGGATGTAGAGCTGGTCTTTGGTGGCGAGGATGAAAAAAGGTTCTATATTGGAACGCCGCTGGATATGGAGACCAAGGTCTGTCTTGACCTAGAGGAGCTGGTTAAGCGGTCTAATGGCATCTTTGGCAAGAGCGGCACAGGGAAGACCTTCCTCACCAGGTTACTGCTCATCGGCATACTCCAGAAAGGAACAGCAGCCAATCTGGTCTTTGATATGCATAGTGAATATGGCTGGGAAGGCAGAAGCGAGGAGAGGCGGAAGGTTAAAGCCTTAAAGCAGCTTTTCCCATCAAAGGTAGCTGTGTTTACCCTTGATGAAGAAAGTTCAAGGCGGCGGCGAGTGAGCACCGATTTTGTGGTCAGAATTGGCTATGATGAGATAGAGCCTGAGGACATCGGACTACTTCGTCAAACCTTGAACCTAACCGAAGCCTCAGTTCAAGCGGTATACCAGCTATACCGGGAGTTCGGTAATAAGAGGTGGATTGAAGCTACTCTAGAGCTAGAGGACAGGGACGAGACCAAGCAACTATTGACCAGACTAAACATTCATGATAGCACCTACCGAAATCTGCGCCGTGGCTTGGAAACCATCAGACGGCTCCCCTTCCTATTACCTCACGTCCCGGATAATCCGGTAAGGCACATTTTAGAATACCTTGACCAGGGGATAAATGTAGTCCTGGAATTTGGTAGATATACCGATATAACGGCTTATATTCTGGTCGCCAATCTACTTACCCGTCGCATCCATGCTCAATATCGGGAGAGAATGGAGAAGGCACTGGGCGAGGATACTGCCCCACCCCATCCCCTAGTGATCACTATTGAGGAGGCACATAAATTCCTTAATCCAGAGGTGTCATCTCAGACTATCTTCGGCAATATTGCCCGTGAGATGCGCAAGTATAATGTTACCCTGCTGGTAATTGACCAGAGACCCAGCGGCATTGATGATGAGGTTATGTCCCAAATGGGGACTAAGATAACCTGTCTCTTGGACAATGAGCGTGATATTGATAGTGTCTTGGCTGGGGTATCGGGTAAGAGTGAACTCAAATCAGTATTATCCAGGCTGGAATCCAAGCAGCAGGCGCTTATCTTTGGTCATTCAGTGCCCATGCCGGTGGTTATCAGGACACGTGAGTATGGTTCAGCTCAGTCCTACAAGGAGTTTATCCCCAGCCCGGAGACTGAGATTAAACAGCAAGCCGAAAAGGATATCGAGGAGCTGTGGGAATAAAATGGGAAAAAGAAGGGTTGGATTGGCGCTGAGCGGTGGCGCCGCTCGGGGTTTGGCTCATGTTGGAGTACTGGCAGTTCTGGAAAAAGAGGGCATCCCTATTGACATGATTGCTGGTACCAGTATGGGGGCTATAATCGGTGCCTTCTATGCCCAAGGGAAAGATATTAGTCAAATAAAAAATGCAGTAATGGGCTTAAGTCAGAGAAAGATAATGTCTCTAGTAGACCTAACCCTACCCAGAACCGGTTTCATTAAGGGGAAAAGGGTTAAGGGCTGGCTGAAGTCAATTATTGGCGATGTAAATTTTGAGGACTTAAAGATACCCCTCGCCTGTGTGGCTACTGATATAAGCAGTGGTGAAGAGGTAGTAATTAAACAGGGCTCAGTGGTGGAAGCGGTGAGAGCCAGTGTTTCTATGCCAGTAATATTTACCCCAGCCAAATGGCAAGGCAGATATCTGGTTGACGGCGGTCTAGTTGACCCGGTGCCAGTGAGGGTTCTGAGAGAAATGGGGGCAGATTTTACTATCGCGGTGAATGTAAACCCCTATATTGCT
>CP070810.1:449163-453411 GCA_020343755.1 Dehalococcoidia bacterium | reverse complement strand
CTTGTCTATCACCATGTAGACGGCTGGCTTGGAACAGTAGAATTATACAAAAACTATTTTAGGGTAACCGGCTTGGACAAGGAACTTGACTTTCATATGGAAGGGGCGTTGTGTACTGGCTATCCTCGTTGCCGATTTGTTATCGAAAAGAAGAAAAAATAAAACAGGCAGAAAGGAATTCAGGAATGGCAACCGTGAGCGTTGCAAAGGAGTTAAGGTGCGTAGGGTGCAGGACATGTGAAGTTATATGTTCTTTTATTCATGAAGGTGAATGTAGACCGGTGTTGTCAAAAATTAAAGTAAATAGGGAGCCTTTCACTGGGGCAACTAGGATAGAGATAGCGGACGATTGTGACCTGTGTAAGGGAAAGCCGGAATGTATAAGGTGGTGCCCTGTAGGAGTTCTGAAATACGAGAGGGAATAAGTAATGACTAATGATTTCTATGGATGGGTAGGGAAGATTCTTAGGGTAGACTTGACCACAGGTAGGATTTCTGAAGAACCATCTAAGGAAAGAGCAAAAAAGTTTATAGGAGGAATGGGATTAGGGGCTAAAATTATGTGGGATGAGGTCAAACCTGAGGCAGACCCCCTCGACGTAGACAATAGACTTCTTTTTCTTACCGGACCCCTAACTGGAACATTGGCGCCTACATCGGGAAGAACGGAAGTTTGTACTAAAGCTCCCGGTGTTGATCCACCTTCTTGCACCCGCTCTGGGATTGGTGGAGATTTTGGACCTGAGCTTAAATATGCTGGGTATGATGGAATAATAATCCAAGGTAAGGCAGCAAAGCCGGTATTGCTATTAGTCCAGGATGGGAATGTAGAAATAAAAGATGCAAGGCATCTATGGGGTAAAGACACCTACCGCACCCAAAAAGAGATTTTGAATGGGTATGGGGAAGGTTTTAAAACGGTTTGTATAGGGCCGGCAGGAGAAAATTTAGTGCGCTTTTCTGCCATAATAAGTGAAACAGGGTATGCAGCAGCGAAGGCTGGAATGGGTGCCGTAATGGGCTCTAAGAATCTTAAAGCCATTACTGTAAAAGGGAACGGTGGAATCAAAATCGCCAGAAAAGAAGCTTTTAAAGATATATGTAGAGAAGTTAGGAGGCTTCTTTTAAATCATCCGGTGAGAAAGTGGACGTGCCAGGGTCCTATTGATGTAACTGTAGCCTTTGCTGATAAATACAGGACAAAGAATAATTCATGTTTTGGTTGCCCTGTAGCTTGTCGGTCTTGGATAGAGGTGCCAGGAATGGATTCAGGTGAAATGATGTGTTTGGCATCTTACTATCTGTGGCTGGGAGCTAAGGATAAGGAAGCCTGGGAAGGAAAGGTTTTGGCTGATAAACTTGGGCTTTGCCAATATACACTATATGATTTAATACGGTGGTTGTTAGAATGTCAAAAAGCAGGCATCATAACTGATAAGAATACCGGAATCCCCTGGAGCAAGATTGGATCAAGTGAGTTTATTAATGTCCTTCTTTCAAAAATTGCCCATCGAGAAGGGTTTGGAGATATTATAGCTGATGGGGCATCAAAAGCGGCAGAAAAGCTAGGGAAAGAGGCTGTTGAACTTTACCAAGCATACTTCCCTGCACGAAACACGTGCCAACATTACTCAGTAAGAGCCTATCCTGTAGTACTTATGCAGTGGGCCACAGATAATAGAGACCCCCTTTCTGATGCCCATGATTGGACATGCCTGGTTTATTGGGCTGGGATGTATTGGCCTAGGGATGAGAAAGGAGCATTAAATCCAGAACAGCTTAAAGCAAGGGCAAGAGAAGCCTACGGCTCTGAAAAAGCGGCAGATGCATTTTCATATGAATACAAGGCTCAAACGTGCATTATTATACAAAATATGTCCAGGCTAAAAAACAGCCTCATTCTCTGCGATTGGTCTATGTTTCCTATACTCACTAGCCCTAATACCCCTGATTATCGGGGTGACCCGGATACAGAAAGGAAACTCTACTGTGCCGCCACAGGAGACGAGATTGATAAATCGGAGTGGATGAAAATAGGAGAAAGAATATTCAACTTGGAGCGAGCGATAATGGCAAGAGAAGGGCGAAGAAAGAAAGATGACACAGTGGCTGATTATTATTTCAAAGTACCTGAAGAGGAAGTGGCTGTCTGGGAGCTGAAGCGGACACCTTCACCTGTGGTTCTCAGCGAAGAATTTGAGAAAATGAGGAATGAATACTATCAACTCAGGGGAGCTGTTTTAGAAACAGGGGTTCCTAGTAAAAAGAAATTACAAGAGCTAGATTTGGATGATGTGGCTATGGAATTAGAAAAGCTAGGTATTATCTAAGTAGGTATCTAAGAGAAAGGAGGCGAGTAGGCGTTTCTTGATATGAAGTAGTTTGATTTAGGGAAAGGCTCTAGTTGTACTACCAAAATTTACTAAAATTAAGGAGTGAATAGAGGGATGTTTTCAGAAAAATTGAGAGCTAAACATTGTGGGCTGGAAATGAGAACACCGATAGCTATACCACCGGCAGCCATGGAGGGTCCGGCTGCTCAAAGTGTCGAAACGTATATTGATAAATTGATGAGCTTTGTTGATGCCGGAGCGTCAAAGGTAAGTATCCAATATACCTGTCCCGAAAATATAGTCAATTACCCAAAAGGTAAAGAGCCTATATTAAGATGGGGTAGCGTAGATGACTCGAGTCTCATCGCTAAAAATTTCAGGTACTTGTTCATAATCGCCGATGAATATGCCATAATGGGCAGAAAGGATACTGGCAAGAGAATAATCGATGGACTGAAGAAAAGGGTGCCACCCGGCGTAATTGTACAGGCAGATGTAGTTGGCAAAGGCTCTGACCCTGAGTCTTGGAGCTCAATAGCCAAGGAATTTGAAGATGCCGGGGCTGATTGTATAGAGTTGGATACTTCATGTCCGTTCTTCGCCTTCCACGAGGAGCCCAGGTGGGCTGCCTTTATAAAAGAAGGTTTCCCCAATCAGCAAATAGCCGATAGTGAGGAAGCCCTGCCGCCTGTTATTGAGGCTGTAGCTAAGAAATTGACGGTACCCTTTGGCTGGAAAATGACCCCAGAAACTGGCTGGCCTCGATTCTTGTATTTAGCCAAAGAAACCACTGACAAAGGAGCAAATTGGGTTACTTGTACCAACAATCCGCTTATGTTCACACCGATCGATATCTATAATGATGGAAAGCCTGATGAAAAACTCTTCCCTGGGGGAACAGCAAACACTATGGCGGGTGCAGTAGGTTACGGCAGGGCAATAGGGAGAAAAACAGTTGCCGCTATTCGCCACTGGGTTCCCAAAGCAGGGATTCAAGCGGTTATCGGGATAACCAAGCCAGAATACGCCGTGGATTACCTAATGTTAGGAGCAGATATAATAGAATTAAGCTCGGGTCTGTGGTTTTATGGCAAAGACTTTATTACAAAAACGGCTAAGTTTATCGAGCGCTTTATGGATGATTATGGCTATGATAGCATTGATGAATTAAGAGGTAGAGCCTTAGAGCATACGGAATGGGATGCAACAAAGTATAACTATAGATATGGAGAACTGGTCGCAAAAGTTGATGAGGAGATGTGCACAGGTTGTAGAAGGTGCATCGGGACAGTCTGTTTTGCCATGAGTATGGACGATGGCAAAGCAAAAGTTAGTGAGGTCTTATGCGGGGGTTGTGGGTTGTGCACGCAGACCTGTCCTGTAGGTGCAGTGATACTTGTCGAGCGAAGTAGACCCAAAGAATTGGATATCGCAAGAGGTATCCCGGCAATTAAGTGAGTTAGTGACACTTTAGCAAGAGGATAAGGGGATAGTGGTCTTTTTTGCTCGTGTATAATGAATTCCCTTACGTTGGTGGCACTGAATTCAGCGAGAATCGTGTCTTTTCCTATCGACCCAAGGAACCGCACAAAATCGAGCAGCATATCACTGTACCAGGAAACGGTCTTTCGCGACTTACCTTCAGCCTTGTTGGACTGGGCGAAGTGTGTTACCAATTGAGCTAGATTCAGTTCAGTCATATCTATATCCGACCACCTCAAATTTCTCCTTACTTTCATTATGATACTTGCCTCCCTTTCTTGGGAATTGCCCAGCAGGCAAGCAAGAGAACCGATGCAAGGCCTTGTTTTTGGCGAATCAGGGGGTCACTTTTCACCAAAAAGAAAAACCACCCTGATTTTGGGGTGGCTTTATCTAGATACGATTCAGCTATAAATTATTAGTTTCTGGTAGG
>CP070810.1:445317-449063 GCA_020343755.1 Dehalococcoidia bacterium | reverse complement strand
TTCTTATGAGGGCTGGTGTGACTTAGCCCCAGACCATCCATAACATAAAGAATACGTCGGTGAACCGGCTTTAACCCATCCCGCACATCAGGTAAGGCCCGGGCAATGATGACACTCATTGCATAGTCAAGATAAGAGCTCTTTACTTCATCTTCAATGTTTACCGGTTTAGTCTTGCCTAAAACCATAGTGGTTGAACCTCCTAATCTGCATCGTTAGGCTTATTATTCTTGTCAAGGGAGTCCTCAGGCGATAATTCTACTTCCTCGCCGCCGACTATAGTATAGCCAGACTCCTCTTCTACCGCCTCCTCATATTCTTCTAACTCACGCCTAATTATTCTATCGCTCATATAAGGTCGAGGGCTCTTAAACTCCTTGGCTGGGAAGGAAAGCTTTTCCGCCTGACTGGGGTCCTGATAGACCTCTCTGACAATGATGGTTACCATCTCTTCCGTCGAGCTAATAATAGCCACGCTATACTTATTACCTCCCTCCATTAATTTGATAAGTCGCTGTTCATGCTTGGGTTCAACTTGCCCTAGATACTCACTACGAGCATTTTCCACTATTAAACTAGCCCCGTCTATCCTCAAAAATGCCTTGTCGCCAGCCACCATCTTGGCTAGCACTTCACGGGGGCCAAGGCGGTAAAGGTTAACCACCCCAGCCTTGCCTGTTTCCTCAACAAAATGCTGCGGCTCGACATGGTTAAAGTCGCCCTCTAAACCAACCATGGCTTCCCCTAAACGAGATAGACGCTCAAGATTCTTCTTAGCAATCATATTATAAGGGTCAAGTTCTAGAGCCCGGCTGTAGGCCTCCTTCGCCCGAGAATATTCGCCTAGCTCCATATAAGCTCTACCCAACCGATTATAGGCATTAACATCGTTGGGGAAGCTTTCTATCAGGCTTTGGTTAGCCACTACCGCCTCCCGCCACCGACCCTGCATGGCTAAGGCTATTGCCTGTTTACTGCGCCGCCGTCTTAGTCCCGCCTGTTCCTCTTCCTGATATGACATCCTCCACCCCCTATTCCTCCATTTCCACCTCAAATGCCCGGTGCAAGGCACGAACTGCATCCTTAACCCTAGTCTCGTCAATAATGCAGGTTATTCTTATCTCTGAAGTAGTAATAAGCTGGATATTTATGTTGTGCTGACTAAGTGTGCCAAACATTCTAGCTGCAAAGCCGGGAGTATTTTGCATCCCAGTGCCGATAATGCTAACCTTGCCCAATTTAGAATCACTGGCACACTGCCTAGCCCCAATGGACTTGGCTATAGGCTCCACCACCCGCATTGCCCCAGCCAAATCGCTTTTAGCCACAGTAAATGTCAAATCAGTGATATTATTAATACTGGCATTCTGGACAATGGTATCAATACTGACGCCAGCCTTGGCTAAGGGCTGGAAGATGGAGGCAGCAATACCTGGTTGGTCAGGAACACCAACCACTGTTATCTTAGCCACATCAAGGTCATAAGCTATACCCCGCACCTTATTTCTGACTTCCATAGACACTCCTCCATGAATTAATGTACCTGGATTTTGGGTGAAGCTAGAGGCTACCAGAATAGGAATATTAAACAGCTCCCCCAGCTCAACCGCCCGAGGGTGCACCACCTTAGCTCCATAGGTTGCCAGCTCCAGCATTTCCTCATATCCAATCTCGTCCAACCGGCGAGCCTCAGGGATAAGTCGAGGGTCAGCGGTATGGACTCCGTCAACATCGGTATATAGCTGACATGCTTCAGCCCCGAGGCTGGCAGCCAGAGCCACTGCCGTGGTATCGGAGCCACCCCGCCCCAAGGTGGTGATATCCATCTCACCGGTAATACCCTGAAAACCGGCGACGATGACGATATTCCCCTTCTCCAGCTCCTTAACCACTCTTTTGGATTCAACTTTCAGGATTCGAGCTCGGCTATAGGCTGAATCGGTCCTTATCCCCGCCTGAGCCCCGCTTAGGCTGATAGCATCATAACCCATATCTCGCAGCGCCATTGCCAGCAAGGTGCTGGAAACAATCTCGCCGGTGGACAAAAGAACGTCAAGCTCCCTCTCGCTAGGTTGCTTGGAAACCTGGCAGGCTAGTTCAATGAGCTCATCAGTGGTATCTCCCATGGCTGAGACGACAACTACTACCTGGTCACCCTTATCCTTGGCAGCAGCTATTCGCCGAGCTACATTTTTAATCCGCTCAGCATTAGCCACCGACGTACCGCCATATTTTTGGACAACTAGTGCCACTATCTTTAACCCTCAAAAACTAAATAATTGGCTATTCCCCAATCAGCATATTCATAATATTATACCCGTTCTCAATAAAAAAACCTACTTTTTTGGCTTCGGATTCGGTAAATCTTTTTGCCCCGTTAGCAGTAAATCCTGGTCCCCAGAGCATAAATGGAACCGGGTCGGCAACATGGGTTTGAGTCTGTATCGGGGTTGAGTGGTCGGGCATGATTAGTAGGCGAAGGGAGTCTGGCTGCCAGGAGCGGAGCTGACTGATGACCTCGCTATCTACCCTCTGGATAGCCTCCACCTTATCACTAATGGAACCAGCGTGAGCCGCCTCATCTGGCGCCTCAACGTGAATAACTACCAAATCATGGTCATCAAGGGCGTTTAGGGCACCAGCCGCCTGAGCCGCATGGTCATTGTCCAGACCGTCAGTTACCCCGGGTATATCTAATATATCCATACCTGCCATTCGAGCTAAACCTCGGAGAAGGTCAACGCCGGATGTCATTGCTGCACTGAGATCGTAAGTCTGCTCAAACGGTGGCATATCAGGTATCTTACCGCTACCCCAGAACAGCCATATCATTGTGGCTGGTATATCGCCGCGAGACCTCCGCTTTATGTTTATTGGATGGTCCCGGAGCACCGCTTCTGAGCGCTTCATCAAGTTCCGTAGTAGGTCACTCCCCGGACCTTTAGGTAGAAACTGGTCAATGGGCTTATCGTGGATATCATGAGGGGGAGTGCAACTAGCCAGGAGGGTATCCTCTCGTCCTTTTAATAGGCAGATGTGTCGGTAGCTGACACCGGGGTAAAAACGTATTTTATCACTACCGAGGGTCTGCTCTAAAGCCGAAATAAGCGGTTGAGCCTCATCAGTACTAATATAACCAGAGCTATAGCTCCACATTTTACCGTCACGAACAGCCACCAGATTGCAGCGAAAAACAGCATCCCCGTCATCAACAGGGATGCCCAGGCTCTTAGCCTCAATAGCACTCCTGCCCCGGTAGTAGACCTTGGGGTCATAACCGAGCGCCGACATACAAGCGCAGGCACTGCTGGGTTCCATCCCTGGCGGTATGGTGCGGACAAGGCCAAGAAAACCCTGCGGTGCCATAGCATCCAGGTTGGGGGTATGAGCCAGCTCTAAGCAGGTCTTGCCATCATGCTGAGGCAATGGCCAACCAGAGGCACCATCAATTATCAAAACACAATATTTCATCTTATCTATATAACCCCATCCCCTGTATCCCCTTCCCCTTGATAAGGGGAAGGGGAATTAGGTGTTTAAGAGAGGCTTCGCCTCTCTTTGACTCTCCTTTGAAGGGGAGGCTTTTTTCTTAAGAGGGGCAAAGCCCTTTAAAAGTAATACCTCCCCCTCTCCTTCAAAGGAGAGGGGGACACAGGGGGTGAGGTTGATAAATACATTTCATAAACTGCGGTAAGACTTTATGAAACACTGCATTCTGATAATTGACGGCGCTGCTGGTCTGCCAC
>CP070810.1:442699-445217 GCA_020343755.1 Dehalococcoidia bacterium | reverse complement strand
GTTTGCTGAACTCAGGGCGCTGGCAGTGAGGGTAACCTCAGAAAGCACCAGCAGTGAGGACATAACCGAGGAGTATATTGACCTGCAATCCAGGTTAAAGAACGCCGAGGCAACCGAGAGCCAATACCTAGCCCTTCTGGAAAAAGCTGAGGAAATAGAGGACATCCTTAGAATCTACGAATCACTGTCTTGGATACGCTATGAGATAGAGCAAATCAAGGGTCGAATGCAATATCTGGAGCGAATCTCAGCCATGAGCTTGATTTCAATAGATCTCAAGCCGGCAGCTACTGCTGCGCCGTTGGTTCGTCCCGGCTGGAGCGCCAGTGAGGCACTCAAGTCTGCTATTCGTGGACTTACAACCTTCGGGCAAGGGTTAGGAACAGCAGCTATCGGGGCAGCAATCTTCAGCCCCATTTGGGGAACTATACTTGGTGTTCTCTACTGGCGTCGCCGCCGGAAGAGGAAAAAGGCTTAGTCCTTCAACTATGTAGAAGCCGCTTCAGCAACTCTTCCTGGCTCAAACCATTAACGGCTATCGTCTTATTCCGGCTGGTATAACCCTTGGTGATAGTTAGCGCCCCTTGGCTAATGCCTAAAAGCTGACTGAGAAAAGCCAGTAGCTCGCGGTTAGCTTTATCTTTAACCGGTGGCGCCGATATCTTTACCCGCAATACCCCCTCAGCAAAGCCGATTACCTCATTTCTGGTGGCATTGGGGTAAACCCGCAGTGAAATTTTAGCTTCACTTCCCAAAATGGACAAAATAAAGGCTGCTAATTAATAGAGCCAAAACAAAGACTATTCCTCACCTCGACCGCGACAAACGGCGAAAGCGATAGAGCTTAATAGTAAAACTCCACCGAGCGCAAACCAGAACATCCAGGTAAGTTGAGCAGTAAATTCGGGTATTACTCCACCTACAGTGAGAGCACCCATTATAACCGCCGCACCACCAAGAGCACCAAACACTATAGCTGCGGTCCTCATTAACATAAACCTCCTTCTTTTTATTGGCTAGGAGTTGGGACATGTTTTAGCTTTATTTTGTCCCCTAGTTCCTTTATAATCTGGCTACAAGCGATAATAACACGAAGTTGGCAAATAGTCTATACCTTTATCCGAAAAAAAGCATATTCTATAAGCGTGGAAGGATTTGTCTAAAGCTATGACCAGTCTAGAGCAAGAGGTGGGAAATCTACTTCGCCAGAAAGGGCTAACCCTAGGAGTGGTTGAATCAGCCACTGGAGGACTAATATCCCACCTGATAACCAATGTCCCTGGTAGCTCAGACTACTATAAGGGGTCGGTTACCGCTTATAGTAATGAGGCTAAGATTAAAATAGTCGGCGTGAAAGCGGATACCATTAACAAATATGGTGCCGTTAGCTACCAAGTGGCTGAGGAAATGGCACAGGGCGGCAGAAAGATACTAGCCGCCGATATATGTTTAGCTGATACCGGCATCGCCGAACCTAGTGGGGCTACGCTGGGAAAACCACTGGGGCTATTCTACATTGGATTATCCCATAAGGGTGGAACCTCTAGCCGAAAACATAACTTCCAAGGAAACCGAGAGCAAAACAAGCTAGCCGCTGCCGAGGCTGCCTTAGGCTGGTTAAAAGAATACCTAGTAAGCCTAAAATAGGCTGATATAAAACGGTTGTTTAAGAGGGGCTAACGCCCATCTTTTACATTAATCTCCCCTTCATGATAGGAATATAATAAATTTTAGGACTCCTGCGATAACTTTTTTCCTATCCTCCTACCCTCGAACACACTTTAGGGCTTGCGCCTCCTTTCTATTCAGTAAAAAGCACCCTAGCCAACTTCTCATCTAGCACGATTGTCAATCTCAGTGAGCAATGCTATACTTTGACAGACCATTAAATAGTGATAAAGGAGAATTGGTTGAAAAGAGCTGATGGGCGGGCTTATGATGAGCTACGACCAATACGAATAATACCTGGATATCAGAGTTTTGCCGAAGGCTCGTCACTAATAGAACTAGGCAAGACCCGGGTGCTGTGTACGGTAAGTGTTGATGAAAGGGTGCCAAGCTTTCTTAAAGGTGTGGGTAGCGGCTGGATTACCGCTGAGTATGCCATGCTACCCCGCTCCACGGTTACCCGCACCCCACGCGATTCATCACTAGGTAGGGTTGGTGGTAGAAACCAGGAGATACAACGCCTTATTGGGCGTTCGCTACGAGCTGTAACCGACCTCTCCGCACTAGGCGAAAGAACCCTAATTATAGATTGCGATGTGATTCAGGCTGATGGCAGCACCAGAACTGCTGCCATTAGTGGTGCCTACGTAGCCTTACACCAAGCGCTACAAAGCCTGTCAAATATAGGCATAATATCATCTATACCCCTAAAGACCGCGGTGGCTGCTACCAGCGTTGGCATTGTACACAGCTATATGATGCTAGACCTATGCTACGATGAAGATTGCAATGCTGAAGTTGACTTCAATGCGGTAATGACCGGTAAGGGCGAGTTTGTTGAAATTCAAGG
>CP070810.1:436984-442599 GCA_020343755.1 Dehalococcoidia bacterium | reverse complement strand
GGGAGTGTGTAGAAGCCGCTCAGGGCATACCTGTCATTAGCTTTGGTGCCCGCCATGTTCACCCCTCAGTAGCTGGGATAATGGAGTATGCTGCTATCGTCGGTGGCTGCGCTGGCTGCTCCAGTATTGCAGGTGCCAAACTAGCCGGCATTGAACCAATGGGAACGATACCCCATGCCCTGATTATAATTATGGGTGATACGGTTAAAGCTACCGTAGCTTTTGATAAGTATGTGCCACCTGAGGTGCCTAGGGTGTCTTTGGTTGACACCTTTAAGGACGAGGCTGAGGAGAGCCTGCGGGTGGCTCAGGCACTAGGTGATAGGCTTAATAGTGTGCGGCTTGATACCCCCAGCGAGCGGGGTCAGGTTACGCCCGACCTAGTCAAAGAGGTCAGAGCCAGGCTGGATTTAGCCGGGTTCAACAAGGTGAAGATTTTCGTTAGCGGTGGCATTGACCCGGAGCGAATTACCTACTTTATTGAGAGCGGAGCTCCAGTTGATGGCTTTGGTGTCGGCAGCTATATTAGCGGGGCTAAGCCCATAGACTTTACCGCTGACCTCCACGAGGTGGAAGGCAAGCCAATCGCCAAAAGGGGTAGAATCCCCGGCATTACCCCCAACCCTCGCCTCAAGCGCATAATGTAATGAGATTATTTTCTACCTCACCTCCTTAGTCCCCCCTCTCCTTCAAATGAGAGGGGGGAGGAATAATTTTTGAAGGGGCAGAGCCCCTTCAATCTACTCTTGATAAATGATTATGACGTGAGGCTGATTATTATCTGATAGGGGAGATTTATGCTAGAGCAAACGGTCGGTTTCTTCTTATCTTTCTTCGCCAACCCTACTGCCTTGGGGATTGGTCTGGCTTTCTATTTTGGCGCTATCTGGCTCGCTCCGTACTATCCGCCTCTCTTTAAGGATGCCCGCCTCTGGGCGGTTATGGCGGGCAGTGCTTTCTTAGCTCTTTGTGCTGCCTCCTTTGTTCAAATACCCCTCCAATTTTGGACTGGGCAGGCGCTAGTACACTTCTGGAGCCAGGAAGTTATCATGAGCCGGATTTTGCTTTTCGGGATACCACAAATACTCCTCAGTGGGCTGGTTCAGGAGGGAGCTAAATTGGTACCAGTAGTTCTCTACTGGCGGCGTGAAGGCAAGAATATTGACCCCAAGCTGGGGCTGGCTATCGGGGCGGCCGCTGGAGCCGCGTTCGGTATTTTTGAGGCGCTGTGGGTTCATAATACTGTCTTTGCCTCCGGCTGGAGTTGGGAAGCAGTGCAAACTGGTGGTCTTATAGCACTGGCGCCTTTTTGGGAGAGGTTCTTTGCTGTGGCTGCGCATACCGCCTTCTCTGCGCTGGCTGGTTATGGTCTGGCTAAGGGTAAAGGATGGCAGTTCTATCTCATCGCTTCCTGCCTGCATGCCTTTCTTAACTATAGTGTGGTTCTTTTGGTAGGGGGAGTCCTTACTAACGTTGTTCAAGTGGAAATCTACGTTGCTGTATACGCACTGGCGGTAACTGGTTGGGCACTCTGGCTTCGCTGGAGAAAGCCAGTAGTTACGGTTGAATTAGAAGTTTAGCCTCGTTCAAATTTCAGGCATAGAATTTGCTTGGTATCCTCGGTAACCTTTACCCTGTCGTCAATGCGCCAGCCGACGACCCATATAATACGCTGAGGGGGGCAGACGAGGGGAATTCTTCGGCGCCAAGCTTGAGGGATTTTGGCATCAATCATAAATTCGTTTAACTTCTTGGGTTGGCCCATACCCAGTGGCTGAAACCTGTCACCAGACTTACGACTTCGCACTACCAGTTTGTTGCCGGTTTTATCGAGGTCAAAATAGGCAGTAAAGTCGTTATCTGTTAACCCTATCCCTTTTAATACCGAGGGGTCTATGATAGTTGCTTCTATATTCCAGCCGGCTAGTGTCGTTTTGCCCGGCAATTTTAGCGGAAACTCACCCTCAAGAGTGGGGAAGGGGGATAAAGCCGCTGGGTCTTTCCCTATCAGGTACCTGTCGTATTCTACGGAAAAGGTTAAGCCTTCGGGCAGGCTGAGCCTTTTTCCTGCCGGCTTGGTCAGGGCGCTCATTATTTCTTCAATATGGCGCATCTCGATATCCTTAACATTGCCCAATAGCTTTTCTATGGACATTCGCAGCAGGTGTCGCTTAAGGGCAGAGGGCAACTCGAGAAGCCTTTTTTTATCTAAAATAATAGTGTTCTCTTGCTGTTGGGCAATTTCATCCCATAGTTGGATACCTTCTTTATCTATAAAAGCCAGGTCCTCACTAGCAATGCTGGCGCTTCGGAGTAAGGCTTCGGTTACCTGTGGGTTATAGCTCTTAAGCAGTGGCAGGAGCTGATGACGGATTCTATTTCTTAATGGTGATAAAGACAGGTTGGAAGCATCAATCCTGGGCTTAAGTTCGTGCTCGTGGCAATAGTTGGCTGTTTCCTCTCGGCTTACCTGTAGCAGAGGTCTGATTATAGTCAGGTTATTCCCTGAAAATTGCCACTCGGTGCAAGGCTGTAGTCCCCGAAGCCCTCTGGTGCCTGTCCCCCGAACTAGATGCATCAGTATCGTCTCTATATGGTCATCCATAGTATGGCCTACGGCTACTTGGCTGGCTCCGATAGCCTTGGCTACTTGAGCTAGGAAGGTATATCGCACCTCACGGGCTGCCTCTTCTAATGAAATGCGTTTATGTTTTTGATAGCCTTTTACATCACGTTGTTCTATGGTGAATGGAATACCAAGGCGGCGGGCTAGGTTAGAAACATACTGAGCATCAGCCTCAGACTCAGCCCCTCGCAGTTGATGGTTAAGATGAGCTATGTGCAGTCTTATCCCCAGCTCCTTCTTAAGTTTAACTAAGATATGGAGCAGGCAGACTGAATCTGGTCCACCGGATACTGCTACCAGTAGGCGAGACTGGCTTGGTACCAGGTGGTGTTCCTGGATGAATTGTAGTACCCGCTGTTCTAGTGGCTCTTGACATCCTTGCCTCTTGGTCATCTGTTCATATCCAGTTTATTTAGCTCTCAAAATGAGTTTAGTCCGGTGTATTAACTGTGGGTGGTTAGTAAAACCTAGGGCGGTGATAACCTGCTCTGGTCTTCCTGAACCGCTGCTGTCACACCGTAATCGCATGCCTATATTGCAATATGGACGGCGCCAGTCAATGAGCCACAGGTCATCAATTAAAGCCCTAAGGTCGTAGTTTCGTATCCCGGTATCCCTTTGGTGCTGCCACGGCAGGTGCTTTGCCGAGAGTAGGGAGGTAAGGGCTGTTTCTATCTCCTTCGGCTCCTTTTCCGTTTCCACTTCAACCTTGTATTCAGCATAGCGCACCAAGGATTGCAAAGATGGCAGAGTTAAGGCTATGGGATAAACCTGTAATATTTCAATGCCCGGCGGTAGTTGTTGACTTACAGCTGCAGTGAAGAAATGAGGGGAAACCCATTGGGTAGTATATAGATCCATTAGCTCAGCCTCGCTGGTTACTCCTATGGGTAGAGGGGCAGCTAGTGATATTCGAGGGTGGGGGCTAAATCCTTCCGAGTAAGCTAGAGGTATCCCGGCTCGGTGAAGCGCTCTTTGCCATAGGCGCATCAAATCAAGGTGTGATATAAACTTTACCTCTTGTCCTCGCTTGAACCTAACCCGTAGGCGGTGCATGCTCCTTTTTCTTTTCCTTGGTCAGTAGAATTTCTTCTATCTTTAGTCCCAGCATCTTGGTTATCACTATCTTCAAGCCTTTATACCTTAGCTGTTCGCCTCGTCTTGGTATGTGGCCTAAAAGGTCAAGGACGAAGCCGGCTACAGTTTCATAATCACCCTCAGGCAACTCCAGTCCCATCTCTTCATTAGCTTCCTCAATGCGCATGCTACCATCAACCTGGAAGGTGTACTCGTTGATAGCTTCATATTCCTTTTCCACCCCAGCTAGCTCATCACCGACTTGACCGACAATCTCCTCAACCAGGCGGCTGAGGCTGACTATACCAGCGGTGCCTCCAAACTCATCTACGACCACTGCCATTCGGTAGTTTTTATCCCGCATCTCGGTAAACAGCTCGTTAATATGTTTGGTCTCCGGGGTAAAGTATGCTGGGCGGGTAAGGTCATCAATGACGCTCTGAGGGTCAATAGTGTTCTTAGCCAGACCCATAAGCACGTCCTTCACTGAGAGGATGCCAACTACATTATCCATGTTCTCCTGATATATTGGGAAGCGGGAGATTGGAGACTGAGCATAGACAGTCAGAAAATCGGCTACTGTTGAACCTTGCTCGATAGAGACAACCTGCGGACGTGGCACCATAACCTCACGAACCGGTCGGTCACCAAATTCAAAGACCTTGTGCAGCATCTCAGCCTCTGCCTCCTCCACCGTCCCCTCCTTATGCCCCACTGATATCATGGTGCGAATCTCTTCCTCGCTGACCAGGGACTGAGCCATCGGTTTCCCTCCAGCCACCCTGGTAAACCTTGAGGCTATTGAGCTCAGGGCTAGCACTGCCGGAGTAAATATATAGGATGCTACCTCTACAGGTCGCGCCAGTCTTATTGACATCCTCTCAGCATTATGGGCGGCGATAACCTTGGGAGTAGTTTCGCAGAATATTAGAAGAATGACGGCTATTCCTATAGTGGCGATAAGAATACCCCATTCTCCCCAGACAGAGACAGCTAGAATCGTGCCCAGTGCTGCGGCTGCGGTGTTGACTAGGTTGTTGCCCGTCAGGACGGTAGATAGCAGTTTCTCTGGCCGCTGTATCATTTTGGCTACCCGCTCTGCCCCAGGTACCTTGGTGTTAACCAGGTGCTTAACCCTTACCCGTTGCAAGGCAGTAAAGGCGGTTTCTGAGCCGGAAAAGAAGGCTGATAGTGCCAGACAAACAATAAAAAGTACTAGGTATAGCGTGTTTATACCCTCCATAATATCATCACCCCACTCTTAAAATTTAAGACCTCCTAATTTAGTTTCCCTTTTAATCATCATAGCATTGGCTAGTAGGGGTGTCAAAGGAGAGGGGCAGTGAGAATGTTTAGTAACCTATCCCCCTGACCCCCTTCCCTTAATAAGGGAAGGGGAGTGTAGGTAAGAGAGATGCGAATACGGGGTCCCCACAAAAACTTTGTTTTTGTGGGGTAAAAAGCCCCTCTCTAAAGTCTCTTCCTCCTCATGAATAGGAATATCTATATCTTGGAGAGTCAAAGGGAGGCGAAGCCTCCCTTATATAATTGATTCCCCCTTCCCCTTATCAGGGGGAAGGGGATAAAGGGGATAGGGTTACCAAAAATAGGTGGGTTAGAATCGACAATTATTGGCTACAGGAGGTCAGAATATGGTAGTCACCAAGAGAATCAGTCTCCAGTCCAAAGGACACTGCGATATCGTTGACATCACACCCCAAGTAGAAGAGCAAATCGCCGGGACAGATATAAATAACGGAACGGTTACCCTGCTTATAGCCGGCTCCACCGCCGGGATAACTACCATTGAATTCGAGTCCGGCTTACTCTCCGATTTTCCGGATATGTGGGAGCGAATTGTCCCCAGCAGCGTCCACTACCATCATGACCGTCGCTGGGGTGATGGCAACGG
>CP070810.1:433772-436884 GCA_020343755.1 Dehalococcoidia bacterium | reverse complement strand
GAAATACAGCAAGTTGAGCATATTGTCAATGATAAAATTCGTCACAATTTAAAGGTTTATGATGAGGACATTCCATATAAACAGGCGATAGAGGAAGGGGCTATAGCCCTGTTTGATGAAAAGTATGGCGACGTAGTTCGAGTAGTGAAAATAGGTGAACCGTTTATTAGTGCTGAACTGTGTGGCGGTACCCATGTTGCTTCAACCGGTGAGATAGGCTTCTTTCACATCATTAGTGAGACTAGCATTGGTGCCGGGTTGCGTCGCATTGAAGCCGTTACCGGTAGGGGAGCCGAGGAATTTATTGAAAAGTTCTTTTCCGACTGGCAAGAGGTTGCGCAAATCGTCGGGGCTTCATTAGAAAATGTCCGAGATAAAGTTTCCAGCACAGCTAATGAGCGGGATATGGAGCGCAAGCGAGCTCTGGCTTTGGAGAGGGAACTGGCTAAGAAAATAGCCACATCCTTATTAGGTCAGACAGAAGTGGTCAAGGGGGTAACCGTGCTATCGGCAAAGGTGCCACCTTCTCGTCTGGAGGCTCTGCGAGAAATGAGCGACCTACTCAGGGAGCAGCTAAAAAGCGTGGTCATAGTTCTGGGCACAATTTATGATAATAAGCCCCTTTTCTTAGCTGCGGTGACCCCAGATTTAGTTGCCAAAGGCTACAATGCTGGAGATATAGTTAAGCAAGTGGCTAGGGTTACTGGTGGCAGTGGAGGAGGCAAAGCCGGATTTGCTCAGGCGGGTGGCAAGTATAAAGATAAATTAGACGAAGCCCTTCGGTTGGTGAAAAGCCTAATATAAGAAATTATTTTCCCCTTCTCCTTATCAAGGGGAAGGGGATAAAGGAGATAGGGTTATTAAATAAAGAATCTCAAACAGTCTGGAGGGAGATGTAACGCGTAGCCTAGGACTTGATATTGGAGATAAAAGGATTGGAGTAGCCCTGAGCGACCCTCAGGGTATACTAGCCAGTCCATTGACTATTATCACTCGCCAAAATGAGACAGCCGATATTGAGGCGATTATTAACATTACTAGCCAGCATCAGGTCGAGCGAGTGGTAGTTGGTTTGCCCCGCTCTATGGATGGTAGTTTAGGTAAGCAAGCAGAAAAGGTGGAGGCTTTTGTCCAGAAATTATCCAGCCAAACCAAAGTTCCTGTAGAGTTTAGGGACGAGCGCTTATCAACGGTATCAGCTAGGCGTTTGATGCAAGCAGCTTACGCCAAGAAACCAAGAAAGAAAGCTCTGGATGATGCTGTAGCCGCAGCCATTATTCTGCAAGGTTATCTGGATGAGGAGCGCTTTTTGTAGTCAAGAGGGCTTGGCAAACGTTATGGTTTAGTATATAGTTAACAGGCAATTATGAGGGCTCAGTTACAGGTTATCAAGGGTTACTTTACTGGAATTCACCGAATAAGGCATCTTCTAGTGGCGCTAATTGCTCTTGTCGTCTCTGATGGTGTGATAAGCTACTTTCTTATTAGACAGGGAGTAGCGCGGGAGGTAAACCCATTCCTACGGACATTAGTTGGCGGGGGAAATTTCTTGGTCATAAAAGTGATAGGTGCGCTGTTAGCGGCGTTTATTTTGTGGGATATTTATAAGCACCGGCCCAGACTGGCGGTGATAAGCAGTCGGTGCTTTGTGGGCTTATACTCAGGAATCGTAGCCTGGAACTTATCAGTATTCTTCACTACCCAAGTGTGAGTATTTGCTCTCGGCCTCTCCCTTGACTTCACCATACATTTAATAGACAGCCAGAATTGACATTGCATTAAGAACTTACCAGTAATACCGCTTTATTGGGAGTACAACAGTTTGAGGAGTTGGATAAATTTATTGTCCCTGGTCTTAACCCTTTCATCTTGACCCTTGGTGAAATAATCGACGCTGTAATCAAAGAAGCCTTTCCCGCTTTTTAATCCCAGCTCACCAGCTTCCACCTTCTTCTTGAGCGCCTCGGATGGTTGGTGGGCATCGTCAATCACCTTAAATAATCGGTCGGCAATACCATACCATAAATCGAGTCCGCCTAAATCACAGGTTTCTAGCGGTCCAATAGCCGCCAAGCGAAAACCAAAACTGCCCTTCACCGCTAGGTCAATGTCTTCGGGGCTAGCAATGCCTTGCTGCCAAAGTGACCACACTTCGCGAAACATCCCCGTCTGTATCCGATTGACCACGAAACCAGGGATTTCCTTAAGGATTTTCACCGGTAGCTTCTTGACCTTCTTGAGCAAGGCATAAACTAACTCCATCGTCTCATCAGAGGTCTCCTCACCCCGCACTACCTCGACTACCGGTACTATGTGGGGAGGATTAAACCAATGGGTAATGAGTATCTTGTCCCTCCTTTTGCATTGAGAAGTAAAATCTCGCAGAACTAGCGAAGAGGTGTTACTGGTAAGGATAGAATGCTCAGGGCAAAAGATGTCAAGGTCAGTGAAAATCTTCCTCTTTACCCCCACATCCTCAATAGCAGCTTCAGTAACAAAATCAGCATCCTTCACTGCCTCTTTGAGGTCGGTGGTAGTGGTTAGGCGGGATAGCGTTTTCTCGATCATATCTTGAGAAATTAAACCGCTCTCAGCAAAGGTTTTAAGCTCATTTCTGATGTGGCTTATAGCATTAGTGAGAATTTCTTCCCTGGTATCGTTCAAGACTACCCTATAACCACCCAAGGCGTAGGTGAGACCGATTCCATGTCCCATAATACCAGCGCCAATAACACTTATATTTCTAATATCTTCTAACTGCACCTTTGCCTCCTTATCCCGAGATTTTCTACTTCTGACTAGTGGATATGCGCCATTAAGTATACTTCATCGGGTTGGTGACGCCAAGCGATAAGGCCTGAGCAGATTTTCCATGTCAATCTGGAAGTACCAGGGGAAATATATGATACAATGGGCGGGGTGTGCTTATGGTTCCATTTTTAGCCAGTGTAGCCGTAATTTCACTATCAGGGGTAATGATGCCTGGCCCTGCCTTTGCTGTTACCGTAGCCAAAAGCTATAAATCCCCGTTTGCCGGTATTAAGGTAGCCCTGGGGCATGCTCTGGTAGAAGTCCCGGTGATGGTGCTCATCTACCGTGGTTTGACTCGTTT
>CP070810.1:431058-433672 GCA_020343755.1 Dehalococcoidia bacterium | reverse complement strand
GGAGAAGATTGACCAGAATATTCGGCGCTTTGCTCCTGCCTGGCCGATAGAACAAATACCGGTGATCGATAGGAATATTCTCAGGCTGGCAATATTCGAACTCTTATGTGACAATAAGGTGCCAGTAAAGGTAGCTATAAATGAGGCAGTTGAGCTGGCCAAGAGGTTTGGCAGCGATAGTTCATCAAAGTTTGTTAATGGGGTTTTAGGCTCAGTTAGTGCTCATGCCAATAGATAGAAAGCTGGTAAGAAGAGGGTAGAAAGTGGCAACCATTTTTGAGCGACTAAAAAGGGTAGTTGTGGAGCACTTGGGGGTAGAGGAAGAGGAGGTAGTATCCACCGCTAGCTTTGTCGATGACCTGGGAGCTGATTCTCTAGATTTAGTAGAACTGAGAATGTCTTTAGAAGATGAGTTCAGCACCCCATCCCGGAAGGTTGAAATACCGGATGAGGATGCGGAAAAAATAATAACTATCCAGGATGCGGTTGGTTACATTAGAGACCTAGGCATTGGGGATGAATAGGTAAGGAGGTGGCATGATTAAAGCAGTATTTTTTGATTGGTTAAATACCATAGCTCATCCGGAGCCAGACAGGCACGAATTATTTTCTCGGATTGCCCAAGAGCTGGGCATTGAGCTACCTCCGCAGAAGTTAATAAGGGCTATCCATATAGCTGAGAGTCAGGTGCCAGCGGGTGCCCCACCGAGGTGGAGCCAGGGGAAAGATGAAGCCCCCTTTATCCGCTATCAGGAGGTATTATCAGCCGAGGTTGGGGTAAAGATGCCAAGGGAGACCATGCTGGAATTTACTAGGCGGATAAGCCGGCTGGTTAGAGGTGGTGGCGTAACCTGGGTTCTCTATGATGATGTATTGCCCGCTGTGAAAGCATTGAAAAAGCGAGGCTTGATTTTAGGCTTGATTTCCAACCTCATTATAGGCGAAGTTGGTCTGGAATCCTACCTAGACTTTGTAGTTACCGCTAAGGAGATTGGGGCAGATAAACCCCAGCCGCCTATTTTCTTAGCAGCACTGGAGCGCGCTGGGGTAAATGCTTCTGAAGCGGTTTATGTCGGTGACCAGTATGATACCGATGTAGTTGGTGCCAGAGGGGTAGGTATTAATCCCATTCTCATCGACCGCTATGATTTAATGCCCGAGGCCAAAGACTGTCCGCGAATTCATCGCTTGTCTGAGGTGGTGGAGTATATTTAAAAGGAGAAGGAGGTATTGGCCATGATTAAAGCGGTATTCTTTGATTGGATGAATACCCTGACCCACGCTGAGCCCGATAGGCACGAACAATTTTGTCAAATTGCCCGGGAGTTAGGCATTGAGCTATCTCCACCGAAGGTAATACGGGGTATCTATGCTGCTGGGACTCAACTGCCGGCGGGAGCTCCATACCGGTGGCGGGAATCAGAAGACCCTGAGATTTTTATCCGCTATATAGAGATAATAATGACCGAGGCCGGGGTTAAGCTCCCTAGAGATACGGTTCTAGAAATATTGAGGAAGATAAATCAGTCAGCTAGAAAAGAAACCTATGTTCTCTATGACGATGTGCTACCAACCTTGAAGACATTAAAGAAGCGAGGTCTTATTCTAGGTTTGATTACCAGTCTAACTAAGGATATGAATCTCATCTGCAGTAGCCTTGGTTTATCCCCCTACCTTGACTTTGTGGTTACCTCTAAGGAGGCTGGGGCAAATAAGCCTGAGCCGCCCATTTTTCTGCTGGCATTAGACCGCGCTGCGGTAGGCGCTTCTGAGGCGGTCTATATTGGTGACCAGTATGAAACAGATGTAGTTGGTGCCAGAGGGGTAGGTATTAATCCCGTTCTTATTGACCGCTATGATTTAATGCCTGAAGTTAGCGACTGCCCTCGGATTCACAGTTTGACTGAGTTATCTCAATACCTTTAGTGGTTAAACTCCCGCTCCCTTTAAGACTTTTACTTGCCTTGCTAATAGGGCATTATCAACTTTCATGTCTTTAATTTTCTCGTAGACCTTGCGGAAATGAAACCCCTGAGCGGCAAGGGTTATGGCTAAACCAAGACGCCGAGGATATTTTATCAGGGTGGAAAGGAACAGCTTCCAGTAATACACCCTGAATTTGTCCTTAATACCCAGGATAAACACCGATTTAAAGAATCCCTTAATAATGTAAGCCTCAACTTTAAATTTGGCGCCCACCTTTTCATTAGGCTTATACTCCTTGAAGAACGTTTGAATCCGCTCGTAAAACTGCTTGGGGGCATAGATTGTACGCAGGATTTGCTTATAGCCATTAACCAGCACTTCAAAGTTCATTTTTGGAATGAGGTTGGTTTCGATGTCTGTGTTATCGCCGCTAGCATCTGGCAATATACGGTTCTCCTTCTTCAGGCGATGCCATAGTCTTGTTTCGTTTGGGGCATTTAGCAGACCGACCATAGCGGTAACGATGCCACTTTTTTGAATAAAGTTGATTTGGCTCTTAAAGATTGAAATTGGGTCACTGTCAAAACCGACAATAAATCCTCCCATGACCTCAAAGCCGTGGTTCTGGAGCGTCTTAACTGAAGCTACTTAATCACGATTCCTATTGGTAAACTTATTGCACTCGACT
>CP070810.1:427749-430958 GCA_020343755.1 Dehalococcoidia bacterium | reverse complement strand
GGGCAATATGGACAGGGCCCTGAATATGAGACAACCTGGGCACTGGGCTTAATGTGTGGCGTTCATGACCTGAATGCCATCACCTATGCTCACTATCTGTGTGATGAATATGGGCTGGATGGGATTTCGGCTGGGGTAACCATTGCCTGCGCTATGGAGCTCTATGAGAAGGGATATATACCGGAGAAGGATGTGCCCTTCCCGATAAGGTTTGGCGATGGTAATATAATGGTTAAATTAGTGCAAATAATGGGTGAGAGAAAAGGTGTCATCGGCGATTTACTGGCTGAAGGCTCGTATCGGCTGGCTGAGCACTATGGTCACCCCGAACTGTCAATGAGCGTCAAGAAACAGGAAATACCGGCATACGACCCGAGGGCATTTAAGGGCATTGCGCTTAACTATGCCACCTCAAACCGGGGAGCCTGCCATGTCAGAGGCTATACTATCAGCCAAGAGGTTATAGAGTCGCCATATCTAATGGATAGACTAATCTATGTTGGGAAGGCGGAGCTGACCAAGTATATGCAGGACTTCACCGCGGTTATTGATTCGTCAGGGATGTGCCTATTTACCGTTTTTGGTCTGGAATATATTCCTGCTTATGGTTCAATACTAAGGGCAGTAACCGGGTTTCCATATTCTGATGATGAACTTATGAAAGCCGGTGAGCGGATATATAACCTGGAGAGGCTTTTCAACCTGAAGGCAGGATTTACCAGGAAGGATGACACCCTGCCGCCGAGATTCCTTAAAGAGCCAATACCCGCTGGACCGTCCAAGGGTGAAGTGTGTGACCTTGACCAAATGCTCCCCCTGTACTACAAATTAAGGGGTTGGGACAAAGAAGGCGTGCCAACCAAGGAGACACTGAAGGAACTTGGGCTATAAAAGTAGCTCTGCCGGAAAAGGAAAACTTAACTTCGAGAGTATCAAAGGTCAGATTGGCAGCTTCCTATTCTTTAGGTCACCTTTGTAAACAACTTGGTAGTTGTTCTTGGGCTAGTCCATTATTTCTTAAAATACATTGATGTTTAGCTAGTTTTAGCTTAGGGGAGGAGAATGATTAAAGGGGCAGGAATTGAGAAATTTATACGGTCTGATTTGATTGCCTTTAGGGGCTATGCTGCCAGCACATTCCCAAAGACATTAGAGGGGAAGGTTGAAGTCCCGGTAGAAAGTATTATCAAGCTGGATGCCAACGAGAACCCCTATGGCTGTTCACCCCGAGTAAACCAGGCTCTGGCTGCTTACCCTTATTTAAATATCTACCCCGATGCCGGGCAAACGGAGCTCAGGAAGCTGCTGCAAGGATATACCGGTATTGGCGTTGAGCATATTGTGGCTAGTGGTGGCAGTGACCAACTTATAGACCTTGTTTTGCACTTATTTATTGAGCCAGGTGACGAGATAATAAATTGTGTTCCTGCCTTTGCCATGTATCGTTTCTATACAGAAGTGAGTAATGGTAAGGTGGTTGAGGTGCCCAGAGACGGGAATTTCGCCGTCAATGTAACCGCAGTCAAGGCGGCCATAAGTAAAAAGACTAAAATAATAGTTCTCGCTAACCCGAATAACCCAACAGGAACGATTACACCGCAGCCAGACATTCTAGAGATAATGGATACCGGGCTGCCAGTGCTGGTTGATGAAGCATACTATGAATTTAGTCGAGAAACGGTGGTTCCACTGGTTAGTCAGTATAAAAATTTGATGGTGTTACGAAGCTTCAGCAAATGGGCTGGGCTGGCTGGGCTGAGGATTGGTTATGGTATTTTCCCGCCTGAAATTGCTGATTACTTATTGAAAATTAAGCCCCCGTATAATGTAAATGCAGCTGCTTTAGTCGCTGTTCGAGAGTCACTGAAGGACGTTGATTATTTGATGGATAGGGTAAAGGCTATAATTGATGAGAGGGAGCGGCTTTTTACTGAGTTAAAGAGGTTGAAATTCTTAAAGCCCTTCCCGTCACGGGCTAACTTTATTCTCTGCTCGGTTCTAAATGGCAGGGCTAACCAGCTACAGCAAAAATTGCGAGATAGGGGTATACTGGTTCGTTACTTTGACACGCCGTTGCTGAGAAATTCCATTCGCATTAGCATTGGCAAACCAGAGCACACCGATGCCTTAATTAAGGTACTGCAAGAGCTAGAGGAGGAGATAAGTGGCTAATAGAGTATCTACTGTTAAACGGGAGACTAAAGAGACCAATATCAGCCTTGAGCTTAATATTGACGGTAGTGGTCAATACGAGATAAATACCGGGATTACAATGTTTGACCATCTATTGGCTCAACTTGCCCGACATGGAGTATTTGACATAAAGATTTCAGCCACGGGTGATGACCAACATCACCTGGTAGAGGATGTTGCCATTTGTTTAGGCCGAGCCTTCACCGAAGCCCTGGGGGAGAAACGAGGCATCGTCAGAATGGCTAGTGCTGCCGTGCCTATGGATGATGCTTTGGCTATGGTGGCGGTGGATATTGGTGGCAGGGGATACACAGTTTTAGAGCTACCTTTTACCGATGTTGAGCGGGAGATAGCTGGATTAGAAACAGACCTCATCCGTCACTTCCTCGAGACCCTCGCCATTGAAGCCAGGCTTAATCTCCATGCCAAGATACTATATGGTGTTAACGACCACCACAAAGCAGAAGCCCTGTTTAAAGCCCTGGGCAGAGCCTTAGATACTGCTACCACAATTGACGAGCGGATTAGCGGTGAACTCCCCAGCACCAAGGAGTTTTTGGAGGGTTAGGACTTATCTCAGTTGCCTAACCTACTTCCATTCTTTGACTAGATGGCGGCGACGCTTGGCCAACCATTCTCTAGACATGACTTCGAGGATAAGACCGCCAGGTACCCCGGGGTCTAGGTAGGCCCAATAACCTTCGCTATTTAAAAGAAGCTTAGCCCCTTGAGCTGTGAGGCTGGCAATCTCTTTCTCTACATCATCAACAAGAAAGCCGAGGTGATGTATCCCTTCCCCCCAGGTATCAAGGAGGTCAGACTGAAGCATTTTGCCCTCTACAGGTTGTATAAGCTCAATCTCTACCGGACCCACGAAGGTATAGGCAAACCTTCCCTTCCAAGAGTGTCCCTCGACATCGGTGCCTTCACCATCACGAAATGTCCAGGGACCAATGCCGAACATCGATGACCATGCTTCAATAACCTTCCCGATGTCCTTTACTGCGAAACTAATG
>CP070810.1:421875-427649 GCA_020343755.1 Dehalococcoidia bacterium | reverse complement strand
TGGATGAGGGCAGTGTACTTTACTGCATCAAATATGGACTCCATTGAGTCATCAATAGGCAGGACAAAGCAAGCTGACAGTTGCCCTAGCTCTCTCCCGGCATTCATTAGGGTCGGTGAATTAGGCAGAAACTCTAGATTGGCTATCAACTGGTAGAATTCCTCTTCCCAACGCTTAACATCTGCCTTGGGGTCATAGATAAGCTCAGCCGAGGCGATAGCCTGGGCTACACGATGGAACATCTCGTCGGGTGTCTCAATAACCTCCCCCTGGGCATCCTTCCTCAAATACCTTCTTTCCAGAACACGAAGGGCATTCTCACTAAGAGTGGCCACGCCAGCAGGCTTAGCCTTGGACTTAACCCTGGTAACCTCCATTTTAGGTTTAACCTCCTCTTTCTCAACTGATTCTTTTTCTTTACTCGCCAAGATCTCTTCCACTATAGCTTGGATTTCAGCCCCACTGGGCAGTTGTTTCTGACTTCGCCGTGACTTGGACACCAGGTCTTCCATTCCGGGCAGAGGCTGTTCCGGTTCAGGTAGCGGCTTCGATTTTTCCAAACGTTTAATCACTTGTGCAGTAAGTTGCTCCACTAGCTTTCTATCGGCTATACCCATAGACTCGGCGGCGGCAAAGACAGCCCGGGCAATATGGGTGCGATTAGGTAATCGTTTGTTTTCTTGGTCATTAGCTGTGCTCATTTCCGACTCCTTCTGCGGTTCTTAACCAGTTCCTTTGCTCTGTTATCAGGAATTAGGGGTAATTGACTTGCTGGGTGAGGTGCTTCAGCACTGAGTAGGGTATCCACCTCCAGTTTTAAAGCAGTTATGTCAGTGAACTCCCGATAGACGCTGGCAAAACGAATATAGGCAATGTAGTCCAGGCTCTTTAACCTTTCCATTACCATGTCACCGATAACAGCACTGGGTATCTCTGGCTTACCCAGACGGTAAAGTTCAGCTTCTATATCATCAACCAGCTTCTCCACAGCGCCGGTAGGCAGGGGTCGTTTTTCACAAGCCTTGCGAATACCGTTTAGCAGCTTACCCCGACTAAACTCCTCCCGCCGCTGGTCTTTTTTAATCACAAACAGGCTGGCTGGCTGCACTCGCTCATAGGTAGTGAAACGAGACCCACAAGATAAGCATTGACGCCGACGGCGTATGCCCTCATTTGCATCACGAGAATCTATAACCTTGGAATGGAGATGATCACAATAGGGACAATTCATAGCCTAGACCACATCATATAGTATTACGAGGTTATATTACCACAATATATAGTATTTTGTCAAGCTTTTATTCTAGTTCAGATGGTTAGTTAACGTTGCACTTTTGAGAAAGAGAATGCTAGAATGACGAAAACTATAAAACAGCCATGGGTACTACTTTAAGGAAGCTAAGAATAACATCATGAAGTTACCCCTTTGGGAATCGTCAGAGGAGCGTAAAAGGAATGCCAATATAACCAGATTTATCAGTCTGGTTAATGAGCGATATGGGACAAGTTTTACTTCCTACAATGAACTTTATGATTGGTCGATAAGCAATCTAACTGATTTTTGGGCGCTGGTGTGGGAGTTTTGTAACATTAAGGCTTCAAAACCGTATGATACTGTTATAACCCCTACCCGGCGAATGATGGACACTAAATGGTTTCAGGGTGCCCGCCTCAATTTTGCCGAAAATCTGCTTCGCTACCGGGATAATCGAACAGCTCTCGTCTTCAAAAGTGAGGCTCGAGAAGCGGTAAGAATTACCTTTGCTGAGCTTTATCAACAAGTAGCCCGCTTGGCAAAATCTTTACTGGAATTGGGCATCAAAACAGGCGACCGAGTGGCAGCGTTCATACCTAACATGATGGAAACCGTTATCGCTATGCTGGCTAGCACTAGTATCGGAGCTATTTGGTCGTCCTGCTCACCAGACTTCGGCATCAAAGGGGTTCTCGACCGCTTTGGGCAGACAGAACCCAAGGTTCTATTTACCGCTGATGGCTATTTTTATAATGGCAAGACCTATGATTCTTTAGAACGAGTTACTGGCATCCTAAAGGAGCTACCTTCCATTAAGAAGGTAGTGGTTGTCCCCTATGTTGAAAAGAAGCCAGATATTAGCCAAGTCCCTAATTCCATTCACTATCAGGATTTCTTATCTAATGAAGCCGGGCTTGAAATCCAGTTCGAGCAACTCCCATCTGACCACCCGGTATACATCATGTACACTTCAGGGACTACTGGACTACCCAAGTGTATAGTTCAAGGAGCCGCTGGCATTCTCGCCGTACACTTAAAGGAATTGAAGCTCCATACTGATGTTAAACCAGAAGACGTTATCGTTTACTTTACTACCACCAGTTGGATGATGTGGACCTGGCTGGTGAGCAGCTTGGCATTAGGTGCCACCGTGGTACTCTATGATGGTTCTGTTTTCTATCCTCATTCTGGGGCACTGTGGGAGTTAACCCAAGATGAAAAGATAACAATATTCGGGACTAGTGCTAGATATCTTGCCGAGCTTGAAAAGCGTGGGGTTAAGCCAGGTAAGGAATATGATTTGACCCACTTGAAGACGATTACCTCTACCGGCTCTCCCCTCTCTGTAGAGAGCTTTAAGTTTGTCTATCGAGATATTAAGCAAGATGTGCTCCTGTCGTCTATTTCGGGAGGGACTGACATCAACGGCTGCTTTATGCTGGGGAATCCAATTGGCCCAGTCTATGCTGGGGAACTCCAGGCTCCAAGCTTGGGTGTGAATATACAATGCTTTGACCCCCAAGGGAATCCAGTGGTCAATCAAAAGGGTGAGCTTGTGGTCACTACCCCCTACCCTTCCATGCCCCTCTACTTTTGGAATGACCCGAACAAAGAGAAATACCACAGCGCCTATTTCGATGTCTACCCTGATGTCTGGACTCACGGAGACTATATTGAAATTACTGATACCGGAATTATTATCTATGGACGCTCCGATACCGTCCTCAAGCCAGGAGGGGTAAGGATTGGCACGGCTGAGATTTACCGTCAGGTAGAGAGCATGAGCGAGGTTGCCGATAGCATTGTCGTCGGGCAAGATTGGGAAGGTGATGTTCGGGTTATCCTGTTTGTAAAACTAGCCGAGGGGGTAGAACTAACTGAAGACTTGGTTAACAAGATCAAAACCACCATCAGGAAAAACACCACCCCCCGTCATGTCCCAGCCAAGATTTTAGCTATTGATGATATCCCCTATACCATTAGTGGCAAAAAGGTGGAAAAGGCAGTCAAGAATGTGCTCCATAACGAGCCGGTTCCCAATATAGATGCCTTGGCTAACCCAGAATCACTCGAACTCTATAAGAACCTCAAAGAACTTCAATCGTAATAATACTGGAGGAGGCTGAGTTATGACGAACCAAGCTACAGAAGTTACTATTAATCAGGTAAAGCTACGCATAATTCAAGGGGACATTACCAAGCAGAGTACCGATGCCATAGTTAATGCTGCCAACCCCAGCCTTATGGGTGGTGGCGGCGTAGACGGAGCCATCCACCGGTCTGGAGGTCCTGCCATCTTGGACGAGTGTAAGCAAATTGTAGCCAGACAAGGGCGATTGCCAACAGGTAAGGCAGTAATGACCACCGGAGGCAATCTCAAGGCAAAATATGTCATCCATACCGTTGGCCCTATCTGGCATGGGGGTAATAAGGGAGAACCTGAATTGCTAGCCAGTGCTTATCAGGAGAGCTTGAAATTAGCCACGGAGAACAACCTCACTAGCATCGCCTTCCCCTCAATAAGCACCGGTGCCTATGGCTATCCGGTTAGCCAGGCTTCAAAGGTTGCCATTGACGCCGTTATCACCTTTCTTAGCCGAAGCACTACCCCTCTCCGTGAAGTGGTGTTTGTGCTGTTTGATTCTCAAACCCTTGGAGCTTACTCTTCAGCCCTTAGAGAGATAGGGGAAAAGAGAGGATTACGTCCGGCTTAGTTACCAGCCGGGAAGAATGTCTTAGCCCTCGGCTTGATTGACCCCTTGGCGACTTCGATTTGGGGTAGCAATTTTTCCACATCGGCTTTATGACACAATTCGGTGCCGGGTGTTAACACAGCGGCGGTACCCATAGCTACCGCCAATCGACACGCCTCTATCAATGGCTCTCCCTGAGCCAGCTTTAAGGCAAACCCGGCTACAGTGCTATCACCGGCGCCCACAGCACTTCGTACCTTTACCGGAGGTGGAACTGCCTTAAAAATACCATTCTTGCTGGCAGCAACGATGCCATCCTTCCCCCTGGAGATGACCGCTATTTCAATACCCTTTTTAACTAGGGTGAGAGTTGCCTTGGTGATTGCTTCCTCAGTAGGCAACTCTGTCTTAAGCAACTCCTCAGCCTCGTGGACATTAGGCTTGATGAGATACGGTTTAGCTTTTATTCCCTCTTCTAACCACCGGCCGGCAGCATCCAGGACGGTTCTTATTCCACGTTTTTTAGCTTCTGCCACTATAGTGCGATAAATATCAACCGGGACACCGGGTGGAACACTACCACTGGCTACCATTAACTCGGGGCTAGGATAAACTCCCCTTAATTTCTTAAGGAATCTCTCCAGCTCTCTCTTTGAAATACGCGGACCCGGGGCATTAATTATTGTCTGCCTGGAGGTTCTGGTATCAAGAACAATAAAATTGGTGCGGGTTTCCTGCTCAATCGGGGTGAAGCTGAATGGCACCCCCTCCTCGTCAAGTAATATTTCCAAGGTTCTACCTTCACGACCCCCTATGAATCCATAGGCCATAGTCTGACCACCCATCTCGTGGATTGCCCGCGACACATCTATACCCTTGCCCCCGGCATACAGACGCAAACCCGTCCATCGGTTACTCTCATCCACCTTTAGACCGTCAACAGTAATCCTTCTATCTAGGCTGGGATTGAGGGTAACAGTGGTAATCATAGCCGCTCCTGATTTCAGTATTCTTCATACCACTTCTCTGATATACACGCCAGCTCATGAGCAGTCACCCCGAACTTCTGATACCACGGCACAGCGTATCTGTTAGCTATCTCACTTAGTCGCTTTAGCCTATCTGCCCCCACAGTTGATAGATATTGAACCCTTTCTCGGGCATTGTCAATACGCATCGCCTCCTGCCAGATAGCACGACCGCCGACAAAGCCTGAGGCTCCTGCCTGGCAGGCAATTTCCACCTGTTGGCAAAACAGCTCGAACTCGACACCGGCACTCAAGATGACCCACGGAACCTGGGATGACCTGTCTAAATTACGACAGAGATTGATAAGCTTAGCCTTATCCTTTTTATAGTGCAAGTCAGCGGGGAACTCAGCCTTTAGCACATCTATAGGCAGGGCAGTAATAGCCTGGGCAGTCTTAATCACCAATTGTTCTTTTACCACAGCAAAATCCTGAGGGTCACTAATTTCCTTACCTATAGGATAACTCTTTGGCTCTACCAAGAACGGCAGGTCATATTTTATACATTCCTTGGCTACCTTATTAACTGTGTTCAATTGTTGGCTGGCCAACTGTTCTAAATCCGGTCGATAATACACCAGAATCTTTACCGCTGAGGCACCCATTCGTTTAATCTTCTCAACGCTCCACCCATCCAGCAATTTGGTCAAACGGTGTTCTTTTCCGCCACTATAGCCCGAGGCTTCTATACTGACCAGAAGCCCAGTATCATTAGGTAAGGCACCATGAGCAATGCATTGAGCCGCGCCAAATATAGGGTCAAGTAATACAGCGCTAGCACACTTAGCTAGGCTAGAG
>CP070810.1:414411-421775 GCA_020343755.1 Dehalococcoidia bacterium | reverse complement strand
TGGACTCCTTCAGTCCTAAGGTGGTTAACTCCCGCACTGCTCTAATTACACTAATCTTATTTTCACCAACCGCCTGAAGAATCACATTAAACTCTGTCTTCTCCTCAGCAGCTGGAGCTGCAGCAGCAGCTGCAGTTGGTACGGCAGTAGTAGCGGCTACTACCGGGGCAGCAGCACTAACTCCAAACTCAGCCTCAAGCGCCTTTACCAACTCTGACAGCTCAAGCACCGTCAGGTTTTTTATGGCAGACATTATGTCTTCAATAGCTGTTCTCTGCCCCTTCTCTACTTTGGTAGGAGCCTCCGGCTGGCTAACATCGGCTTTAACCGCCTTAGCCTTTTTCACTGCTCTCTTTGCCGACGGCTGCTTTTCAACCTTAGCCGCTTCCTCTCCTGTGCCTTTTTCAGCTTTCGCTTCTTTCTTCGCCATTTTATCCTCCCTCTAACTGTTTAATTCTAGCTTGCAAAACTCTAGCAACCCCCATTATAGGGGCGGTAAGGCAATTAACCAAGGAAGCTATGGGACTCTGCATCCCACCTAGCACCTTGGCTAGTAATATCTCCCTTGATGGCAGTGTAAATAGAGTCGACACCTCATCTAAAGTAAGTACTCTATCACTTAAAAAGCCCCCCTTGATAGTTAAACTCGACTTTGAGGTGCCAATATAGTCAGCCAAAGCTCTGGCTGGCTCAGTTATATCACCATAGCCAAAAGCAATAGCAACCGGACCCTCAAAGGAGGCTGCCAAATCAGCCCTGCCCACTCTTTCGGCAGCAAACCGAGCCAGGGTGTTCTTTACCACTCTATACCTAACCCCTAACTCTCCCAATCTACGCCGCAAAATAGTTATCTCAGAAGCCGATAATCCCCGATAGTCAGTTAAAACGCCAATGCTACACTCAGAAAACGCCTCTTGCAAGCTATTAATAATTTGTGCCTTCTTTTGTCTTGACATCCTTCATTGCCTCCTAACCTTACACAGCGCATGTATTAAAAAATAAGTCCTTGTACCCACACACAAGGACTTAGGCCAAAACCACATTTAAAGAACTCTCAAACACTGAGCCTCCGAAGTCGGTTTAAAGCCTTTTCCCTCGGTAGGCAAACTAATTTAAGCCCTTGATTGACACCCACTGTCTCAGGGAATTATTAAGTTGTTAACGCTCACATAATAGCATCAACTGGAACTTAAAGCCAAGGTTGGTTTAAGGTCAAGCTTTATCCCAGGACCCATAGTAGTAGTTAACGAGGCAGTCTTGACATAGTGACCCTTAGCCCCACTCGGCTTAGCCTTGATAACAGCCTCTATGACTGCAGTTAGGTTATCCATTAACTTATCATCTTCAAAACTAACCTTACCTAAAGGAACGTGAATGATAGCCGTCCTGTCGAGCTTAAATTCTACTCGACCTTTCCGGGCATCACCTATTACCCTGGGCAAGTCAGCAGCAGCCACCACTGTGCCTGATTTAGGGTTTGGCATCAATCCTTTCCTGCCCAAGACTTTGCCCAACTTACCCACCTTAGCCATCATGTCAGGGGTAGCAATGGTGGTATCAAAATCCAACCAACCCTCCTCAATCTTCTTAACCAACTCATCACCACCGACATAATCTGCCCCAGCCGTTTTAGCAATTGTTTCCGCTTCGCCCTGAGCAAAAACTAAAACCCTCACTGGCTTACCCAACCCATGAGGCAAAAGGGCAACACCACGCACCTGCTGGCTGGCATTTCGGGGGTCAACCCCCATCCTAAGGTGAAGTTCCACCGTCTCATCAAATTGAGCATAAGCCATCTTCTTAGCCAGCTCAATAGCCTCTTGAGGAGGATAAGCTCTGGTCTTCTCCAGCAATTTAACTGCTTCTTGATAGTTTTTACCCTGTCTTACCATTTTTACTCTACCTCAATCCCCATATTTCAGACTGCCCCAATATTAACTCCTCGCTTCGATGCCAATCACTTCAAGTAGCCTTAAAAGTTATTTGGGCTCATATTTTGGAGCCCTACTAAACGGGCTTTTATAGTTGGGATCCTTAAGGTATGGGCAGGAATCACCACAAGTTTTTAGGTCGCCACATTTAACAGCAAAACTCCCGTCATCCCATTTAAGAACAAAGACACTAACATGCTTTATTGGGCAATGGACTCGGCGTCTTTCAGTCATTTTGGCCATATCTCTATTACCCTTCCTTCCCGAGAAGTGACCTCAATTCTGACCCACGTTTTGCCCTTTTTCCGGCTATCAGCACAAATGCTCTTGGAACGTCTGCCATCAGAGACTTTGATTGTTCGGCAGCATCAGAGTAAAACTTTCCTATCTTCTCCTCCAGCTTAATAGCCTTGCCCAAGGCATCAGCATAGCTGGTAGCCTCGGCTAGTGCAGTCTCAACTGTATACGCCTCCGGCTCTATATCAAAGGCAAAACAGCCCTCAATGGCATCAGTGATAACCCCATAGTACGCCCTGTCAATCTGCACTAAATTCTTCCTATTTTCTTTGGCAAAAGAGAGAAAAACATCTTTGTCTTTGGCGTATCGCTGAGATAAATCCTCATAAAACTTCGCCGATTCGTCTTCAAGGCTCTTAGCAAAACTAATAACTGCAGACGCTGTTTGTAACTTCATATCGTCGCCCCTTTCCTAGAGCCACCTCTGGATGACAACTTTACTTTCAGTAAAGAAACGAATAGCCTCTTGACCTTGTGTGTGTAATATGCCGAAGAATGAATCCTTCATCCCACTAAATGGGAAGAAGGCCATCGGGGCCACTATTCCAATATTTATGCCCACATTACCGCTGGTAATCCGGTATTGAAATTCTCGGGCGCTTTTACCACTTGAGGTAAAGATAGCATGACCATTACCAAATGGATTGGCGTTACACATCTCTATGGCTTCATCCAGGTTTTTGGCTCGCATAACACTCATTACCGGCCCAAAAATTTCCTCACTACCTATTTTCACATCAGGGGTAACGTCCTCGAAGATACTCGGACCGAGGAAGCAGGTGTCAGGATAGCCACCGGTAACCTTAAACTTTCTGCCATCAAGTCTGATTTTTGCCCCTTCGGCTATGCCACTTTCTATATATCTTATTACCTTCTCCTTTTTTTCCTTATCACGTAGGGGACCCATCTGGACTGATTCATCAAGCCCGTAACCGACGATTATTCTAGATGCCGTATCAGCAACTGCATCCATAAAACTGTTATAGAACTCATCATCTTGACCGACAATTAGCAGATTGGCGCCTGACAAGCATCGTTGACCGGTGTTGCCGAAAAATGATGTCATCAGGGATGCTACGGTTGCTCTTACATTAGCATCTGGCATTATTACCATAAAGTTCTTGGCACCACCTTGAGCAATAACCCTCTTACCCGTCTCGCCACACCTCCGGTAAATAACATCCTTGGCGGTTGGTGTGGAGCCAACGAAGGCTATTCCCCGAATGTCGGGATGGTCTAACATCCCATTTACCACCGTCCTGCCGCCATTGACCACGTTCCACACACCCGGCGGGAAACCAGCTTCGTCTACCAACTCAGCGATCTTCATTTGACTGAGGGGCACTTCGCTCGAAGGCTTAATAACGACGCAGTTTCCAGTAGCCACAGCATACGGTGCCGACCAGAGCGGAATCATGAATGGGAAGTTAAACGGACCTATTATTCCGAAAACCCCTAACGGCTGTCGAATGAGATACTCATCTATGCCAGTGGCAATATCCTCTAGATTGTATCCCATCATCAAGGTGGGAATCCCACAGGCAACCTCTACATTCTCGATTCCCCGCCGTGTTTCCCCCCTGGATTCGTCTATCGTCTTGCCGTGCTCCTGTGTCTGGACCCGACTAACCTCCTCAAAATGCTCCTCCAATAACTCTTTCAATCTAAAGAGACATCTTGCCCTGGCAACTGGAGTTGTCCGCCTCCAGTCAGGAAAAGCAGCCTTGGCCGCCTCTACTGCGGCATCTATCTCATCTTTGGTTGAAATCGGGACTTTGGCAATCACCTCATACTTAGCCGGGTTCACCACATCCTTAATCTCACCCTTAGATTCAACCCATTCCCCATCGATGAAGTTTTTAACCAGTGGCACCCCTGTTATCGGTTCTTCCAAAATCATCCAGTAGCACCTCCTTTGCTATTGTAAGTAAGCTAGTTTGTAAAGCCCTATTATTTCCTCCTTCGTTGCCTGTCGTGGATTGTTGGCTGGACTACCGCTAGCAATGGCATCCTCGGCCATCTGAGGGGCTAATTTATCCAGCTTTGCTTTATCCACGCCCAGCTGTTGTAACGAAGGTATTTTGATGTCCTTGATTAATCTCTTTATAGACTTGGCAGCTAAATCGGCGGCTTCTAGAATAGTGAGACGTTCCACATTCTCCCTCATCGCTTTGGCAATACGCGCATATCTAGTCGGATTGCCAATCAAGCTGAATTCAGTAACTACACCCAAGAGGGTGGCATTAGAAACCCCATGAGCAACGTGGAAATATGCCCCGACTGGTCGGGACATCCCATGAACTAAAGCCACCGATGAATTGCTAAAAGCAATGCCCGCCTGAAGCGCTCCCAGCATAGTTTTTTCTCTGGCCTCTATATTGTTTCCATTAGACCAAGCCTGCCTCAGATTACCTGAGATGAGTTCAATAGCCGAAAGACAGAAAATATCACTCATCGGTTGCGCCTTCACCGAAACATAGGCTTCAATAGCATGAGTAAGGGCATCAATTCCTGTGGCTGCGGTTAGACCACGTGGCATTGACAGCGTTAACAGTGGGTCAACGATAGCCTCTTGAGGTATTAGAAATGGGCTACCAATGAGCATTTTGACGTCTCTTTTGGTATCAGTAATTATAGTAAACTGAGTGACCTCGCTACCGGTACCAGCAGTGGTCGGGATGACTATGAGCGGGATCCCTCCTTTAGGAATCTTATTCAGTCCCATGTAATCTTCGATGGAACCGACATTGGTAACCATAACTGCGATTGCCTTGGCAGTATCAATGGCACTACCACCACCTACAGCTAACAAAAAATCACACCCATTTTGTTTATAGGTCTTAAGACCCTCTTGGACAAATTCCACTGTTGGCTCAGTAAAGACGCCTGAATATATAGCAAATTGAACCTTAGCTTGAGAGAGGGCTCGTTTGATACTATCTAATATTCCCAGATTGATTAGAACTTCATCAGTTATAATTAAGCCCTTTTCAACCCCTAGTTTCCTACTTTCTTCTCCGACTCGTTCTGATGCCCCTGACCCGAAAATCAGCACCGGAGGAATATGAAACGCTTTTGCCGGTAACATAGCAGCCTCTCCTTTCACTCTACCTCAATCCCCATGCTCCGAGCTGTGCCCTCAATAATTCGCTCTGCACCCTCAATACTAGTAGCATTTAGGTCCTTAGCCTTAAGCTCAGCTATTTCACGAAGCTTATCCCGGGACAGCTTGCCTATTTTTTCTCGGCCAGAATCGCCAGAACCCTTTTCCACACCTAATGCCCTCTTTAGCAAATCAGAAGTGGGCGGGGTTTTAGTAATAAAAGTAAACGACCTATCCTCAAAGACGGTTATTTCAACTGGAATAATAGACCCAGCCTGGGAAGAAGTACGCTCGTTGTACTCCTTACAAAAGGCCATAATATTAATCCCGTGCTGACCTAAGGCTGGACCCACCGGGGGCGCTGGATTTGCCTTCCCGGCTGGAATCTGCAATTTAATCACCGCCTTTATCTTTTTCGCCACCTGCGTCTCCTTAAAGAGCTCAAAGCTTCTCCACCTGTAAGAAGTCAAGCTCCACCGGGGTTTCACGCCCAAAAAGGGATAGAAGCACCCTAACTTTACCCTTCTCTGAATTGATACTGTCCACTACCCCGATAAAATCAATAAACGGACCGTCAACTACCCGAACACTCTGCCCTTCCCGAAAGCCAATTTTAAGCTTTGGTGCTTCAGCTTCCATCTGCTTCAAAATCCGACTAACTTCCTCTTCTCGCAATGGGACAGGTTTATTTCCACTACCAACAAAACCGGTAACACCCGGGGTATTACGCACTATTTTCCAGCTCTGGTCACTCATCTTCATTTGAACCAGGACATAACCGGGCAATATCTTCTTGGTCACTGTCCGCCTCTGTCCACTTCTAACCTCAATCTCATCCTCAGTAGGTACAACCACCTGAGCGACCTCGCCATCAGAATCCATGAACTTAATACGTTGCTCTAAATTCTTCTTAACTCGCTCTTCATACCCTGAATAGGTATGAATTACAAACCATGATTTTGGCTCCTCCATGAATAACCCCCCACTTAGGTAAAGATTTTTGGGAAAGCACAACGTCTGCCTTATAACGCTTCAGCCCAACTTGGAACTAGTAAACTTCTATCTACCTAAGAAGAATTTACCAGCAAATTCAGCAAAACCAATATCAAGGCCTCCTAGGGCTAGACCAGCGATGACGGAAACAATCAGTACTAGAAGTGTCAGAAAGGCTGCCTCTCGTCTGGAAAGCCAGACTACCTTCTTTAACTCGGCTATAACCTCGCCAAAGATTTTAAATCTTGAGCCGCCTCGCTTGGTAGTACGATATGTCATATAAGGAATCTCACATACTTGTAATCGTTGCCCTATTTTACCTCTCTATGGAGTCTATAAGTGCGACAACGGGGGCAGTATTTTCTAAGCTCTAATCGTTGGGGGTCATTTTTTCTATTCTTAGTGGTAGTATATGTCCTCTCCTTGCACTCAGTACAGGCAAGATGAATAATAACCCTGGCTTCAGCTTTCCTAGGCATATCTACTCTATAATGCGGCTAAAAGTGCCAGCACCTACCGTTTTACCCCCCTCCCTAATAGCAAATCGTAAACCTTTCTCCAAGGCTACAGGATAAATAAGCTTTATCTTCATGGTTATATTATCACCGGGCATAACCATCTCCACCCCTTCTGGCAGCGTAATCTCGCCGGTAACATCTGTGGTCCTAATATAAAACTGGGGTTTATAGCCAGTAAAGAATGGGGTGTGCCTGCCCCCCTCTTCTTTGCTCAATACATACACCTCAGCCTCAGCCTGGGTATGTGGTTTTATCGAACCAGGAGCGGCTAATACCTGTCCTCGTTCTACTTCGTTCCGTTCTACGCCCCGTAGCAAACAGCCAACAGCATCCCCGGGCTCAGCATAATCCAGGGTCTTATGAAACATCTCTAGGCTGGTAACTACCGTCCTGCGGGGCTCGTGATGTAAGCCGACCATCTCAATCTCGTCCCCGGGCTTAATCACACCGCGCTCAACTCTTCCTGTAGGCACTGTACCCCGCCCCTTGATGCTAAAGACATCCTCTACTGGCATCAAAAAC
>CP070810.1:409434-414311 GCA_020343755.1 Dehalococcoidia bacterium | reverse complement strand
TCCCAAGGCTCTTTAGTCTACCGCCAAGAGTCAAATCCCTCCTCAAGAGTAGCCCCATGTTAGCCTATCTTTTTTTGCTAACCAACTGGTGACACACGGCGTTACCAGATAGTATGATAAGGCTCAGTGATGCTCTATGCCAGATACAAAACGTGAAGGCATCAATTAAAACTATACCCGCATACAGTCTGCACCAGAACAGTAAGGTTTGACGACACTTTGAGGGTACATTCTGCTATGGATGTAGCCCACGTATTGCTACTACTGGATGCCGTACGTTCCGGTGACTGGGTCTAAAAACATCGGCAATCGTGGTGGGTAGAAAGTGAACACTGCATATACGACGCCGAGCGAGATTATGCCAACCAGAGCTGCTATGTGATATCTATTTCTCAGTTTCGGCCTAGTCAGTATCTTGTAACTGGTAAGCTGACCAAGGGCAATAGCGCCTATGAAAATCATGATGTCGGCTACGAGGCTTTCAGTTCCGGTAGCAGTTGTATATGCATAGAAGATGGCTATGATAACTGCGGGCATCAGGTAAACACCAGCAGCCTTGGCAACCAAGAAGTTATTGGCAGATTCTCTCACCAGTCTATACTCGATTGCGGCGTAAAGTAGAGCTGGCCAATACGTTAACTTGAGATGCTCAAATACGCTCTCATTGACAGCGGCAAAGACACCGATAGGCGGCAACTGACCAGACCACTCGAAAGCGAAGTGTAGCAATGACCCAACACTGGATATGATGGCGATACCAACTAATTCCCACTTTAAAACAGGCCTTTTCACAATTTAACCTCCCTATATAGATTGACTCTGGAGGCAATCAAATAGCCTTTTTAATTCCCAGTTGCCTCCTTATTTCGACGACAGAGTCTTTAGCGGCTAATTCTCCTTGTAGAATGCACTCTTGGTGTCGACGAAAGTCACCGACGCCAATGTGTGCTACTCGAGGTGTGATTACTATGTCCGCACCCTCTAAGCAAGACCTGACTAGTACACATTGTGCCATTTGCATTGATTGCATTACCACACTAAAGATGTTGGGCTTTTTGAACGTTACTATCCCTTCTTTACCCGCCTGAAAACGTCTTTCACTGATATCGGGTATTACGTTCACTGCGATAACAAAGTCTGCCCCCATGCTCCTGACCACACTCACCGGTACCGGGTTTATCAGACCACCATCAACTAAATATCTGCCCCTCCATTTAGCTACGGCGAATATTCCTGGAATGGAAAAACTGGCTCTTACGCCATCTATTACCGAGCCCTCGTTAATTACAACCTCTTCACACCTTATGATATCGGTAGCTACACAGGCGAGTTGTATCTTTAAATCGCCAAAACTTATGTTGCCGCCCATAATTGATTTCAACAGTTCCCCAACCTTCCTGCCCCGTATGAAGCCAGTCCTAGAAAAACCAAAGTCTGCAAGAGAGACTAACCTCCTCCAGTCCAGTAGCTTAAGAGCCAGATTCTTTATTAAACTAGCATCCTTTCCTTGGGCGTAAATGGCACCAATGGCCGCCCCGGCACTGCTGCCAGCAATCATGTCTATGGGGATCTGTTCTTCTTGCAGGACATGCAATACCCCAATATGAGCTAATCCTCGAGCGGCACCACCGCCCAGTGCCAATCCAACCTTTCTCCTTTGCAATTTGCCCAACCTCCTTAATCAGGGGTCTCTTTGTCGACTTATTAGACTCCCAAGGCAGTCTCATTCTCTAGTATCCATCACGCTGTTAGCGAATGTAAAGCGGCCAGCAAGCCTGAAGTTCGTCATCTTCCTCTTCAAGAGTGCCATCATTATCTAGGTCAATCCACGCCTTCACTGCCACTGTGGTCCTCGTTCTGACCCATGTAGGTATCCTTGTTTCCTCAAGAAAGGCACAGTACTCATTGACTTCCACTTCTTCCCAGATGCGGTCTTCACCATCATCGTCGCAGATAGTGATGACAACATCTTCATATGAAGGGAAGCATGCTCCCAGTACGGTCACGTCCTGCCTACGAGAAGCCCGCCAAATGATATGAAATTTTGTTTCTCTGACCGTGCTTATATCGTAGACATAGGAAAACCCTGGCAGACCGTCGTCTGGGTCATCATAGCTGCGAACTCCGTAACTGGTGAGGTTGACCATCTCATATTCCTCGCCAACAACTATTTGGCTTATTGCCCCGACAGGTCCACGTGGCCCACGTGGGCCAGTTAGCCCCATCAGTCCTTGCGGTCCTTGCAGTCCCGGAGGCCCGACTGGTCCTTGAGGCCCGGTAGCTCCCTGAGGCCCAGGCGGTCCCATCAAACCAATAGGACCCTGTGGCCCGGTGCAACTGACCACCGGGATCAGAAAAAGTGCCATAATGCCCAGCATGATGAAGGTCTTGACTATCGTTTTCATTTCTACCTCCTTTTATTTTATATGTTACTTTGCAGAATCCACTCATAAATAAAAAGGGCACCGGCCACCACCGTAAATAAGCGGTTCCAGTGCCCCTTTATCATTATTTCCCCCAACTCCTGAACCAGTATTCTATTTTAATGTCGTTTCGGACTTTGGAGCTTCAGTTTAGTCCCCGGCTGAGACTTTGTCAATATGCCCAACGTCTCACGACTATTTCTTACGTACTGTGGAGGCGCTGGATACCTCAACGTCACCCAGCGTGGGACTGCCTAAATAGTTAAGTGTCGAAGCACCACTGACGTCAGCCTCTAAATCACCGCATTAGTAGTACTATCGTCACATAAATTATTGGCAAAATTGGTTCTATTGAGGGATTGTCAATATAGCTTGGAGAAGTTAGTTTAAGGTAAAGAAGAGGAGTTAATGTTCTATGGCAAGAAGCCTAGGTTTTATGGAATCGCCAGGAATTAACTCCGAGCCTAAAGAAAGGAGGTAAACAGGAATGCCAGTTTGGGGTGCTGTAGCAATAATTGCGGCTCTTGGAGCAGTTTTCATTTGGTATAGAAGGCGAAACGCCCAAAGTTCCAAGAGTTAGGGACTTACTACAAACGCGTAACTAATATATGGCACATGGGGTTTGTGCGCCTTTGGTAGAATTCGTCTCTTCAGTGGCGTGCTATTGCTTTTATTTTGTAACGAAAACCCACTCATATACACATACGCCAATCGCTACAAAAGCAATGCCGAACGCCTTAGTCTAAGTACGCCTAGATACGTTAATAATGAGCTTTATGAATCTAACCAGTGCTCCGATTCCTAACCCAATCGTGATAACAACCAAAACTACTACGGCCACTGTAGGCAGAATAGCAGCCAGGTTGGCACTAGGCACCACACTGAAATCAAAGGGAAACACCTTCAGGAAAGTCAAAACGGTGGCCATACCAAGTGTGTTCAAGACAATTATAGTAATTTGGCGCACTAGGTATCTGTCAAAGGCGATTGAGACTGCGTGGCCGACTATAGAAAGAATTAACGTCGTGTTTAGAATTGGAAGCACTAGGCTTAGGTCTTGGGTGAGGATAGGGTATATATTCCATCTGCTGACACCGTCTACTACTTCACGTGAATAAACGGCTAGATACTGATTAAAGAAGTTAAAGAAAACCAGGAAAAAAGCGCTCCAAGCGATGGTAGCAACAGATGACACAATTCTACTTGCTCTCGTGCCCCCAAGGTACCTCTCCAACGGTTTTCTTACTTCTTCTTTTGCTATCGCAGGTGCCGGTGGCTCTGGTTGTTGTTCGGCTCCAGCGGGTTCAGCCCTCTCTTTTAAGTCTTCTACTCTGGTTCCATCTAACTTGAATATAAATCTCCGGGCTAAATCACCAAACAAAGCAAGCCTAACTAGACGGCCATGATAAGTCTGGTGCATTAGGAATATCCACAATACTATGGTAATTGCCAAAAAGACGCCAAAAACAACGGTTGCGGCAATCCACGTTGGATAAAAGAACCACCCCCAGCCTGCCCAAGGAAACCACCCACGAACATTACCAGCGATGCCGATAATAATGTGAAGGATGCCAAAGGTCACCAGGGACTGCATGGCGTGGAAGCGGACTAGCTTGTTCTTCCTCTCGATAATGAGGAAAACTATGCCCGTCACCCAGCCACCAAGATAACACAGTAACCCGGCAACATTAGGCTTCAGACTGGTTGTTGAATCGCCTAGTGCGGCTTGTTTCTCCTTCTCTATCACTTACTGGGCCTCCTTCTATCCTGAATTTGCTTCATGGTTCAGATATCCCTAAACAAAACTGGCTATTTAATGACGAAAGGACGTCCTAATCACATTTAAACCCAATGAGGTGTATTTCACTATCAGCCTCGCTAAGTGTCCATGTAGTTAAGCATTCACCCCAACTTTTGGTTATGACTGGCCCCTGGATTACCCACTCACCTTCACCCTGGTAATCAGCAGTCCAGGTTCCGGTTGGAGTCACCGGTCCTATCTCCCCAAATTCTTGGGCAGCCTCCTCCCCTACTGTTTCCTTATAGTACTGGTCAATGTAGGGCACACCGGAGATTTGGATTAGGGCAACCGCTTGTACATTGGTTAAGGCAGCTGGTTTTATCAATGGTTCCAACAAGCCACAACCGAGGAAAGCAACAACCAACAGAACGACAAGCCCGGCGGGCAGTAACCGTGTGACAATAGTTCTCATTCGACCCTCCTCCTATATAGAAATGATACCCTTAATTCGACCGATGCCAAATACCCCAAAGCACTTTCCAATATCATCCATATAGAGACAGTACTTATATTACACTTTTTCGGCATCAATTAAAAACTGACCCCGCCTGAGCTTCATGCCCGCCTAGACCATCTAATAGCCGACAGCAAGCTAATCAAATTACCGACCAGAAAATACAAAGCAGAGTTTCGCCTATTGACAACAAACTAGT
>CP070810.1:406015-409334 GCA_020343755.1 Dehalococcoidia bacterium | reverse complement strand
TTGGCTGTGCTCTTATTGGTGGTGAAACAGCAGAGATGCCGGGACTATATGCTGGGGAGGATTATGACCTGGTTGGTTTTATCATTGGGGTAGTGGAGAAGAAGAAGATTATCATGGGGAAGACGATTGTGGTTGGTGATACCATTATTGGCTTACCCTCAAGCGGACTTCATACCAATGGTTATTCTCTGGTGCGTAAAATTTTTGGTCAAACTAGGCAGGCTTTAGACAAGTATTACCCTGAGCTAGGTCGTACCTTGGGTGATGAGCTTTTGGAGCCCCACCGCTGCTACTATAATCAATTAAAGCCACTACTGCCTCTTATTAAGGGCATGGCTCATATTACCGGTGGTGGCGTGATTGATAATGTGCCTCGGGTTCTACCCCAGGGCATGGCGGCAAAGTTCCATAGTCGCTCCTGGACTATACCACCTATTTTTCAGCTTATTCAGCAGCGGGGTAATGTGGCTCGAAATGAGATGTATCGCGTCTTCAATATGGGGGTTGGTATGGTGGTTATCTGTTCTCCCAGCAATGTTGACCAGTTCACTAAAGCACTACCTGAGGCTAAGATTATTGGCGAAGTGGTGAAGCAGAAGGGGGAAGCGAGGGTGGTTATCAATTAGTTGACGGGGCGTTTAAGAGGGGCGAAGCCCCCCTCTAAAATCTCTTCCCCCTCTCCTTTGAAGGAGAGGGGGATTAAGGGGGTGAGGTCGAAATAGATAAATGGAGGTACTATGCGAGCCTTTATCAGTGTGTCTGACAAGGCTGGAATAACTGATTTTGCTAAAGACTTAAGTCAGTTAGGATTTGAAATATTTAGCACCGGTGGCACTAAAAAGGCATTGGCACAGGCTAAAGTGCCGGTTAAAAGTGTCTCTGAGATTACCGGGTTCCCTGAGATTCTTGACGGCAGGGTAAAGACCCTGCATCCAGTGATTCATGGTGGCATCCTGGCTAGACGTGACCTCCCTGCCCATATGGAGGAATTGGCTAAGAATAAGATTGAGGTTATTGACCTGGTGGCGGTTAACCTTTATCCCTTTGTCCAGACGGTAGCCAAAGAAGGTGTTTCCCTTGACGAAGCACTGGAAAATATTGATATTGGCGGACCAACCCTGATTCGGGCAGCCGCTAAGAACTTCCCCAGCGTCATCGTGGTGGTAGACCCGGCTGACTACCAGTCAATCCTGGAGAAATTAAAGAGGGGAGGGATAGACCTAGCCGAGCGCAAAAGGCTGGCTCAGAAGGCTTTCCAGCACGTAGCTATTTATGATACTGCTATTTCACAATATCTGAGGCAGGATATAGAGGGTTTCACTGAGGAGATGACCATAGCCCTGAAAAGGCGTTATGGTTTGCGTTATGGCGAGAATCCCCATCAACAAGCTGCCTTTTATGCTGAGCAGGTAGTAGGGGCACGGCAAGACACCGGTATCACCTGGGCAAAACAGCTATGGGGTAAGGAGCTCTCATTTAATAATATCCTGGATGCCGATGCTGCCTGGGGAGCGGTAACCGACTTTTCTGCACCCACAGTAGCTGTTATTAAACATACCAACCCCTGTGGTCTGGCCAGTCATAGCGATATTACTGAGGCTTATCGGCGGGCTTTAAGCGGTGACCCGGTAGCTGCCTTTGGCGGCATCATCGCTTCAAATAGGGCCATTGACCTAGCTACCGCTGAGGAAATTAGTAAAAACTTTTACGAAATAGTCATTGCCCCTGAGTATAAAGCTGAAGCCCTGGAATTATTAAAGCGTAAGAAAAATTTACGTATTTTGGTTGCCGAGCTACCGCCAGATTATGGCAAAGCCAGTGCCGGCTACCTTGACCTTCGCCGAGTGAAAGGTGGATTACTGGTCCAGACCTCGGATTCCTTGCCTGAGGATAGCGTCAATTTGAAAACGATGACCAAACGTAAGCCGACTCAAGCCGAGATAGAAGACTTGCTCTTTGCCTGGCATGCTGTTAAGCATGTGAAGTCAAATGCTATTATCTTGGTTAAGGATAAAACGCTTTTAGGAATGGGAGCTGGGCAGCCCAGTCGGATTGTCAGCGCTCAGATTGCTAAGGAGAAGGCTGGAGAAAAGACAAGAAGTAGTGTTTTGGCTTCGGATGCTATGTTCCCGTTCCCTGATGTGGTAGAGGCGGCAGCTGCTGGTGGGGTAACGGCTATTATCCAGCCCGGTGGCTCGATAAGAGACGGAGACTCAATTAAGGCAGCTGATAAGCACAATATAGCTATGGTTTTTACCGGGGTGAGGCACTTTAGGCACTAAGGGCTAATCTGGGAGGAAGACTATGACTAAAGCAGTTTTAGTTTCCGATATGCTCAGAGGTTTCCTGGAAGAGGGTTACCCTCTGTATTGTGGGGCTAGAGCCCGCCGCATAATTCCTAATATTCAAGGTCTTCTGAAGCAGGAGCTGGCTCAAGGTTCCAAGATATTCTTCCTTTGCGATTCTCATACCCCCGATGACCCTGAGTTCAAGATGTTCCCTCCGCACTCCATTGAGGGCACTGCTGGGGCAGAGATCATCCCGGAATTAGCCCAATATGAAGGCGAAGTAATACTTAAAAGGACCTATAGCTCATTTTTTGACACCCCGCTTGAGGCGAAGCTGAGCCAGCTCAAGCCAGAGAAGCTGATTGTTTGTGGGGTGTGTACTCACATCTGCGTATTCTACGCTGTGGCTGATGCCAGAATCCGTGGTTATGAGGTGGAGGTACCGGTTGACTGCGTTGCCTCCTTTGATGAAAAGGCTCACCACTTCGCCTTGGAATATATGGAGAAAGTGCTGGGGGCGAAGCTAACCACCTTCAGGAGGAGCGGTCAGGTTAAACCACCTAAATTTGAACCATCTGAGGCTGTCCTGTCTGGGGAGACGGCTGATATCTACTTTGCCCGCACTGTAGAGATATTGCGTCATGAGGCGCTTAACCCGATAGCTACTCTAGAGGTGTTCTCCAGCCGGGCCGGAATAATCTGTGGTATGGAAGAGGTCAAGGCGCTGCTTTCCCGGGTTTTACCTCAGGATAATTGTGAGGTATGGGCGCTGGCTGAGGGTGAGGCAATGAAGGAAAAGGAAGTGGTATTGCGCATAACTGCTCCCTATCAGAGCTATGGGGTGTATGAAACCGCCATAGATGGTATTCTCGCCCACTGTAGTGGTTGGGCAACTGCCGCCCGGGAGTGTGTAGAAGCCGCTCAGGGCATACCTGTCATTAGCTTTGGTGCCCGCCATGTTCACCCCTCAGTAGCTGGGATAATGGAGTATGCTGCTATCGTCGGTGGCTGCGCTGGCTGCTCCAGTATTG
>CP070810.1:403049-405915 GCA_020343755.1 Dehalococcoidia bacterium | reverse complement strand
CCCCGGATAAGATTCAATTTGCTGACGGTCTACCCAAAACTAGAAGCGGCAAGATTATGAGACGGATACTAACCAAAATCGCCGCTGGTGATATCAAAGAGCTGGGAGACACCAGTACCTTGGCTGACCCTTCAGTAGTTACCACCCTGGTGGAGGGAAGGCAGTAAAGACGATTAGGTTACATTTATTACAATTAGAGTTCCACTTAGCTAGCTTCCGGGGACTCATCAGCTACCAGCCCCCTAGGATAACCATTAATATTTAACTGCTGCAGTGCCTTCTTGGTATCACTGGCAATTCGCGCTTTATCACACTGCTTTAGTCGATACTTAAATAGCCAATAGGTAAACTCCCTTAACTCAGTTAGGCTGATGGACTTAAGATGGGGATAACCCTTCTCTCGCCTAAAACGCTTAAGCAATACCGGTTTAGTAGCCCCATATATTCGCCGATAAACCTCATTGATAACATCGTACTCCTGATTACTATAACCCAGAGTCCGTTTCTCCTTGCGCACCTCCTCCTGCACTGCCAGAATTAAAGCCTCTTCCACAGTGATGCCATAAAAGTAGTTAAGATATTGATGATACTTACTACTGCCAATAAGCTCCTTGAATCTGTCAACGGTTAGCTTAAGCGGAGGTTGGCCGTGAAAAAGGAGAGCCGTCTTCTCATCATCAGGTAACAAACCATCTACTTCCTGACACAGGCGCTCAGCCAGAAGTAACCAATCAAAAGCCTCGCCAGCGATAAGGTAATGGTAATGGTGCCCGTCATGGACTTCCTCAGCCACCGTCCACAACCCAATAGCCTCGAGTAGGGCGATATACCAGTGTTTACCACCAGTAATAGCCTGCTCTAAATATCTTATTACCTTGGTATCACTGATAGGTGGCAACCGAGAAGGCTGTAACTGGTTATCCATCATCTAAAATCTCCAAAAAGGGGCAATGCTAGTCTTTTCCATCGGAACTATCCCTGCTTAATGCTCTAGAATGGTTAATGTCTTAAATAGGCTAGTATTTCAGTTAACGGTCTGGTATTCAATATATCCTGTGACTGACACCACCCCCGCCTAGCTACCCCTATTCCAAAACGCATGAATTGTAGATGCTCAGTGCTATGGGCGTCGGTGTTAATTACCAGTTTTACCCCCACCTCTCTAGCCCGATAGGTATGGATATCCTTAAGGTCTAGTCGACTAGGCATAGCGTTGATTTCCAGTATGGTATTAGTTTTAGCCGCTGCTTGAAAGACAGCCTCCATATCTACCGCGACTGGCTCTCTATCCGGTAACAGGCGGCAACTAGGATGGGCTAGCATATCCACATTGGGATTTTCAATCGCCCCCAGAACCCGCCGCGTCATCTGCTCCTGGCTCTGGTTCATACTGGAATGCACGGCAGCGGTAACAATATCCAGCTCAGCCAGAGTCTCATCAGGTATGTCCAGACTACCATCGGCCCGAATATCAACCTCTATGCCGGTAAAGATATGGATGCCATCAATCTTCTGGTTAAGCTGCTTTATCTCCAGAATTTGCTGCCTTAGTCGCTCGGCATCCAGCCCACGGGCAATGCCCCGCCCCCCTGAGTGGTCAGCAATGCCGAGATACTGGTAGCCGAGGGCTTTGGCAGCCAGAGCCATCGCCTCAAGGCTGCTACGCCCATCACTCCAATCGGTGTGCACATGAAGGTCGCCCTTTATATCAGACAATTCCACCAGTTTAGGCAGAATGCCTTTTTCTGCCAGTTCTACCTCCTGCTGACCCTCTCGTATCTCAGGAGGGATAAACTCCAGACCCTGCCGGTGGTAAAAAGCCTCCTCAGTGGCAAACTTCTCCAGCTCCCCGGTTGCCAGGTTGGTGATGCCATACTCACTTAATTTTAGCCCCTGTCGGTGTGCCCTCTCCCTGAGGTTAATATTATGCTGCTTACTACCGGTGAAATACTGCAAGGTGGAGCCAAAGGAATCGTGCTCTACAATTCTGAGGTCAACCTGAAACCCGCCTGAAACAACCACACTTGCCTTGGTGGTGCCGCTGGCTAAGACCTCCTTGACCCGGGGCAAGTTGGTGAAGGCGTGAATTGCTTCGGTAGCCTTATCCGTCGTGCCCATAAGGTCAATATCACCCACTGTCTCCCGAAAGCGGCGCAGACTTCCAGCTGGAGTCAGGTGACGCAATCCAGGTAAGGGACTAAGCCTGGCTATAATGTCATCCACTACTGGCAATGCCTCGCTGATAGGGATGCGCTGGCTCCGTTTCTTCCTCCGCAGTGCCTGAATCTGGCGCAGGATATTATCCACCGTCTTATCACCCATACGGGGTAACGAAACTACCTTACCACCAACGATAGCAGTTTCCAGTTCGTCTATTGACTTTATGTCAAGTTCTGTGGCCAGTAACATTGCTGTCTTGGGTCCAATGCCGGGCAAATCAAGCAGAGTGCTAATCCCTGCTGGGAACTCAGCCTTTAGCTTCTCATAAAACTCAAGCTTGCCGGTAGTTATCAGCTCGGTAATCTTCTTGGTAATAGCCTCCCCTACCCCGGGGATTCCCTTTAACCTGTCCTCGGCTACCAGCTGCTCCACCTCAACCGGCAGGTGCTCAATGGAGCGAACCACTTTCTGGTAAGCTCTTATTTTGAATGGGTTCTCTCCCTTAAGCTCGAGGAGGTCAGCGATATCCTGAAATACTTTGGCAATCTCACTGTACTTCATAGGCTTCGGTCTTCTCCCTTACCCACTCCCAGTCCGGCTCTCCATCATTAAAGAATGAAGCTACGTTCTCCCTCAGCCATTGAAGATAGTCTTCCTCAACATATTCACAGAAAGCCTCGACTAAGGCGCTCTTAGAGATATCTGG
>CP070810.1:399964-402949 GCA_020343755.1 Dehalococcoidia bacterium | reverse complement strand
AGGGACTGCTTACCCCAAGCTGTGGGCTAGGCTCTATGGCTACTGAAGAGGCAGCCAGCCGAGTCCTGGAGCTACTAGCCGAGCTGTCTATAAGAATCAGAAAACGCTATATGTAATTAGATTGTTTATCACCTCTCACCCTTTATTCCCCTCTCCATGATATGGATATATATTACTATCATGAGAGGAAAGGATGTTAAAAGGGGGGGCTCCGCCCCTCTTAGCCACCCTAATAAACGATTCATCGGGAGGAGAAGTTTTATCAATGGAATGTCAGATGGATGCCAATAAGGTAAAATGTACTTGCACCTATGAACCCTGCTCCAGAAAGGGCAAATGCTGTGAGTGCATCTCGTATCACCTGGAGTCTGATGAGCTTCCTGCCTGTGTATTTCCTCCACAGGTAGAGAAGACCTACGACCGCTCTATCGCCAGGTTTGTTAAGACCTTCGCTCATAAAATTTAGAAGTGGCAGGAATGGCTAAATTAGGTTATATTACTAAGGATGAATAAGAGGAAGAGGGTAGCTAGTCTTAAACATCGGCGTAGGAAAAAGAAGCTGGAGTTAAAAAGGAAGGCTGAAAAGGTTTCGGCTAAAGAATAGCCAGTAATGGTAGAAGCTTATGAAGCAAGTCTATCTACTCACCGGCAGACCGGGGACAGGCAAAACTAGCCTTATTAAACAAGCCTTAGCCGGGATGAGAGGTAAAGCTGGCGGTTTCTACACTGAGGAAATACGAAGCCAAGGAGTAAGGGAAGGCTTCAGGCTAGTTACCTTAGATGGTCAGCATACTATACTGGCTCACGTGGATATCCATAGCCCATACCGGGTAAGTAAGTATGGGGTTGACATTGCTAGCTTAGATAGGGTAGGCGTTTCTGCCCTTAACCAAGCGGCTAAGGAGTGCGACTTGGTAATCGTTGATGAAATCGGGAAGATGGAACTGTTTTCAGCTAATTTCAGGGAATCTATTTGGCAGATAATCAACAGCGGAAAGAAAGTCCTAGGCACCATTATGTTCAAGGCTAACCCTTGGGCAGATGCCATTAAACGCCAGCCCCAGGTAAATTTAGTCGAAGTAACTAGAGCCAATCACCGCCGAGTGCTGGAGGAGATACTAGCCTGGTTGGAAGCTGACCCAAGCCCAAATTAGAGGTTTTGATTATGCTTATGAGCCCCATAGAAAGTAACACCTGGCTAATGTTGATTGCCGTTATTGCCTATATCGCCGGTTCCTTCCCGACCGCCTACGTCGTAACCAAGGGAATGATCGGCAAAGACATCAGGTTGGAAGGTTCACGCAACGTTGGGGCAATGAACACTTACCGCCTAATAAAGGATGAGAAATCAGGCAAGCTAGCCGTAGCCGGATTAGCCATAACCCAAGTCACCGATATGGGAAAGGGGGTGCTTGCTATCGCTGTGGCTAGATGGCTGGGCTTCCTGGGCTATAATCCGGTAATAGCACTGATAATAGCTAGCACTTTTGTCATTCTGGGTCATAGTTACCCCTTCTATTTTAAATTTAAGGCGGGAGGAAGGGGAATAGCTACTTTTATGGGAGTCTTGCTGGCCTTAAATGCGCCCTTCTTACCGATTTGGGGTGGGACTGTCGTTGTTTCAATTTTTGCGGCTCAATACTTAATGACAGGAAAAATAAACTGGAAGAGTGGCTCTAAGCTATTTTCAGTAATTGGTGATCAGGTGGCGGGGAGGGTGGCAGGAATAGTCATTGCTTTGGTCCCCCTCTATTTCTTTGACCCCCAGCTATTCTTCCCAGTTCTGGCAGCGACCATTTTAGTACTAATAAGACACATTCAAAGAGTTAAGGGCCATATTACAGAATGGGCGCATCCTAAAAGCGAGGCTTGAGTGGAGGAGAAGGGGTGATGCCGAAGCTACCAAAAATAGTTAAAGCGTTGCTAGACCCGAAAGCCTATCCTGAAATTCCGCAACGGATAGAGCTAATGCAAACTCAGATGTCCTTTGTTTTCCTGACCGATAACTACGTATATAAAGTGAAGAAGCCGGTAAATCTGGGCTATCTGGACTATACCACTCTGGAAAAACGCCAGCTCTACTGCCACCGGGAGGTTGAACTCAACCGACGCCTTTGCCCTGATGTCTATCTGGGCGTAGTGCCAATAACCCAAGACAAAAATAATTTCTCCGTAGGAGGCCAAGGTGAAGCTATAGAGTATGCGGTGAAGATGCGCCGCCTTCCCCAAGAAGCTATGATGGATGTGCTACTGACCAATAATCAGGTGTCACCAGCAATGGTAACCAACGTGGCACAAAAGCTGGTGGACTTCCACCAAAATGCCGAGACCAATGCCACCATCAGCACCTTTGGTAACCTCGATACTATCACTCAAAATACCAAGGAGAACTTCACTCAGACAAAAAAGTATATTGGCACTACCATTTCCCGAAACAAATATCAGCGCATTAAGGATTACACTGATAGCTTTACCAGGGAAAATGCTTCCCTGTTTCAAAAACGTCTGGTAGATGGCAGGATAAGGGATTGCCATGGAGACCTTCACACCGCCCATATTTGCTTCACTAATGACATCTACATCTATGATTGTATAGAATTTAATGATAGGTTTAGATATTGCGATGTAGCCTCGGAGGTTGCCTTCTTGGCTATGGATTTAGACCACTACCGGCGGGCTGACCTATCACGCTGCTTTGTTAATGCTTATGTAGCTCAGAGCCAGGACAAGGAGCTACTAAAGCTACTCAATTTCTACAAGTGCTACCGGGCTTATGTGCGGGGGAAGGTAGAGAGCTTCATGCTTGACGACCCTCATATCTCAGCAGAAGAAAAGGCGGGGACTCTATCTACCGCCAGGAGCTACTTTGACCTTGCCAAATCATATATATGATATATTGACAGAGTGAGGCAAAATAAGAGAAGGTTGAGATTATAGATGAAGAAAAGATGGGCAATAATGATAGTTTTAGCCTTAGTGGCTGCT
>CP070810.1:395677-399864 GCA_020343755.1 Dehalococcoidia bacterium | reverse complement strand
TGTTAGCCAATCCTTCATCCCAATCAGCTTATCACGGCTAAATAGGTTACGCATTTGGTCTCTATAGTAGCACATTTGAAGGGAAGGATAATAGATATCAATGTAGCATTGCCCACTGGCTCGGCCTCTGCTATACTTTAATAACTTGCCCCCATCGTCTAGAGGCCTAGGACACCGGCCTTTCAAGCCGGCAACAGCGATTCGAATTCGCTTGGGGGCACTTGAATTAAGTCTTGGGGCAAGTCTAGCCAAGTAGAGAAGTTGCAAGAAAAGGCACGCCATTCTGCCAAATTGCAGGAGACATTGGGACTGGAAGAGAGTCCGGTTGCGGTAGCTATTCTGCCACAACCGCCAGAGGGGCTAAGGCAGTGGCGACGTAAAGCGACGCCGTGTATGATGCTCCAAAGTGCTAGAAGAGGAAGTGCGTTTTACTGCTCAGGAGACAGCATCTTCTGCGGCGGAAGGGCTCACCTTGGGATAGCTGAGTCACCAGTCAGGGATTTGGAAAGTTTCCTGGTGCGAGGGGAAAAGCTTTCTGGGTCAAGGGCGGCGGCAGGCAAAATGCTCGATTTGGTGAAGGCACGAACACCCAGACAGGGGGAATACTTAGCCTTCTCCCCACTGGAGAAGGCTAGTTTTAGTCCCGATGTTATCCTATTCGTGGGGACGCCGTTACAAGTCAGCCGCATTATATTCCTTGATGCCTTCGAAACGGGTGAGATTGACACAGTGCATGGAGAGCCTCTATGCTCAGGAGTCATTGCCACTCCAATTACCACCAGGAAAATCGGGATAAGCTTCTTAGACATGGCCTGCAGGCTATTTGGGAAATACAAACCCGAGGAAATGGTGGTAGGAGTCCCTGCTGAAAGATTGCCTCGCATTGTAAATAGTATTGACCTGAGTATTGCCGGAGTAGCCAAGCCAGCTATTCTTCGAAGATGGTGGGAAAGATTATTTAGAAATTATGTGTCAGACAGTTCAGCATAAGTGGTATAATATTTTTGGATTACCCTAGAATTAAAGGGGGAAAATGACAACCAAAGATCACATTAAGCTCGGCACCGCCCGATTGGAAAAAGGTGAGTATGACGAAGCCATTCCAGAGTTCACCAAGGCGATTCTAGGCATACTCCCTAGCTTTGCCGATGCCCATTATAAACGTAGTCTCGCCTATTTGCATAAGGGGGAATACGATCTGGCTATAGCTGATGCCACCAAGGCAATCGAAGCCAATCCTAACCATGCCGAGGCTTACTACAACCGAGGCACTGCTTACCAAAAGAAAAAACAATACCAACTGGCGATTGACGACTTTGGTAAAGCCATCGAATTAAACCCAGACTATGCCGAGGCTTACTACAACCGAGGCATTGCCTACCGTAACCTGAGTGAATACGAAATGGCGATTATTGACTTTAGTAGAACCATTGGTCTAAACAGCGCTTCCTTCGAAGCCTATTACCATCGAGGGGTTACCTACTACGATAATGAGGAATACGAATTGGCTATCGCCGATGCCACCAAGGCAATTCAAATAAATCCTAACTATGCCGAGGCCTACTACACCCGGAGCTTCGCCTATCAAAGAAAAGAGCAAACTGAACTGGCAATTGCTGACTTTAATAAAGCCGTGGAATTAAATCCTCACTACGCTGAGGGTTACCGTAACCAGGGTATTGCCTATTGTGATAAGGGAGAATATCGACTGGCTATTAGTGCCTTTAATAAAGCCATAGGATTAGCTTATAGCGATGCCCAGACCTATTACTATCGGGGGCTTGCCTACCGCCAAATAGGGGAAACCGGCAAGGCTATCGCCGATGCTACCAAGGCAATCGAAATAAACCCATCTTACGCTGAGGCTTACTGTAACCGGGGCATTGCCTACCAGAGTAAGGAAGAATATGAAGTGGCGATTGACGACTTTAGTAAAGCTATTGAATTAAACCCGTCTTATGCCGAGGCTTACTGCAACCGGGGTATCGCCCACCGCAAGAAGGAAGAATATGAAGCAGCTATCACCGACCTTACTAGAGCCATTGAACTAGAGCCAAATTCTGCTGAGGCCTACTACAACCGTGGCTTTGCCTACCATCATCAGGGTGAATACGACTTGGCGATTGACGATTTTAGCCACACTATCGAGTTAAAGCCAGAAATGCCTGAGGCATATTACGACCGGGGTATTATCTACTATCTTAGAAATGAGCATGAACTAGCCATTGCCGACCTTAGTAAGGCTATCGAGCTTAATCCCAATATGGTTGCGGCCTACTATACCCGTGGTATTTCTCACTTTAATAAACACAACTATGACCCGGCTATCGCTGATTTTAGTAAAGCTATCGAGCTTAATCCTAATATGGCTGTGGCCTACTATAGACGTGGTATTGCCTACCGCACCGGAGGTAAAAATGACTTGGCAATAGCTGATTTCACCGAGACTATAAAGATGAGACCGAAAGATGTAAATGCCTACACCGAGCGAAGTATTGCCTACCGAAACAAGAAAGAATATGACCTGGCTATAGCTAATCTGACCAAGGCTATCGAATTAGAGCCCGATTCTGCCGCAGCCCACTACATGCGAGCCCTAGTCTACAAAGATAAACGGAAGTACGACTTAGCTATCGCTGACTTCAAAAAGGCTGCGCTGCTTACCAAAGACCCCGGGCTAGTTAATACCGTTAAGCAAGAGATTCAGAACCTCGGCGGTTAAGGCCGCAATATATTAGTTACTGCTGGCAATTGCCTACTTTTGCAGCATATTGTTTTTCAGTTCCGTGTCTACTACAGCCTATGTGCCGAGCTATTTACTGTCTAGCTTCGAACTGTTCGGGGGGCTGCCGAAATAGACCTTAGTGTGAGGCCAAGGAATCTCTATACCCTGCTCATCAAATACCTTTTTGATTCGCCGCCTGAACTCACCCATCAAATCCCACTGTTTGATTGGCCGGGTCTCTCCCACCATCTTTATAGTTATGCCCGAATCTCCAAATTCATCCACCCGTAAAAGCCAGGGGGTCTCCGAGAGCATATCAGAACCCCAATTGGGGTCTTGTTTCATCTCCTCCCAGGTCTTGCGCATGAGCGCCATGACTCTGTCGAGGTCCTCCTTATAGGCTACGCTTATGTTCAAATGGGCTCTTGACCACTCCTGGGTAAGGTTACTCACGATTCGAATCTCGCCGTTGGCAATCATATGTCGTGCCCCGTCAAGGTCCCTCAGGACTGTCCGCCTCAAAGACAGCTCCTCCACTATTCCAGCAACATCTCCCATTCGTATCACGTCGCCAACATTGTACTGGTTTTCAAGGTAAACAAAGAATCCAGCAATGAGGTCGCGGATCAGGTACTGGGCACCAAAGCCGATAGCAACGCCGAATACTCCCAAGCCAACCAGGGGGGTGGTTATATTGATTCTCAGCTGCTGAAGAACGAGGAAGGTAGCCAGTATCCCCAGGCCTATAGCTGAGACAGTGGTTATCAGCCGAACCAGGGTCTGCACCCTCTTCTCCCTCTCCGCCTTGGGTTTCTTTTTCATCTGACGCCTCACTGTCCTCCTTATAGTTAAGGGAGCCAAGCGGCGTATCACCATATATACTCCAAAGCAAATTCCCGCGGTGAGAAAGATTGCCCATCCAGTGTGGGAAATCCAAGTGGTTACAGTTTCCATCTTCGTCCTCCAGTATTCGTTATTATACTAACAGCTAATAATAGGCAACTTAGCCTAATTCAGAATTTGCCCTTTAGTTTGTTATAGGTTTCAGCCAAGGCTTCAGGAACTACCCTGACATCGGATATTACCGGCATAAAGTTGGTATCACCCTGCCACCGGGGAACGATATGGGTATGGACATGCCGGTATATGCCGGCGCCGGCTGCTTTGCCTATGTTTATGCCAATATTGAAGCCACTGGGGTTAAATACCTGCCTCAGCAGCTTGATACTGCGAGTAACTATTTCAAAGTGTTCGTGAAGCTCTTCCCTAGTTAGCTTTTCCAGACTGGCTAGGTGTCGGTAGGGGGCTATCATCAGGTGCCCCGGGTTATAGGGATAGCTATTCATAATGACAAAGTTTTTATCGCCCCGATGCAAGATGTAGTTTTCAGAATCCTTGTTCTGCTTGGGCTTGTCGCATAAGATGCACCCTTCTGGTTTTTCCATTCGGATATATTCTATAC
>CP070810.1:392425-395577 GCA_020343755.1 Dehalococcoidia bacterium | reverse complement strand
CTGCGCTCCGACCTCTGCGATAACCTGGCGAGCGGCGGCGATAATCTCTTCCCGGGTCAACTGCCGGGGTAAATACTCCTTTAGCACCGCCAGCTCGGCTTCTTCCTGAGCCACCAAGTCTTGGCGGTTTCCTTGCCTGAAGGCTTCAATGCTCTCCTGGCGCTGCCTCACCTCCTTGGCAATAATGCCAAGGATATCGGTATTTTCCAAAGTAGCTTGCCGGGCGATTTCAGCGTTTTTAATAGCTGCCATCACCAATCGGATAGCGGAACGTCTAACCTTATCCCCGTCCCGCATCGCCTGTTTAAGGTCATCGGTTAATTTTTGTTTTAAGTTCGCTTCCACTTTACTTACAAACTTACTGATATCTTCTCATTGCTCTGGCAGTTTTGCGTCTTTTAGATGCCCTCTTCCGCTTTCGCTTAACACTAGGCTTCTCGTAGTATTCACGACGACGTACTTCAGCCAAAATACGATCCTGTTGCACTCTTTTGTTAAATCGTTTGAGCAAACTCTCAAAGCTCTCATTATCACGGGCTACTACATTAGTCACATAGCATCATCCCCCTTCTCTTGGTCATTTGTGGATGGATGTTTGAAGCCATCAACACATTTTAGTGGTCATGAGTTACCCTGTCAAGAAATGGAAGATAAATTGTGCCCTCCTCGGCTTCTCCGCATAGCTCCGTCTTGCCCCGAGAGCACAAATAGGCAGTATAAGCAGCTATAGCGGCATCGCACATGTCGTGGTTAACCCCATCTATACAGGCAGTAATATCGGGTAATAACTGGCATATTCGTTGCTTCAGGAATGCCAAGCCAGCCGGCGTTGTCTTTTTGGGAATATTCTTCCCAAATAGGCGAACCTTACTGGCATAGGGATAGACCTCAATGACCTCATACCCCATAGCTTCAAGCTCAGTCTTAAGCCCGATGCCTCGGTAGACCATGGCCTTGATAATAGATTTTTTGGTTGTGCGGAATAGACCGATTCCTTGTTTTGTCAGCTTCCGCTCACAATCCCTGCCCTTACCTTCAGCCGCTGGCTGGCAAGAACAGCTCTCTTCAAGGCAACATAGCCCTTTAGGTAGGCTGAGCGGGGCATCAATAGCTATCAACTCAAATTGATACTTATTTACAATTTGCAGGATATCTGAATCCCCATTTAGGAAACCAAGGTATATAAGGTTTAGCTCGCTATCTAGCCCGAGGCAAGCGCTGGGCTTAGCCTCTTTTGAGGTAAGGTCGATACCTAAGAAACCAGCCCTAATGTCCGCTCCTCCTTAATATCTCGCGAGCTGCCACTACACCAGAAGCCGATGCTTGGATTAAACCACGACTAATACCAGCACCATCACCAGCAGCAAACATGTTGCTAGCCTCGGTCTCCAGGCAAGGACTAAGTTGAAGCTGGCAAGAATAAAATTTGACCTCGACTCCATAAAGTAAGGTATGGCTGGAAGCAACACCTGGCGCTAGTTTATCCATTGCCTGAAGCATCTCTATAAGCCCGGTAAGGTGACGGTAGGGAAGGACAAAACTAAGGTCACCAGGGGTAGCCGTCCTCAAGGTTGGCTGAACCAACCCCCGTTCAATGCGAGCCGGGGTAGAACGGTGGCCTTTCATCAGGTCACCCAAGCGCTGCACCAGCACACTACCACTGAGAATATTGGCTAGTCTAGCCAGATATTTACCATAGGCAATAGGCTCCCGAAATGGCTCGGTGAAAGTTGTGCTCACCAGTAGGGCAAAATTGGTGTTGTTACTCTTGCGATTGGCATAGCTATGCCCGTTAACCGTGATTACCGGGTCGCAACCACCGGTAGTCTCCATAGTGACTTCACCGGCGGGACACATGCAGAAGGTTCTAACCCGGTCGTCAAAACTCTTTGACAGGAACTCCAGTTTTGCCTCGTACAGCACACTGACCAGCTTCTCCATCACTGCTACTGGCACCTCTACCCTAATCCCAACATCAATAGGGTTATTATACGTTGTTAGCTTAAGGCGTTTGGCTTCTTTAGATAACCAATCTGCCCCTTCCCTGCCTGGAGCTAAAATTAGATAGCGGCAGTCAAATCTCTCCCCGGTCTCAGTTTCAATACCCCTAACCTGACCATTATCAACCACGACTGTGGAAGCCATTGTTTCAAGTTTAAATTCCAAGCCTGAAATAAGGTAATCTCGCATAGCCTTGAGCACCGAGCGGCAACGCTCAGTGCCTAAATGACGAATAGGTACTGGTATCAGGCGTAATTCTATCAGTGAAGCTTGGTGACGAATGTTATCAACCTCGTCCCCTATCCCGTAGAGCTTTTTAGGAGCGCCAAACTTGAGGTATATGTCATCAACGTACTTAATCAGGGCTTTAGTATCATCCTCCCCAAGATAATCTTGAAGCCGACCTCCTACTTGTGGGGTTAGTGTTAGCTTGCCATCGCTGAAAGCGCCAGCCCCGCCTAAACCGCAAACCAGACTACTGCGTTTATCAATATCCTTCCCTTTCTCTATAAGTAGAACATTGAGGTCGGATGCCTGGGACAGCTCTAAAGCGGCAAAGATGCCCGCCGGACCGCCACCAACAATGATGACATCGTATTTCTTAGCCATTTGCTTCAGCCTAGGTTCCCAGAAAAATCTAGATTTTTCTGGTGCCTAAATGTCATTGTATAACCCCCAGTTTTAACCGTCAAGGAATAGATTCTTAATGAAATTTTAACACTAATTTTATTGACATTTTGTCATACGCTGTGATTGGAATTCTTGCCATCTTAAAGAGCGTTGCCGAGGGCATGACTAAAGAATAAGCCGTGGATAACTACAGAGGGTGGGCCATTAAGGGGGGCAGGATAGATAGAGGGTGGAATCTAGCCGCCTATTACCTTTAAGGTCGATTATTATCGCCTTAGCCTTTCATCCCTCAAGCAGTCACAAAAATGCTCACAGTGGTGATTGAGCCAGTACTCATAGCTTGCCGTTAATAATCTCCGAGGTAGTATTTAGGGCTGACTAAAAACTAGGTGTAGACAGCGACCACTACTGCCTCTTTGGTATTATGCTCGTCAAAGAATACCACTGCCACCTTTCTGCCCACAGCCATCTCGGCTGCGGGTAGGTTTCGACCCACAGCAACACCCTCTAGGTAAACCTTG
>CP070810.1:385640-392325 GCA_020343755.1 Dehalococcoidia bacterium | reverse complement strand
TGGGGGCCGGGGTACATGCTCCTAGAAGAGACAGCACTGCTACTACCAAAAGCCCGGTAACCCTCATCCCTTGCCTCCTGTAAACTTCTTTCTTTACAGTTTCACTCTATGGTTAACTTACCCAAAATGGCAGCGATGCAGTTTATTATGGGCTTTTAGCCAAAACATGTCCAATAGTCTTTGAATCTATGCCTAATCTCGGCTATGACCTGCTCGGTCTGCTTAAAAGCCAAGTCTGTCCCGTAGCCTTGAAAGACAGGCTCTGGCTCTTCTATTTCAAGCTCGATACCTGCCAGCCCAGCAATCAAAGCTAGCCAAGCATATGGTAACACCCTCTTGTTGTAACCGGAGGCAATCAAGTCGATAACCTTATCATCACATACCTTGGCCATGTCGCTGACTTTTTCCCCTATCATCCTGAAGCCCGGCATCAGTAACCCCAGACTGGTAAGCCCATCATTGGCGTGGGGGTCTGAACCACCATTTCGGATAATAATTTGAGGTTTGAATTCCCGGGTTAATGGCTGCACTATGGACTGGAAAACCAATTGATAAGAATCATAGCCAGCATTAACTGGCAGTGGAACATTGACGGTAAAGCCTTCTCCTTTGCCGTGTCCCATTTGGTGAACGAAGCCGGTTCCAGGGTATAGAGTCCTCGGGTCCTGGTGCAGGTCAATAAATAACACCCTCGGGTCGTGATAGAAATACTCAGCTGTTCCATTCCCAGCGTGAGCATCGGTATCTAGGATAAGGATTCTATCCAATTTATGTGCCTTCATTAGATATAGAGCGCAGAAAGCAACATCGTTATATATACAGAATCCTTCACCATAAGAAGGTTTGGCATGGTGCATCCCACCACCTATGGACACTACCTTCTTAAATTTGCCCTCTTGAACTAACTCGCAGGCCGTTTTCGCTTGCCCGATAATAAGCCTGGCTGCCTCTTCCAGTTTCCCCGGTCTGCCGATGGGTAGATTATCCCCACTATGAAATCTGGAGAAGCGCCCCGGGTAGCTTAAACCCAAGTTAGCTGCTTTATAGTATTCCCTGGTAAAGTCGATATAGTCTTTGTCGGAAATTAGGAGCAAATCTTGGTCACTCGCTGGTTCCGATTCTAAGATTCGGTAATTATCATCCTCGGGTAGATGGTCCTTTACAAACCGAGGGAATAATTCATAGCGGTCTCCCCGAAAAGAGTGACCCGGCCCGAAGTCGTATTCTTTTAATTCCTCCCGATATAGAATTCCAATAGCCATTTTATCTCCTTTACCCCCGGCTAAGCGGTATGATAGTTGGTTATCACGAATAAACAGAATTATCGGGATAGGCTACTTTAAACCCCCATGACCGAACTTTTTGGTCAGCCTGCTGCTCAATGAACCCCCCCTCAAGAGCATCAGGCGCGTGTAGCAGGGCGTGGGCAAATTCGTGGGCAACAATTGACTCAATCCGCATTTGACTAAAGCGTTCGATTCTGGGGGATAGGTAGACCAAAACTAGCTGTTGTTGATTCTCGGCTTGTTCGCCGGTAGCGGCAGATGACCCTTGGCAGAGAAACACCTGGCCAACGATTCCAGGAGCCGGGGCGAGGATGATTGACACCTTGTCTTTCAGGGATTTTAGTTCATCGGCAGTCATTTTCTCCATAACCCTTTGTATGGCCTTCAGCGTTTTTGGTCTTCCTGCCGAGGCAAAAAAGCCGGTTTCAACTAAATTGTGACTATCGTTTTCCATTAGCTTCCTACCCTAAATTGTAAAACTGGCTTAGGTCGGTGTCAATGACACCCTGTCTTTCATGGCTTATTACAGGTATAGCTTGACAAAGATGGCTCAGCCATTAAAATTGTTGTATCACTATGCTGAACCAAAAAGGAGGATACGAAACATGGCACAGGTAAGTTCAGCCGGAGTTAAGGTTAAACGTATAACTCAGGTAGCTATCGCGGTGCATGACGTGCGCAAGGTGGCTGAGAACTATTGGAATATCTTGGGCATTGGCCCGTGGGAGATTTATGACTGGGAGTACCCCTTAGTCCGTGACCGCAAATACTATGGTAAACCGACCTTGGCTAGGGAAAGGATAGGCTTTACTCAGGTAGGAACGATGCAGCTGGAGTTAGTCCAACCGGTTGATGGGCCGTCCATCTATGGAGATTTTCTGGAGGAGCATGGAGAGGGAATCCATCACCTACAATTACCGGTTGAAGATGTGGACCGGGTTGCCGAAATACTGGCTAAACAAGGTTTCCCTGACATGCAGAGTGGACATTCTGGGGATATCGGTGCCTACAGTTACGTTGATATTAAACCCCTCCATACTATCTGGGAACTGGCTCGTGAACCTGAGAATAAGGTCGGTAAAGTTATTCGCTATCCAGAATCAGAAGCAACCAGTCCAGCCAGAATTAAGGTTAAAAATATAGACCAGGTAGCTATTGCGGTTAATGACGTGCACAAGGTGGCTGAGAACCATTGGAATATCCTGGGCATTGGCCCGTGGGAGATTTATGAGGTAAAACCCCCGATACTCTATGACCGGACTTATCGGGGCAAAGCCGGTAACTTTACCTATTGGCTTGCCTTGACCATGGTAGGACCGGTACAACTAGAGCTGGCTCAACCTATATCGGGAGACAATGTCTACAGTGACTTCATAGCCGAGCATGGCGAAGGACTCCACCACCTTGCCTTCATAGTGGATGATATCAACAAGACTACGCAGACAATGAATAAGGAGGGCTTCCCCACCTTGATGGGCGGGGGATTCTCTGACGGTGGCTTCGCCTACTACGACACACGTGAGCCGTTGAAGATTATATTGGAAGCGTTTCAGGTACCCAAGGCAATGCCACCTATTACCACCCGGTATCCATAAATTAGATGGTTATGCACCAGATTCATCGTGTATCTGTTTATTATGTTTACCAGTTATGTTAAAATATATAAAAAAGTGGAGGAGATGCGGTGAAAGAGGACATTAACAGTTTTCTAACCTATCTTACCGTAGAAAAAGGTTTCTCTGAAAACACAGTAGCTGCTTATCACAACGACCTCTATCAGTTAGCCGATTTTGTTGAGGAAGAAGCTGCCAAGGTTGGCTACCCTGCCTCATGGGCTAGCTTTAATCGGCAAGGGATGCTAAGCTACCTGCTTAATCTTAAGGAAAGAAACTACGCTGCCACTACAGTAGCCCGTAAAATAGCTGCTACTAGGTCATTCTTTGACTTTATGGTGGCTGAAGGCAAAATAAAAGACAACCCTTCACACAATGTTGATTCGCCTAAAGTAGGCAGGACACTGCCTAAACCTATCTCAATTAGCCAGGTTCGCCGTTTGCTGGAACAGCCAACCAAGCTATCTGCTCCGGAAGCTAAAAGGGATAAGGCAATACTGGAGTTATTATATGCCAGTGGCATGAGGGTGAGCGAACTGGTATCTTTGAACTTAAGTGATATCGACTTAGAGGGTGGTGAGGTGCGCTGCTTTGGTAAAGGGCGTAAAGAGCGAATTATCCCCGTTGCTCCTCGAGCCATCTTATCTGTAAAAGAATACTTGCAAGAATCTCGCCCTCACCTGACCTATAGTGATACTGAGCTGGCTTTGTTTCTTAATCGGCGTGGTGAGAGACTGACCAGGCAGGGACTGTGGCAAATATTAAAAGGTTATGCTAAATCAGCCGAGCTGGATAAAGAGATTACCCCGCATACCCTGAGACATAGCTTTGCCACTCATATGCTCAGTGGTGGCGCTGACCTGAGGGCGGTTCAGGAATTATTGGGTCACGCCAACATCTCCACTACGCAAGTTTACACCCACCTTACCACCGAGCACATTCGACGCAACTATGAGAAATCCCACCCCAGGGCTAAGTAATTGGAGGCTCTAAATGGGCAGTAAATCACGGCGCAGCCGGAGAAAGCACTCACTGCAAACTAAAAAAAGAAAAAGAAAGCAAATCTCTACCTTAATGGCTAGTCAACAGCCAGCAGTGGCTCAAACCTATGAGCCGGCTGCCCCCTCCAAGGTGACTCCTCCCCCGGCAAAGGAACCAACCCCGACGGTAGCTCGCTACCCTCAAATATCTAATGAGCTGCGAAGAATTGGTATTCTAGCCGGGATAATGCTGGTTACTCTGGTAGTGCTAGCTTTTGTTTTATCCTAATCTTGTCCTAGGAGTAAGTGCTCACCATGGACTTTGCAGCAATGCGAGCTGAGTTAATTAGCCACCTTATGACTGAAATCAGGGATGAGCGGGTATTAGCCGCTATGGCTCGCATTCCCCGAGAACGTTTCGTGCTCCCAGAAGAGCAACACCTAGCCTATGAAGATAGACCACTGCCTATTGGCTATGACCAGACAATCTCACAGCCACTTATTATCGCCATTATGACCGAGGCTCTAGAACTTACCGGCAATGAAAAGGTGCTGGAGGTAGGGACAGGCAGTGGATATCAGGCAGCCATTCTAGCTGAATTAGCCCGGTTTGTGATTACCACCGAGCGCGTGCCACCTCTGGCTGAGTCGGCTAAGAGGGCATTGGATAGCCTGGGTTATACCAATATTGAGGTCCACCTGGCTGAGGAGACCTTGGGCTGGCTAAAGGGATCACCTTATAACGCTATAATTGTTACCGCAGGTGCCCCCAGAGTTCCTGCCGACCTTCTGGCTCAACTAGCCATTGGTGGACGGATGGTGATTCCGGTAGGCTCTCGCTACGTGCAAGAGCTGTATAAAATCACCAAGCATAGAAAGAAGAATATAGTCGAGAATCTGGGTGGCTGCCGCTTTGTCTCCCTCATCGGAAAGGATGCCTGGGAGGAGGAATAAAAACTAAAGCCTTGCCCTGGTCAAGGGACAAGGAATATACTGGGTTGATTAAAGGGAAAAACTCAAGAGGAGCGAAATGGAAGTTCTAGAAGCAATTAAAACCAGAAGGAGCATTCGTAAGTATAAGGCTACTCCGGTAGATGACAAAACCATAGAGCTTGTTTTGGAAGCCGCCCGTTGGGCACCATCGTGGGACAATACCCAGTGCTGGCGATTTATCGTGGTGCGTGATAGCAACATAAGGGCTGAACTTGCTCAAACATTGGGCACAGAATTGGGTAAGCCCAATCCAGCTACTAATGCTGTTAGGAATGCACCAGTAGTAATCGTAGCCTGTTCTGAACTGGAAAAGTCAGGCTATATCGGAGGCGAATTAAGCACAGATAAGGACGACTGGTGGTATATGTTTGATGTGGCATTGGCGATGCAGAACCTGGTATTGGCTGCCCATTCTCTAGGATTAGGCACGGTGTACATCGGCCTTTTTGACGCCAAAAAGGTAGCCAGTATCCTAGAAGTGCCACCAGGTTTTTGTGTGGTGGCAATGACTCCCCTTGGTTACCCTAACCAAGAACCTAAGTCACGGCCAAGAAAAGAACTTTCTGAGATTGTTTTTTACGATAAATTCAAGTCTTAAAATGGAAGGTATTTTATGCAGGAGTTAGGTTTAGCCCTTCCTTTCTGGCTAACGGTCCTCATATGGATTGCCAGAATTGTAATACTGGTCTTCATCTGCACTCTACTTGCCTGGCTTGGGGTTAGAGCCCTGGATGCCCTTACCCCCCACATTCATGAGCGCCAGCGTATAGGAGAACACCCCATCGCCACCGGGCTATTCATTGCCGGTTTTTTCATCCTGGTTGGCCTTGTCATTCATGGAGCTGCCACTTCACCAACTGCGGTCGGTGGCTCAATAGCTGGATATATCCTGGACTTTAGAACCTGGGGATTAGCCGCCATAAGCTTTGCCATAAGTCTGCTCCTTGGCATAGCACTGCTCCGCATTGTTGACAAACTAACCCCCAAGATACCATTTATTAACGTTAACAAGAGTCCGGTAGGAGTAGGTATCTACGTCTTTGGCTACCTTGTTTTCTTTGGCTTAATACTCCATGCCGCAGTAACCACACCATTTTGAGAAAATGACCAAGACTAAAATTATACTCGGCTTAATATCGGTATTAATAGCTGGATTAGCCGCTACCGGTTATGCCTCGGCAACGCCATCAGCCGATTTCCACGAGATAGATGGTGAAGTTTTTGATGACTGGGAGATATGTAGAACCGATGCTTCTGGCGAAAATGGCTTTTATCAAATAACTGAGACCACCTTCCGCCCGGTTATAGCCTTTGAGAGCCTGGGCAAGGAAGCTGCTCTCGCCTACAGCTTAGGTGAGCAAATTGCCGCCGAATACCCGGACAAAATAAAGAGGGCGGAAGCAGTATTTCACTTTGTCCGGGATAGGGTAAGGTATGACTCTGATATTGACCAGTTTAACTATGAAGAGTTTGCCCAAAATGCCGACGAGCTGGCAACAACTATTGACCAAGATGGGGTTGGTTATGGTGATTGTGAAGATAGCGCCGTATTATTGGCGGTTATGTATAAAGGAGCTGGATACCGCTCGGCTATAGCTGTTGGCTCAGGCCATACCGCCGCCTTGGTCTATCTACCCGAATATAAAAAGGCGACCGCAGATTTTGAGCTAGCGGATGAGCCGGGCTGGGTCTGGGCTGAGGCTACCGGCAAGAATAATCCCCTAGGCTGGGTGCCTAAAGAATTTATCAATAAGAAGCTGGCAGCTTACGAAATAGGTTTAGAGGAAATAGCCCCACCGGAACCATCCACCGC
>CP070810.1:379236-385540 GCA_020343755.1 Dehalococcoidia bacterium | reverse complement strand
GGGGCAGCGCTTAGGCTCATTGGTGTAGCCCTTAGAGACAAAGAACTCTTGTTCCTCGACACTGAAGGTAAAGGTAGCCCCGCAATCGGAACACTGGATCGACTTGTCCTGAAAATCCATTGGATGACCTCCTCTCTTTTAAATAGTTGGTTTGAGTAGGTCATCCAACACTTGGGCAAATCTAAAGTAATTTAACTAAGTATGTAATAACCTAACCTGAAACCACCGTGGATATTATACACTAAAGGAATTCTGTTTGCAAAAACCAGTGTAAGCCTCAGAGTAGGAAATAACTGCCTTCTGTAGCCGACAGGTCCCTTCGCAGTTAACTTTATGACGTTTTGTTACCTCGGTCATTTACGCAATGTCTAACTTGACACCTTTTTCTTAAGGCTATTGACAACCATATTAAAAAGGGTAGAATAGTACATACATGAAGTAATCTTGAAATAACACAATTGTAGCGCTGGTTTAGGAGTTGGGGAAGATGAAAAAGGGGCACTGGAACCGCTGAAAAACATGGCGGTAGCTGGTGCCTTTTTTGATTATTCCGAACAAAGATAAGGAGGTGCAAGATGAAGAAGTACACTCATGCTTGGTTATCTTTAAAAGCTATGGAACTACTGAGAACCTACGAGGGACGCTTCGATGAGGAGCGTAACAAGCGCGTTAAGAAATTGCTAGATTTTATGTACCGCTATCCCTCTACTTTCGTGCGCGGAGCCTGGTTTCCGGATACCGTTATAAGGGACAACACACAGGGCGGGCATACCTGGAAGTACGAGCTGGACTCAAGCGACGGCAGAGTAGTCCGCTACCGGCCGCCTTCACACAACACCTGCCTCAATTTCGTACAATCGGAACTGGATAAGAAGGTCTCACTGGATGAGAGAATCAGCGACCTCCCCGACCGTTGCGAGGCACTGAGTCAGACGATAAGGGACACCATACTCATCACCAACAAGATGCCTAGTGGAGACGTCATAGCCTTCAACGACAGTCAGGTGGCCGTTCTGTTCCTGATGCTCTCACACTATGTATGCGACGCCCACGTACCGGTTCACTGCGACAACCGGGACTTCTATGACCCGTCCAAGATCCACCCCGACCTTGAAGCGTTCTGGGAGAACGAAATCAAGAAATACTACAGTGTGTCGACGAAAACTCAGCAGTTTGACCTGGATGAGAACCTGAACCTGCAACTAGACACCAGTCGCAGGGGTTTTGAAAACTCGGTTCTCCACAAATGTGACCAAATCCTAGGACAGGCCGCGTGGGACAATATGGACCAAGCGGGGCAAAACTGGTATGCCTTTCTGGGAAGTGGTAACAAGAATCTATGGAACTATCTGGTGTCCGTCTGTCTCGTGTCATTCCACATGTCCTTGAAGATGTTCCCCCTGAATCCCCCAGCCGGAGTCGATTATGACACGGTAAGAATCAGGAGAGTCTCCCCCTTCAAAGAAGATATTGTACAGTACTCACCATACATTCTGGCCGACGCAATAAACTCCGTGGCGCTTGTCTGGCTAGCTACGTGGGAAAGGTGGGAGCTGCTGGCGAAGCGTATCCGTTATATCGAGTAAGGAGGTGTTTGATGGCGGAATCGTCTGCAATCCAAGAAATACTAATTAAAGACTGGAAGGTAGGAAACAGGATGGTACATGCCCAATTTTCAACCTTCAAGACTCCGTCTATACTCTGGGCTATTGACAACCATATTAAAAGGGGTAGAATAGTACATACACGAAGTAATCTTAGAATAACACAATCGTAGTGCTCGTTTGAGAGTTGGGGAGATGAGCAAAGGGCATTAGTAACCGCTAAAAAACAAGGCGGTGGCATAGCCGAAGCGAGTAATAAGTTTTTGTTGTAAGATTGGGTATTTAAATTAGGCTCAGCCTTTTAGCTGGTTGGCAATTTTGACCCCAAATTCCTTACACTTGGGGAGCTCTCCTTCCGCAATTGGGCCCCTCATCCCTTCAACCTTTATTGATAATCCGGGAGCTGCTAGTTTCAATGCGGGAACCTTTTCCCCTATTTGCTTTTCCATTTTCTTCACCGCTTTTTCGAATTCTCCGCCCGCGTAGGTATCAAAAACAGCCGCCAGTTTTCCCTCTAAGTTGATTTTCGCCAGCTTATCAATAAACTTCCTGATGCCCCTAGTGGCACCGCCCATATGATTGGGAGAGCCCACCAAAATGGCGTCATACCCAATGAGCTGCTTGAGGTCAACTTCCTTAGGCTTACCGAGGGTTGCTTCTATTCCCGAAACCTGTCTCATTCCCTCAATAATGGATTCGGCTACCATTTTGGTATTACCGAACACTGACTCATAAACTATGATGACTTTAGCCAACAAAACCACCTCCTTTCGCTGCTTTTTAAAGATGTAATTCTATTATATCACCATCTAGGAGGACGTGGTCTCTCTTTGCCATTATGCCGTCGCTGAGGTCAAGAAAGCAGCCAAGTATATAACCCTCGGCGTTGAAAGTACCGCAGCGATTGGAAGTTTTCACTGTAATATGACACATTTTAGCTAATTGTTGCCTGTACCCGCAAGGGGTTCACGTCTATTCTAGAGTAACGGCGTAGTCCCGAAAAACGAGTTGACTCAGGTTCCAACATGTGAAACAATCTTAAAATACACCTATCGCTGTAGCAGTTGAGGGGATGAAAGAGGGGACTGAATCAGCTATTTAGTATGGTGGTAGTTGGTGCTCTTTTTCATCCAAGTGGTAATTTCTAAGGCTGGTAGATAAAAGGAGGTCTCCGAAATGAAAAAAACTGTCATTGTATGCGCCGTAGTTACACTAGCCTTGTTGCTAGTCGTATCAGCCTACGCATGCCAGCCGCAACCTGCTGGCAACAGAATCGCATTCGTCTCCGAGCGGGACGGGAACTTTGAAATATACGTCATGGATGCCGATGGCTCTAACCAGACCCGCCTGACTAATGACCCTGGCCGGGACATGATGCCTGCCTGGTCACCTGATGGCTCTCGCCTGGCATTTAACTCCGACCGCGACGGGAACGTCGAAATATACGTCATGAATGCCGATGGCTCGAACCAAACCCGCCTCACCAATAACCCTGCCGAGGATGGGATGCCTGCCTGGTCGCCTGACGGCTCTCGCCTGGCGTTTAACTCCGACCGCGACGGAAACTTTGAAATATATGTCATGGATGCCGATGGCTCGAACCAGACCCGCCTCACTAATGACCCCAGCCGGGACACGATGCCTGCCTGGTCGCCTGATGGCTCTCGCCTGGCATTTAACTCCGACCGAGGCGAGGACTTTGAAATATACGTGATGGATGCCGACGGCTCGAACCAATATAACCTTACTAATGACCCTGGCTGGGATACAATGCCTGCCTGGTCGCCCGATGGCTCTCGCCTGGCGTTTAACTCCGACCGCGACGAAAACTTTGAAATATACGTGATGAATGCCGATGGCTCTAACCAGACCCGCCTGACTAATGACCCTGGCTGGGACACGATGCCTGCCTGGTCACCTGACGGCTCTCGCCTGGCGTTTAACTCTAACCGCGACGGGAACGTCGAAATATACGTGATGGATGCCGATGGCTCGAACCAATACAACCTTACTAATAGCCCTGCCTGGGACGGGGACCCTGCCTGGTACTAACCGCCGCCATTGTGAAATTAACAGAATGAGGTTTTGTTACTTCAATTATTTTCAATATGCTATGACTAGTTTTATTGTCAATTGTTTCATTCTGCAATGTTTAACCTGACACCTTCCTTCTTCTAACTCACAAGTAAGTTTCAAAAATTCATCTCTCATTTGAGGCTATTGACAGTGATATATACAGGAGTAAAATTAAAGTATAGACACGTGCAATGGACTTAAAATGGCAATATTGTAGTAGTCTCACTGTGTCAAAATCCACATGGGACATTGACACAGGTAGGTCAGCTACCCAGAGTGTTCCTTAATCCTGGCCTTGAACTGTGCTGTTTTCCCTGACAATTTACATGGGCCTCCCCAAGATACATAGCCTCTAATGAAACTATTTTGTAACGTTTCCCCTCCCGATTTTATGACTTCGACATGTCTTGTTAGGTACAATGGGTATATGCCTTAAGTCGAGGGGCGACAGTGGAATCTTAACGGAAAGGGGGCACTAGAACTGCTAAATAACATGGCGGTGGTTGGTGCCCTTTTTGATTAAGAAGCTGCTGGGCTTAATGACAAATCAAAAAAAACATGCTATCTTAGGTGTACACGCGAACACTAGGTGACGCGAGGATAAAATATTGAGAGAACAGTAGGCTCTGAGTTTGCTTGGAGGAAGACAATGCCACAAACTGGTGTATGGCATATTCATGGAGCAGAAATTGCAGACCTTATTAGGCAAGGTGTTGGTACGGCTGAGATTGGCAGGCGCTTTGGTGTATCCCGGGAGCGAATCCGGGCACTTCTAGTCCAGCATAACCTCCCAACCAGAGCTCCGATGCTCAACCAGAAAGAGGCAGCGGCATTGCTGGGTTGCTGTGGTGCGTTTTTAACCGGATTAGAGCGCAAGGGCTTGATTTCTCCAATACACAGTGGATTGACGCGTGGCCCGGTGTACTATCCAGATAGTGAACTGGCGAAGATTAGAGCCATCATGGACAAGAAACGGGTGGGGCGAGGGAGGCGAAAGAAGAAATAGCAAGATTGTTGTCACCTAAATCACTTCTGTTACTTGGTAGATATGAGCACGACACTAGTTATAACGGAAACAGAGCTAGCATTAGGCTTCGGCCATGAGGGTGGGAGCAGGTGTTCAGAAGGAGACTAAACTCAAGCCACAACACTCAAAACGACCTTAAAATAACATAACTGTAGTGCTGGTTTAGGAGTTGGGGAGATGAAAGAGGGCACTGGAACCGCCAAATAATATGGCGGTGGCTGTGCCCTTTCTGATTGGAATCGGTTTGTTGAGACTATAGACTTTAATGACAGCGTCATACTCAAAAAACACTGCAGGAGGTGAATAATATGGGTGAAGAAATTATCGGTCGTGCTGAGGCTGAGTATCAAGCGGTCTTGTGGCGGGACTTACTAAACTGAAGGGGCGAGCTATGCCGAAGATGGCGCGACTGATGTGTTGGTTATTGAGACACAAGTGGGAAATAGTTAATCGTGATACGTACAGTCCAAGTTTGGAGGGTTATGTGTGGACTCAAGTTGTTGAGCGGTGCAAGCGCTGCCACAAGGAGCGGTCGCGTGGGTCAGGTTATAAGGTCTGATGAATCTGGAGCTGCTCAACGCTTTGATGATTTGCTGGCAGCCACAAGCGCTGAAAATGTCGGCAGATGCAGATTAACTTGCGTCTTGTAGTATAATATGGAGTCAATGAGACAGCGCGAAAATTGATGGTTACCACTGCAACTGGGCAACAAACATAAAAGGAGGATTATTAACATGGAATGGGGAATGGCAAACCGTATGGCACAATTGATCCAATCGGACGGGCATGCTCTGTTTTTGCCAGTGGACCATGGATATTTTCAAGGCCCCACCAGAAGATTGGAAGAACCACGAAAAACTATTGAACCACTCCTGCCTTATGCTGATGCACTCTTCATTACTAGGGGCGTATTACGCTCATCAGTAGACCCGGACAACACTAGACCAATTATTCTTAGGGTGTCTGGCGGTACCAGTATGGTGGGAAAAGACCTGGCTAATGAAGGAATTACCACCTCTATGGAGGAGGCTATCCGCCTTAACGCTTCAGCAGTAGGCATTTCTATCTTTGTTGGCAGTGACTATGAGAAAGAGTCGTTATTGAACTTGTCAAAGCTTGTTGATGAGGGTGAAATGTATGGGATACCAGTAATGGCAGTTACCGCTGTGGGTAAGGGGCTTGAAAAACGAGATGCCCGCTACCTCGGCTTGTCTTGTCGTATCGCTGCTGAGTTGGGGGCACGGGTAGTGAAAACCTACTGGTGTGAAGACTTTGAACGGGTGGTAAGGGGTTGCCCAGTTCCAGTAGTTATGGCGGGTGGACCCCGGGTTGATACTGAGCTTGAGGTGTTTGAGTTTGTCTATGATGGCATGCAAAAAGGCGCCATAGGAGTGAACTTGGGAAGGAATATTTGGCAAAATGATTTCCCGGTGGCAATGATTAAAGCCATACGTGCCATTGTTCACCAAAAGGCTACCGCAAAACAGGCTCAAGAGTTATTCAGCAGTGAAAAGGAGAGGCAGGTGAAGAAGTCATGACTCGGGGTGGGAGAAATAGAATGCGTGTCGCCAGGTGGTATAACAACCGGGATATACGG
>CP070810.1:374789-379136 GCA_020343755.1 Dehalococcoidia bacterium | reverse complement strand
CTGTCATTGATGGGCGCATCACCATCATCCCAGAGCACTTTACCAAGGTCTATCTCAACTGGATGGAGAATATTCGCGATTGGTGCATCAGCCGTCAGCTATGGTGGGGGCACCGAATTCCGGTTTGGTATTGTCAGGACTGCGGTGAGCTAACGGTATCTATTGAAGAGCCTAAATCCTGTCGCCATTGTGGCTCAGCTAATGTAGAACAAGACCCAGATGTTCTTGACACCTGGTTTAGCTCAGCCCTATGGACTCACTCTACTCTAGGCTGGCCTGATGACACTGAAGATTTGCGCTACTTCTATCCGACCACAGTAATGGAAACCGGCTACGACATTCTCTTCTTCTGGGTAGCTAGAATGATTATGATGGGCCTGGAGAATATTGGAGACATTCCCTTCCACACCGTTTACCTTCACGGTCTGGTGCGCGATGAGAAGGGAGAGAAGATGAGCAAGATTAAGGGCAACGTGCTTAACCCCGTTGACACCTTGGAGAAATATGGCACTGATGCCCTGCGCTTTGCTTTATCTACCGGCACATCACCAGGAAATGACATTAAACTAACCCCAGCCAAGCTAGAAGGCGGACGCAACTTTGCCAATAAGCTGTGGAACGCCACCCGATTTATAATGAGAAGCCTTTCAGACCAAGAAAAGTTGGTATCAGATTGGACTGAGTATAAACTCGCACCAGAGACACTTCCGATAGAAGACCGCTGGATTCTAAGTCGCTTGAGTCGTGCGGTATTAAGCGCAACTGGCCTGATGGAAGATTCCCAGTTTGGCGAAGCCCAGAGACAAATTCATGATTTCCTGTGGGGTGAATTCTGTGACTGGTATATTGAAATAGCCAAAATTCGCCTCGGCTCTACAGATAAGGAGGTGATATCACCACTGCCAGTTCTGGTTCATGTCCTAGAAACCTCACTACGTCTGTTGCACCCCTTTATACCCTTCATAACTGAAGAGCTATGGCAAAGGCTGAAAAAGCACCTGCCCTGGCAAGAAGCCGAATCTATAATAGTAGCCCCCTACCCTGAGGCCAGAGAGATAACCACTGACCCAGAATCGGAGCGAGTTATGGAATCCATAATAGAAATAATTCACTCCATCCGCAATGCCCGGGCACAATACAAAGTAGAGACCACCCGGTGGGTTGAAGCCCAAATCTACAGCGGCAAGCTTACCCCAGCCATCGCTCCTTATTCTCAAACCATCCAGACCTTGGCTAGGGCAAGACCGATTACTCTCCTTGATAGTCGCCAAGAAACACCGCCACAAAAAAATGCTCTAGTATTAGTGCTCAAAGAGACCGAAATAGTCATACCTATGGAAAGTATGGTTAACCTGGAGGCTGAGAAGAAACGACTACAAAAAGAGATGGAACAAAGCCAAGCTGAGGTAGCTCAACTTGAAGCCAGACTCAAGGACAGGGAGTTTCTAACCAAGGCACCACCAGCTGTCGTGAATAAAGAACAGAATAAACTAGCCGAAAGGAAGGCTAAACTAGAAAGGCTTAAACAGCAGCTTAGTAGATACTAAGTTGATTTCAGGTAGGCTAAGTTTGCCAAAGCCCTGGGGATTAGCCTATACTTATTTTGGGAAGTAAGCCGTAGTACACATACAAGGAGAACAGAAATGGATAAATTAGAGGTACTAAAAAGGTCTGACTTGTTCCGTGAGCTAAACGATGAACAACTCGGTTTAGTGGCGGAAATGTGTACTTGTGAAGTATATGAGCCGGGGGCAGTTATATGCAAGCAGAATATTCTGTATGATAAACTATATGTAATTGAAGATGGCTTGGTAGGGATTATTTTCGAAGCCGGACCACTGTCCCAGCGACAACTTCAGGCAGTTTCTAATTTTGAGACCTTTGGCTGGGGAGCTGTTATACCGCCGCACGTTTTTGCAGTTTCGTGCAAGGCTATAGAAAAGACAAAGGTGTTAGTCTTCAAGGGGGAAGACCTGCTTGATCTATGTAGTATTAATAGCCGTGTGGGTTGCACATTCTACCGTGGAATAGCTAGAGTGGTCACGGATAGACTGCAGGCGGCATTCATGCAACTATTGGGTGTTACCTCACAAGACTAACCAGCAGATAGTGCCAAGATTCATTAGTCTACCTGACGAATCCCTGGAATTTGGTTCACCGCCGATTAGCCCAAAAGGGTTATTTAGGAGAAAGCTCAGTAGGTCCAAATATAAAAGTTTTTTGTGTCTAGGAAGGAATTAAGGAGTCTAGTATTGGAAAAAGTAAACGCAATTACTTCAGTAATGGCGGAGAAAAGGGTTTTCCACCCGCCAGAGGAACTCAGCAAAAGGGCATACGTAAAGAGCCTGGATGAATATAAAAAGATTTATCACCGGTCTATTGATGACCCTGAGGGATTCTGGGGGGAGATGGCAGAACAACTGGACTGGTTCCAAAAGTGGGATAAGGCTCTGGTCGAGGATTTCAATGAAGGCAAGCATGAGTGGTTCGTAGGTGGCAAGCTCAATGTTAGCTATAACTGCCTGGACAGGCACCTTAATACCTGGAGAAAAAACAAGGCAGCGCTAGTCTGGGAAGGAGACATCGGTGATAGCAATACTCTTACCTATCAGGAGCTATATTACCATGTCTGCAAATTTGCCAATGTGCTGAAAAAGCATGGGGTTGAAAAGGGTGACCGGGTTTCTATTTATCTACCAATGGTTCTTGAGCTACCAATTGCTATGCTAGCCTGCGCCCGTATTGGTGCCATCCACAGCGTCGTCTTTGGTGGTTTTAGCGCCGACGCACTGAGAGATAGGATACTAGACTGCGGAGCTAAAATGCTCGTTTGTGCCGATGGCTACTATCGTGGCGGTAGAATTATCAGGAGCAAAGACACTGCCGACGAAGCCCTTGAGTCCTGCCCCAAAGTAAAGGACGTGATTGTGGTAAAGAGGGCTGACATCAGGGTAAATGTGAAGCAAGGGCGCGACTACTGGTGGCATGAGGAGATAAACGCCGAAGATATTAAACCATACTGCGAACCAGAAATTATGGATGCTGAGGACCCGCTCTTCATCTTATACACCAGTGGTAGCACGGGAAAACCTAAGGGCGTGCTTCATACCCAAGCTGGCTATCTCCTATATTGTTACCAGACCCTTAAGTGGGTATTTGACGTAAAGGAAGAAGATACCTATTGGTGTACCGCAGATATTGGCTGGGTGACTGGTCATAGTTACATCGTGTATGGACCACTAGCCTTTGGGGCAACCAGCCTCATGTTTGAGGGGGTGCCAAGCTATCCCCACCCAGATAGATTCTGGCAAATTGTGGAGAAATATAAGGTCAATATTTTCTACACCGCTCCCACTGCTATTAGAGCCATAATGAGAGAGGGAAACGAGTGGCCTAATAAACATGATTTAAGTAGTTTACGTATCCTGGGGACAGTCGGGGAGCCGATTAACCCCGAAGCTTGGATGTGGTATTACAATGTGATTGGTAAAGATAGGTGTCCTGTTGTTGATACTTGGTGGCAGACAGAGACTGGAGGCATACTAATCACGCCTCTACCCGGGGCTTTGCCAACCAAGCCAGGTTCAGCCTCACTACCATTCCCCGGAATCGAGCCAGCAGTACTGAGAGAAGATGGCTCAGTAGCTGATGTCAATGAAGGTGGTTACCTGGTAATCAAGAGGCCGTGGCCAGGTTTAATGCGAGGGGTGTTTGGTGACTCGAAGAGATTTAAAGAGACTTATTTCGTCAGATTCCCTGGGGTATATAATACTGGAGATGGAGCTAGAGTGGATGAAGATGGTTTTTATTGGCTAATGGGTCGTATAGACGATGTTATTAACGTATCAGGTCACCGCATAGGGACTGCTGAAGTCGAGAGTGCTTTAGTATCCCACAACAAAGTGGCAGAGGCTGCGGTTGTTGGTATGCCTCATGAGGTCAAGGGACAGGGCATATATGCCTTCGTTACTCTTAAAGCTGATGTAGTCAAGAGCGATGACCTAAAGAAAGAGCTAACTACTCACGTTCGTAAGGAAATTGGTCCAATAGCTACCCCGGATAAGATTCAATTTGCTGACGGTCTACCCAAAACTAGAAGCGGCAAGATTATGAGACGGATACTAACCAAAATCGCCGCTGGTATCAAAGAGCTGGGGGACACCAGTACCTTGGCTGACCCTTCAGTAGTTACCACCCTGGTGGAGGGAAAGCAGTAAAGACGATTGGGTTACATTTACTTTATTACAATTAGCGTTCCACTTAGCTGGCTTCCAGGGACTCATCAGCTACCAGCCCCCTAGGATAACCATTAATATTCAATTTATGCAGTGCTTTCTTGGTATCACT
>CP070810.1:363912-374689 GCA_020343755.1 Dehalococcoidia bacterium | reverse complement strand
ATAACCAACAAAAGGAGTGGTTCCCTTAGATACTTTAAGCGCTCCCCTGATCCCTACTACACCGCCACCTACCTCTACTTTGTGAGCTTCGCGGGCTCTCTCCCGCTGCTTCTCCATTTCCTGGTTAAAGCCTTCCAAATCGACCGAAAAGCCGCGCTCGGTGGCAATCTCCGTGGTTAGCTCTACAGGGAAGCCGTAGGTATCGTATAGCCTAAAAGCCTCCGAGCCAGAGATTTTGTTTTCTCCCTTCCTGGCCAGTTCCTCTACCGTTTCATCTAGCAATTCCAGTCCGGTGCTAAGGGTCTCCCTGAATTTTGCCTCCTCCTGTTCGATAACTCCATAAATGAAGTTCTGCCTTTGCTGTAACTCAGGATAAACTTTAGCCATACTACCAACCGTCGCACCAGCTATCTGGTTAAGAAACGGCTTGTCCAGTCCCAGCCTCCTGCCAAAGAGCGCCGCCCGGCGTAATATCCGCCGCAGTACATAGCCCCGCCCCTCATTGCTGGGCATAACCCCGTCAGCGATAAGGAAAGCCAAGCCGCGGCCATGCTCGACTACTACCCGCATGGCATTATCAGTATCTTCGTCTGAGCCATATTTCTTCCCTATATACTTAGAGATATTATCCAGCAGTGAAGCAAACAGGCCAGTTTCATAGACCGAGGTTTTGCCCTGCACCACAGCAGCAGTCCTTTCTAAACCCATGCCGGTATCAATATTAGGCTTTGGCAGTAGAGTGCGGTGCCCTTCCCTGTCCTGGTTATACTGAGTAAATACCAGGTTCCAAATCTCGGAAAAGCGACCGCAGTTACAACCGGGGGCGCAAGAAGGCTTCCTGCAGCCAACCTCCTCACCAAAGTCATAGACAATCTCACTGCAAGGCCCGCAGGGTCCAGAATCGCCGGCCGGTCCCCAGAAGTTATCCTCCTCACCAAACCTCAGTATCCTATGCTCAGGCACTCCTATTTCCCGCCAGTAGCCGAAAGCCTCCTCGTCATCAAGAAAAATAGTAATCCAAAGCCGCTGAGGCGGGAGGTGTAAACGTCGGGTTACAAACTCCCATGCCCAGCTAATGGCTTCCTGCTTAAAGTAGTCGCCGACACTAAAATTACCCAGCATTTCAAAGAAGGTAAGGTGGGTAGGGTCACCCACCGACTCAATATCAGTAGTCCGAAAGCACTTTTGGCATGAGGCTAAACGAGGATTAGGTGGCACCCTCTCCCCTAAAAAGTAGGGTTTAAACTGCACCATGCCAGCGGTAGTAAGCAGCAAAGTAGGGTCACCTCGAGGTACTAGAGGGGAGCTGGGAATGATTTTATGCCCTTTCCCTTCAAAGAAAGTCAAAAATGCCGCTCGAATTTCATCGCCAGTCAATTTATTGCTCACCATATTAAAACAATTACTACGATTTTAGTGTAAGTCATACTAACTGTCAACGAGAGACTCAGTATTACACCTTTTATTGATTTTATCCTGGGTTAAATATACAATTGAAGCGTATACGTAGAGGAGAATAGATTTGTCTGAAATAAGGCAAGACCCCACCACCAAGGAGTGGGTTATCATAGCCAGTAATAGAGTAAAGCGCCCCCACGATTTCGTGAAGAAGCGGCAGAAGCGCAGCTTGCTCCCTTATGAACCTTCCTGCCCCTTCTGCCTTGGCAATGAATATCTCAGCCCTGAAGAAATACTGCGTTATCCCACAGAAGGAAGCTCTAGCTGGCGAGTTCGGGTAGTCAACAACAAGTACCCAGCCTTAGTTCCACAAGGTAGCACCCAACTAACCGAGGAGGCGGACTTTTTCACCAAAATGGATGGGGTGGGTGCTCATGATGTAATAATCGAGACCCCCCTTCATAATAGATTTATCCCCCTTATGGAAGACCAGGAGGTAGAAGAACTTCTCACCGTGTACCGAGAGAGATATAACCAACTAAGTCGGGACCCCAGGGTAAAGTTGATAATCATCTTTAAGAATCACGGAGGGGGAGCTGGCACATCTTTAATCCACCCCCACTCGCAGCTAGTGGCTACCCCTGTAGTCTCAGCAGAGCTCAAGCGGCAATTTGAAGTAGCTATGGCTCACTACAATGACACCGGCAGATGCCTCTACCAAGACATAATTGACCACGAGCTGAAAGTCGGGGAGCGGATAGTCATGGATACAGAGGGTTTTGTAGTGTTTCACCCATTTGCGTCTCGGATGCCCTTTGAGACTTGGATTATGCCCAAAAAAAGGCAAACCTCCTTCGGCAAAATTCCAACCAAGGACTTAGCTAACCTTGCCCAAGTTTTACGGATTACACTGCTTAAGCTTTACCTATCGTTGCACGACCCAGATTTTAACTACACCATTCACACAGTACCAGTAGGTGATGAAAGTAAGGACTATTACCTCTGGCATATACAAATAGTGCCACGTCTCACCTCTATAGCTGGTTTTGAGATAGGTTCTGGCATGTATATTAATGCCACCTTCCCCGAAGAAACGGCCGATTTTATTCGTAATTTTAAGTTATAATGGCCCCTTTTTAGGAGAGCTTTATTAGGCCTCTACCAGCCTCTTTACAAGCCTCAGTTCGTCTCTTACCAGTCTGGGCATAAGGAAATTATTTCTAATATGGGCTTTACCCTCCTTGCCTAACTTGTCACCTAGGTCAGGGTCTTTAAGCAACTTTATCACCTTTTCAGCACATTCCTGGATACTACTAATCAGATAAGGGTTAAGATTACCGGGCATCTGTAGCGGAATACCACCGGCATTACCGGCAACCACCGGTCTTCCCTTCCACAGAGCCTCAGCAATCACCAGACCAAAACCCTCTTTAATTGACTTTTGGATTACCACGTCGCTGGCAGTTTGAAAGGCGTTTACCTCCATATTCCCCACCCCGGTCAGATTGCTGAAGACGTGAATGTCTTCGTCTTTGTTTGCCTCCTTATTGATAGCGGTAAACAGACCCCAGGCTTCAGGGTCGTCATTAGCTAGAGAACCAACCAGAGCTAACTGGACACCCGGGATTTTCTCTTTGACTAGCCGATAGACCTGCATGACCCCAAAAGGGTCCTTCCAAAGGTCAAACCTAGAAACCTGGGTAATAAGCGGCTTTGTCCTATGGATATCGAGGTTGTCAACCATCTGTCTACACAGCGCCTTGGGCAGAGGCATATTCTTGGGACTGAACGGGTCAATGGCTGGAGCTATGGTGGCAATAAGCCGAGGCTTAAGGTCTTGAGGAATAAACTTAGCCATGGTAAACACAACTGCGTCATACTCCTCAATGTAAGGTCGCAAGAACTGCCAGGTATCCTTATCTGGCTCAGAGCTATCTAGATGGCAGCGCCAGACCCATTTTGCCTGAGTGTTATGGCAGAAGTGGCGTAGAGCTGCCGGCTGAGGGTCATTGACGATAAAAACATCGTAGTTAGGGTCTAGCTCCCGGGCATTCATCTCGTTATTGGCTAGGTAAACCCTTTTGGTCTTTTCTTCCAGTAACGGATATTTTGCTCCTTGCAGGGCATTATGCAGCGACTTAGTGATGGTAAAGAATCGTCGGTCACCGCGAATAACCTGCCAATCAGCTTCTATACCTACGCCACGCATCAGGGGAATGTGAGAGAATAATAGCTCGGCTACTCCCCCACCGAAAGGTGTAGAATTTATGTGACAGAGACGAACCCCCTTAAGGTCACGAGCCAGCGTTTCAACTTCATTGATGAGCTCGCTACCTAACTCACAGCGATATTTCTTTATGTTTTTGACACCAAGGGACAGTTTCTCTAGCATGTACTAGCTTTCCAGGCTTAAAAATATAAGCTGAAGTAAGTATCAAAATTAAACCTAAATAGTAATTATATTATTAATCAGCTCTGATTTCCAACCCACTTATAGGAGTTGACGCAGATATTCCCTTAGCTCCCGCCCAATATCAGGCTGCTTTAAAGCAAAAGCTATGGTTGCCTCCAGCCAGCCTAAGGGAGTGCCAGCATCATACCGCACCCCATCAAACTCATAGGCATATATTGTTTGTTGTTGGAGTAATAACTGTAAGGCATCAGTGAGCTGAATCTCCTGATTTTTACCAGGTGGAGTAACCTCAAGGACATCAAATATCTGAGGCATAAGGATATACCTGCCTACTACTCCCAAGTTAGACGGTGCTTCTTGTGGCTTTGGCTTTTCGGTAAGACCTAGGACTTGATATATTTTAGCCGAAACCCGCTTTGGCTCAATGATGCCATACTTCACAGTGTTTTGGCTACTAACTCGCTTAATAGCGATAACACTAGTTCCATATTGCTCATAGACTTCTACCATCTGCTTTAAGGCAGGCACCCTGCTATCAATAAGATCGTCTGGAAGCAAGACAGCGAAAGGTTCGTCGGCAACAAAATTCTTAGCCGTCAGGATGGCATGACCAAGACCCAGTTGCTCCTTTTGCCTAATGTAGCAGACATCAATTAAGCTAGACAGCTCACGCATCTCTTGTAATAGCTTAGTTTCCCTTTTTTGCTCTAAAAAATATTCCAACTCAAAGGAGCGGTCAAAATAGTCTTCAATGGCCCGCTTGCCCAGGGCTGTTATTACAATAATCTGCTCAATGCCTGAATTGATTGCCTCTTCCACCGAATACTGGATTAGTGGTTTATTTACCACTGGCAGCATCTCCTTAGGCTGAGACCTAGTAATAGGTAAGAATCTTGTTCCCCAACCAGCCGCAGTAATAACCGCTTTACGAACCTTCATCCTGCCCTCCTAGTCCGTTACTTGTTGAAAGGCAAAGACAGCAGCCCCAAGCACCCCGGCATCATTGCCAAGCTGAGCAGGGACTATGGATACCGCCTGCGCTAGTAGTTGGAAAGCACGCTCCCTTACTACTTGCTTGGCTGGGTCAAGCAAAAGGTCCCCCATTTTTGCCATCCCGCCACCAACTATAATCATTTCCGGATTAAAGATATTGACCAAGTTCACCATGCCTACCCCTAGGTAGTTTGCCGCCTTTAATATAACCTCCAACGCCAAAGGATCTCCACCCTGAGCCGCCATTCCGACCTTCTCTGCAGTAATGCTTTCTATCTTTCCTCCCACAATTTCAGTCAGTGAAGACCTTTCCCCCCGTCTGATACGCCTTATTGCTTCTCTAGCCACTGCAGTGCCAGATGCCAGCATTTCCAGACAGCCAATATTGCCACAACTGCACCTCGGCCCGTTAACGTCGATAGTCATATGCCCTATTTCCCCGGCACTACCGCTCGACCCATAATACAATTTGCCATTGATGATAATGCCACCACCGATACCGGTACCTAGTGTAAGCAGAATAAGATTATCTACCCCCTTCCCAGCGCCAAAGCAGTGTTCGCCTAAAGCAGCGGCACTGGCATCATTAATTAAGAAGGTATTAACCCCATATTTTCCCTGTACTATGTCTCTCAACGGAATATCACACCAACCGGGAAGGTTTGGTGATAAGGTTACTAGCCCCTTGTCAAAGTCTATAGCCCCAGCGGCAGCTATGCTTATGCTATTTAGCTGAGATGAGTCTATCCCTCTTGAACTGAGGAGGCAGTCTATAACTGAAAGCATCCGGTTAATTACTGCCTGTGGTCCCTCATTAGCTAAGGTGAGATTGTATTCTCTAGCTATCACCTGCCCTTGGTTGGAAATAATAGCGGCAATTATTTTGGTACCACCTAGGTCTAGGGCTAAAACTGGCAGTCCCTGCCCCTTACTTTCCTGCATGCTAAATACTAGTCTATCTTATCTGGGTCAATTTGTGAAGGGTTGACGTAAGAGCTATCGCCTGCTAAATTTAATCCCGTGTCGTATGCCTTTAATCATTTAGATTTAATTAAGGAAGCTCTTAAGCGAACTCCCTTCGGGCTTATTACCGATGTCGATGGCACTATAAGTCCGACTGCCCCTACTCCACAACAAGCCAAGGTTTCTCCACTATGTCGTCAATATCTTTCTACTCTATGCCATCATCTAGCTCTGGTAGCTGTCATTTCAGGACGACCGGCTACTGAAGTTAGAGATATGATAAGAATTGATGGCATGATCTTCATTGGCAACCATGGGCTGGAACGCTGGGTCAAGGGTCACTCTGAATTCCCCCAAAATGTCCAAGACTATTCCAGAGTAATTAAATCGGCGATCAAGGAATTAACTCCGCTACTCTCCATAGAAGGTATTAGTATCGAGGACAAGGGAATAACGGCAACTATTCACTATCGTCTTTGTGGTGAACCTCAATTGGCTGAGAAAGAAATCATGCATGCGATAGAAGCCTCCTCCAAAGCTAGCAGCTTAAGGATTATCAGACAAAGAATGGCAATCGACCTTCTGCCACCAGTAAAGGGCAATAAAGGCACAGCTATACTAGACCTAATACAGGGGTATAATTTGCAAGGCGGTATCTATCTGGGCGACGACGTCACCGATATTGACGCCTTTAGAGCTATACATACCGCTTGCCGCGATTTTAATTTTCAGGGTTTTGCCATTGGCATCCTCAGCCCAGAAATGCCAGAAAATTTAACTGCCGAAGTGGATTTCACCTTGAATGGGGTAAATGACGTAGAGCGTTTTCTTAAGTGGATGTCTCAGGAAGCTCTTGAATCAAGCTAGCGGCATCCTTCAGTAACTGATAAAGCCAATTAGTTATATCCTCTTCTTCTATTGACTTTTTCAACGCAGTGGCACACTTATTCCTTTCATCAGGTGGCATTGTTAGTGCCGTATACAGGGCTTGAGTTGTCCCCTCCAAGTCAGTCGGGGCCACAGTTAGAGCATTCTGCCCCAATTGTTCATAAGCGCCAACAGTTTCTGATAGTATTAAGACCCCATCACGGTTGTTAACCGTGGGACCTTCTTTAGCTACTAGATTCATCCCGTCAATAACAGCGTTTACCAAAAGGACATCATACAGGCGCATGCCAGCTATAGCTTGTACGTAGTTGTTCTCGTAAAAGAAATCAATAGGATACCAGTCTTCAGTCCCATATTTACTATTTATGGCTTCTATTAGCTGAGTAACCTCTTGCATATACCTCTGATATGGCCTCAAATGGGTTCTGGTAGGCACTAGAAAGGCTATAAATCTGACCTTTCCCCGGAACTGGGGGTAACGCTCCAGCAGCTTATCAAAGGCTCTAAAACCACGAATAATATTCTTACTCGGCTCAGCCCTGTCCACCCGGACTATGGTTTGCTCACCGCATAATTGGCGCAACTTCTGCTCATATTCCTGCAATTTAGCCGAAGAAACCATATTCTTAAGACCGGCGACGTCAATAGATATGGGGTAAGCCCTAACTTGGACTATATGCTTATCTATCTGAACAGTCTGCCGGTCATAATCTACCTCAGCCTCATCAATAAATGATTCACAACAGTAGAGGAAATTGTGCACGTCTCGCATAGTTTGCAAGCCCACGATATTAGTAGTACATAAACTGGTGAGAATTGCCTGCCGCATAGAATTCGGCAACAGTTGCCAGTAGCTTGGTGATGGCCAAGGGATATGAATAAAGTGTTGAATCACTAAGTTTGGCATCTGTCGCCGAATATAAGCACCGGTTAAATAAAGGTGGTAGTCGTTTAGTATTACTACTGGGGGCAGTTCGCCTCCCATCGCCTCGTCAATAACCGCCTGGGCAAAGGTCTGATTCACCGAAACGTAGCCATTTTCCCAGGCATCATGAACGACATAGTCTATGTTGGGTGTTCTAGGTGAGTTCCACATATAGTGTTGGAGGAACCAAAGTAGAGGATTACAAATAACACTGTAAAATTTGTGGTACGTATTTCTGGAGTTAACTACAAAACGGAGGTACAGATTCCCATTATCTATAGGGGCTTTGAAACGCTTCCCCTGCGCCAATAGTGCCGCCTGTTTATCCCCCTCCCCCATAGCACTTGCAATCCAATCAAGTTCCACATAACTACCAAGGCCACTGAGAGCAGTGACTACCCCACCACTACCACGCCGTGAGCTAAGTTGTCTATTCTCGGTAAGGTAATACTCAATAGGTCCGCGGTTACTAGCCAGAATCAGCCGTCTCGGTGCTAATCTTTGTTGGCATAACTCTTTTAGTCGAGCATCACTACGGTTTTGGCTTATCGCCATCTTGCCTCCCGCTTCGTTCTAATACTGGAGACGGGGATTTGGTAGTAAATATGTTCACAATTATTAATGAAGAATAATTTGAACTAAGTTTAGGTAAATATAGGATAATATCCCGACAAGAAGTCCGTCAAGTTTCACTTTAGCCATGAGCAATTACCTATATCTTACGCCGTTGGCATAGCTCGGCAATCAGAATATTGAGAGCAAGCTCTCCACCATATTTCCCGGTTTTAATAGACAGGTCGGTTTCCAAAAGTTTATGATAGATTTCTTTAAGCCGCTGCATGGAGTATCTACTAGCTTGCTCTAATGTCTTACGCAAAGTAAATTCTGAGGTCAACCCCAACTTATCTCGAATCTCCGCTTCAGACCTTCCTTGGTTCCTCAGCTCTTTTGCCCGAACTATCATCTCAACTTGGCGTAACAGCATAACCAAAAGATATGCTGAGGCAGCCCCTCTCTCCAGTAACCGGTGGAGAGACCGTTCAGCTATCCCAGCCTTGAACTCAAGGATGGCATCAACCATAGCAAAAACATTAGCCTGCTGGGCATAGCTTACTACTCGCCTAACATCCTCCTCCTCGATACGACGACCGGAGGTGAATAGGACGAGCTTATTAATTTCGCTTTTCATAATCCACAGATTACTGCCCACAAGCTTTGCCAATAGGTCTACTGCTCCCTGAGATATACTGCCACCTTCCCCCACCACACGCCTTTGAATCCATCTACGAAGCTCGGTGCCTCTGAGTAGAGGGAAAGTCTTTACCTCCGCCCTAGCCGAAAGTGCCTTGAATAGAGGATTATTGCTGCCTAGTCTACCATCTATTAACACTAATATGGTGCTATCAGGTATCTGGCTAATGGAAGCGGCTAATAATTTATACTCGTTTTGCCGGTTAGTTACCGGTGTAAGTTTCTTTTGACCGCTGGATTTGCTTTTGGCCTCAAACCGCCCCAATAACCCCTTGACGATGACCAATCGCCTTTCAGACAGAAAAGGCACCGTCTCACAAACAGCTTCTAATTGGTCTGGGGTCACTTGCTGACCATCAAGTACAGTAGTATTAACCGCTAAAAGTGCTTGGTCACCCATGCCTCTTTTTATCTCTTCAAGCGCCTCGCTAAGGGAGAAATCGTCCTGCCCTGATAGTATATACAACAAGGTTTGTTTCCCCTATTTATGGGTCTCCCCCATTTTATCACATTAACCAATAATTTTATTGAACAATAGAGATACAAGGAGTAAAATGAAAGCAAATAATACCCCGCCCCGCTGGCACCACAAAACTAATAGGAGAGATATAATGTCAGAACAACCAAATGAACTAAAGAAGCTAGTTACTATTGCCAGTGACCTGGAACTTTCCGCTGAGTTGAGAAGTAAAGCTATTGAACTGATTGGTAATATGGGCAGTCGTGAGGCATTTCTTGCCCTACTGGGTCTAGCAGCTAATGAAAAGTTAATTGTTGAGGAAAGAGACCTTGCCCTTAAGCGCGCCAGGGAAATAGTAAAGGCGAGCCGTTAATTAGAAGGTATGGGGTAAGCCAATGAGTGTTGACATTGGCATCATAGGGCTGGCTAAAAGTGGCAGGACAACCATTTTTAACGCTTTAACCAAGGGTAAAGTTGAGACAGGCAGCTATGCTCAAAAAGGCTTAATTCCGCATGTTGGAATAGCCAGGGTTCCAGAGCCCCGCCTCACAATGCTAACCGATATGCTCCACCCCAAGAGGGTAGTCCCAGCCGAGGTAAGATACCTTGATATCGGGGCTTCAGTTAAGGGCTTGGTTAAGGACAAGGCTATAAGTAGCCAATTCCTGAGCCAGCTTAGCAATGTAGATGCCCTTACTAATGTAGTCCGAGCTTTCACCGATGAAAGCATACCCCATATTGAAGGTAGCCTGGATGTAGAGCGGGATATCGCCACCATAGATTTTGAACTTGCCTTTTCCGACTTAGCCATTATTGACAGGCGACTGGAGAAGATAGAATTATCCTTAAAAGGGGCTAAACAGCTTGAGCGCCAGGGGCTTATCCGAGAGCAAGAATTGCTAAAGACGATTAAGGCTGATTTAGAAAAAGAGGTACCTCTCCGGGAACTAAAGCTAACCAGTGACGAAGCTAGAACAATGGCTAATTACCAATTCCTCACCGCTAAGCCGCTATTAATAGTAGTCAATATTGGAGAAGAGCAGCTTTCTCAGGCTGAACCTTTAGAAGCAGAACTTAAGACACGCTATTCACGACCAAAATGCGATGTTATTACCCTCTGTGGTAAGTTAGAAATGGAACTGGCTCAATTAGATGAGAGTGCTGCTGAGGGATTTCGTGCTGAATTCGGTATAAAAGAATCCGGGCTTGACCGCACTATCAAGCTATCCTACCAGTTATTAGGGCTAATCTCCTTCTTCACCATAGCCTCAGGTGAAGTTAAGGCATGGTCCATTCAAAAAGGCACCAGTGCTCTCAAAGCCGCCGGTAAAATCCACTCCGATATGGAAAGAGGCTTCATCCGGGCGGAGGTAATCAGTTACGATGACCTGCTTAAGTGTAGCAACCTATCTGAAGCACGAAAGAAAGGGCTTCTCCGCCTGGAGGGGAAGAACTACACAGTTCAGGATGGCGATATAATTACCTT
>CP070810.1:361253-363812 GCA_020343755.1 Dehalococcoidia bacterium | reverse complement strand
CTTATGTCTGGACAATGCAAAACATAGAGAATATGCGCCGCCAGCTACGGAGCATCGGCGCCATCTATGACTGGAATCGGGAGGTGATTACCTGTCTCCCCGATTACTATGAATGGACGCAATGGTTCTTCTTGAAGCTGTATCAGGTCGGTCTGGCTTACCGGGGAAAGGCTCCAGTTAACTGGTGCCCTCGCTGTCAGACAGTACTGGCTAATGAACAGGTATTGGCTGGAGGCTTCTGTGAGAGGTGTGGGACAGCGGTTATTAGGCGAGACCTGGAGCAGTGGTTCTTTCGTATCACCAAATATGCCGATGAGCTTATGCAACATAATGGCATTGACTGGCCAGAGCGAATAAAGATAATGCAGAGGAACTGGGTGGGTAAGAGCGAAGGCACTGAGATTTCCTTTGCCCGCGCGCAATTCCAAGACATGAGTGATGCAGAGAAACTTTCCCGTCCGTCATTCGAAAGACTGCATGCCGGAGTGGAGGAGAAGGAAATCAGGGTATTCACCACTCGCCCCGATACTATCTTTGGGGTTACCTTTATGGTTCTGGCTCCAGAGCACCCGCTGGTAGTTAAGCTAACCTCGCCAGAGAAAAAGGCTGAGGTCGAGGATTATATTGCTCGGTCGCGGCGGCTAAGCGAGATTGAGCGGCAATCGACCGAGAGGGAAAAGGATGGGGTGTTCATTGGGGCTTACGCCGTAAACAGGCTTAATGGTGAATCAGTGCCTATCTGGATTGCCGACTATGTGTTGATGAGTTACGGCACCGGGGCAGTAATGGGGGTACCGGCTCATGATGAGCGTGATTTTGCTTTTGCTAAAAAGTATCACTTGCCGATAAAGGTGGTGATAGCTCCGCCGTGGTGGCAGGGAGAGGAATTGGAGGCGGCATATACTGAACCAGGCACTATGGTGAACTCAGGGCAGTTTAACCGATTCCCCAGCCAGCAGGGTATAGAGGCGGTTTCTGATTTTTTACAGAAGAAAGGATGGGGGAAGCGGGCTGTAAGCTATCGGCTTCGAGACTGGCTTATTTCCCGCCAGCGCTACTGGGGAGCACCAATACCTATAATTTATTGCCCCAAGTGTGGTCTTGTCCCTGTCCCTGAGCAGGACTTACCGGTGTTACTACCTGAGAATGCTGAGTTTAAGCCTACCGGTGAATCCCCATTGAAATACTGCGAGGAGTTTGTCAATACCACCTGCCCCCGGTGCTCATCCCCGGCTAAGCGGGAGACTGATACTATGGATACCTTTATGTGCTCCTCATGGTATTTTCTGCGTTATGCCAGCCCCCATTGTGATACCGCTCCTTTTGATGCCAACAAGCTAAAGTATTGGCTGCCGATAGACCTGTATACTGGTGGTGCCGAGCACGCAGTTATGCATCTATTCTATGCCCGCTTCTTTATTAAGGCACTTCGGGATATGGGGCTGGTTGATTTTGGCGAGCCATTCAGTCGCTTGTTTAACCAGGGGGTTATTATTGTTGAGCGTCAGAAGATGAGCAAATCACGGGGCAATGTGATTACTCCCGATGAGTATGTTTCTGAGTTGGGGGCTGATGCAGTTCGTGCCTACCTTATGTTTGTCGCCCCCTGGGAGCAGGGCGGAGAGTGGGACGATAGCGGCATTAGTGGCATAAGTCGCTGGCTTAACCGGGTATGGAACTTGATGCTGGAGCCGTATGAGCTGAACCCCAAAGCTGTGGAAGCTAAACTTGGTGATGAAAAGGCTCACAGAGATTTACTGCGGATTACTCACCAGACTATCAGAAAGGTAACCAATGACCTAGAAAAGCTGCGATTTAATACCATGATAGCCGCACTTATGGAGTTCACCAACTACCTAGCTAAGGTAAAAGAAGCTGAAGTTGTGATTGATTCAGCGTGGAGGGAGTCTATAGATACCCTGCTCTTGCTTCTAGCACCAACCGCCCCTCACCTGGCAGAGGAGCTGTGGCAGAGGACAGGGCACGACTATAGCATTCATAATCAAAGCTGGCCACAGTGGGACGAGGAGCTAGCCAAGGATGAGGAGATTACCTTGGTCATTCAGGTCAACGGTAAGCTCCGTGACCGAATTACTGTTCCAGTATCTATTACTGAGGCTGAAGCCAAAAAGCTGGCACTTGAAAGCCAGCGGGTGAAGGCTTACCTTGAGGGCAAGGAGTTACTCAAGACAATATATGTCCCAGGGAGACTGGTGAATCTTGTAGTCCGCTGAGGGTGAGGTAAATAGTGAAGATTACTTTCATTGGTGGTGGGAATATGGGGGAGGCGATGCTGTCCGCCATTTTGGGCAAGGGGCTGAGCCTGCCCCAGGCTATGTCGGTTAGTGATATTAGTCAGTCTCGCCGTCAGTATCTTGAGCAGAAGTACGGGGTGGTGGTAATGAGCGATAATCGTCAAGCGGTAAAAGGGGGGGATGTGGTGGTTCTGGCGATTAAGCCTCAGAATCTGGCTGAAGTAATGGTTGCGCTTAATGGTCAGCTTAAGTCGGCTCAACTGGTGTTGTCTATAGTTGCCGGGGCAAGGATTGATACCCTGTG
>CP070810.1:353860-361153 GCA_020343755.1 Dehalococcoidia bacterium | reverse complement strand
GCGGACCGACTGGTGGTGAGATACTGTTAAAGGACGGCAGAAAACCGGAAAGTGTGGCTATCGTCCACTGCGTTGGCAGCCGGGATCAAAACTACCATGAATACTGCTCTAGGGCATGCTGTATGTATGCCCTTAAGGATGCCTATCTAATACGGGAAAAGACGTGCGCCAGGGTATATGAAATGTACATTGATATGCGCTGCTTTGGGGAAGGCTATGAGGAGTTTTATAAACGCCTTTCAGAAGAGGGTATTCATTTTATTCGGGGAAAGGTGGCCAGGATCACTGATCAGGCCCTATCTGAAGAAGAGAAAGGGAAGCTCGTCGTCATTTGTGAAGATACCTTGCTCGGGAACATGCTCCGGGTTCCGGTGGATATGGTTATCCTATGCATAGCTATAGAACCGCGCTCCAATGCAGAGCAAGTGGCCAGGCTGTTTAACATTAGCCACAGACCAGATGGCTTCTTTCAGGAAAGGCATCTCAAGCTTGACCCGGTAGCTACTCCTACAGGTGGTGTCTTTGTTGTCGGCTGCTGTGAAGGGCCCAAGGATATCACTGACACTGTGGCTCAAGCCTTGGCAGGAGCCGCCGAAGCTCTCTCACTGATAAGTAAAGGCAGGGTTACTCTCGAGGCAGCGATCGCCACAGTTAATACAGCTCTATGCCTAGGTTGTGGGCGGTGCAAGGAGGTATGCGAATTTCACGCCCTTGAAATTGTCGAAGATGAGACGAGAATGCCTCTTTGCCAAGTAAACGAGGTTCTTTGCCAAGGTTGTGGAACCTGTGCTGTTGCTTGCCCCACCGGGGCTATGTCTATCAGGCATTTCACCGAGGGTCAGATATTGTCTATGGTCAACGCTTTAGTGGAGCATAGGTGATGGATGATTTTGAACCGCTGATTATTGCTTTTGCTTGTAATTGGTGTTCCTACGCAGCGTCTGATGTAGCTGGAGTAAGTCGTTGTTATTACCCGGCTAATGTACGCATTATAAGGGTAATGTGCACTGGAATGATCGATCCCATATATATCCTCAAGGCCTTCGAGGGTGGTGCTGATGGCGTTTTGGTTGCCGGGTGCCGCCCAGGAGACTGCCATTACATTTCCGGTAATATAAAGGCGGAAAAGATGGTATCGAGACTGAGGACTTTGCTGCATAGACTAGGGTTAGAAGACGAGCGCCTGAGGCTACAGTGGATATCTACTGGAGAGGGAACGCTATTTGCCAAGACGATTGAAGACATGGTCAGTCAGCTTAAAGCAAAAGACCCGTTGCCCTTCAAGGTACGGCAGGGCCATTAAAAGAGTGGTAACTAGGTTCAGTTACCCGGTATTCTCCGAGGTGGGGCTACTGGGACCTGAGATGGAGTATCCGAATTCCGAGTAGCCCATGGGGAAGTCCCAGTTTAGGCAGCCCGAGAAGAGCGTCTATTGTCAGCGCAAGTCAAACCTCAAGCACAAGGCTATGATTATTGGCAGCTCTTCGTCAAACTTGCGGAATAGCCAGGGAACGATAAAAGCCCGAGAGCATTTCTCTCCTAACAAGGAAAGGGAGGCGTTAGACTATCTTCATTCCAAAGGCAAGCTTACGCAGGTTCATGCTGACGGTGAGATGAGGAGGCTGATCCCACTTTTCTTGGAAACCGGGGTTGACGTCGCTGAGGCTTGGAGCCCCACACCCATGACCTAAGTCATTACCGGTGAGTTGGGAAAAGCCTGGGAATTGACACGCTTACGGGAGCTTATGACCAGGAGAGCTGCAGGCTCTCCTTCTTACAGTAACAACCAGAGATAATCGGTCCGACGTTTTTTAAGCAAGAGATAACTATAGACTTTCAACAAGACTATAGAGCTAGATACTATAAGAAGCTATGGCGTTTTGCTTGGGATCAACTCAGGCGAGCCCGAAAACTCATATTTGTTGGGTTTTCATTTCCGTATATAGATTTCCATGCGCGTGCTCTCTTTAGGACTGGTCACCTATCAAGCCGGGGCTTTGAGCGTGTGATTCTGTGCCGCAAACATGACAATGAACTAAGAGGTACAGCAACCAAGGTATCTTGTGAACAGCAAGAAAAGCAAGCGACCACATTTACCGAGTTCCCTGATGGTCTAGAAGACCTACCAAAGCAGCTCGGTGAGTCAGTGGTGTTGTTACGCCCTGGCACGGAGGGAGACCACCAGATATAAACTAGAGCTTGACGCTAGACCAGATGGGTCGTTATACTATCTGGTGGCAGCAGGTGGCTGGGTAGGGCGTCGGGCCCAGAATTCGTAAACCGCGGTCGTCGGTTCAAATCCGACCGCTGGCTGTATCCTCTCGGTCGGCTAGATAGCAAATTGGCGCCTAGTGTTAGCCATTGAAAAGCAAGAGAAATCAGGAGGTGCTATAGAAGATGGGAAGATTAAAGGGTAAGGTTGCCATGATAACTGGGGGTGCCTCCGGTATTGGGAGGGCACATGCTCAGCTGTTTGCTAAAGAAGGAGCTAAAGTCGTAATTACTACAAGGAGGAAGGTGGCTGAAGGAACAGCCTTGGCTGAAAGCATCAAAAAGGAGGGCGGAGAGGCTACTTTTATTAAGCTTGATGTAACCAAAGAGAGTGAATGGAGAGAGGTAATCAATGAAGTTATTAGAGAATATGGCAAGCTGAACATCCTGGTGAATAATGCTGGCGTTTCATTAGCGAAAACAATAGAGGATACTTCCCTTGATGAATGGAATTTGGTAATGGATATAAACTCAACTGGGGTTTTCTTGGGTACAAAATATGCAATTGAGACCATGAAGAATAATGGTGAGCTATGTTCAATAATAAATATATCGTCCATTGATGCCATGGTAGGCGAGGCAGAGTTGCCAGCATATTGTGCCTCCAAAGGGGCGGTAAGGTCCCTTACTAAATCAGTAGCGCTTTCTTGTGCCCAAGCCGGGTATAACATTCGGGTCAATTCCGTGCATCCTGGTTATATTCATACCGAGCTTACGGAAAAGGAGGCTCAAGATTCAGGATTGACACCAGAGCAGTATTTTGAAAAAGTAGGCAAAATGCATCCAATTGGCCGTATCGGGGAACCAATTGATATTGCTTATATCAGCTTGTATCTTGCTTCTGACGAGTCCAGATGGGTTACCGGGGGAGAATTTGTAGCCGATGGAGGTTATATAGCAAGATAAAAAGTAGCGCCAAAGAGAAATAGTCCTAGGGCATTAAGCTGATTATTCTTGATGGTTGGCGGCCGGAATACCTGGGTTTACCGCCATCAGTTCCTCAACATCTGGCATTTAGATGCCAAAGTATGTTTTCCTAACGTATTCTTCTCCCTTCAGCTCTTCGGGGGTGCCTCCCATGGTTAACGTTCCCCTCTCCAAGAGATAGAGCCTCTCCGCATGGGCTGCGGTAAAACTCACATTCTGCTCAGCGATGATAATAGTAGCTCCTCTGTTCTTCAAATCCTCTATGGTAACGGCTATCTTAGAAATTATAATAGGGGCAAGACCTAAGGTTGGCTCATCCAGTAATAGTAGTCTGGGGTCTGACATCCAGGCTCTCCCCAACGACAGCATTTGCCGTTCCCCCCCGCTTAATGTGCCAGCTTGCTGCTTCTGGCGTTCGTCAAGAAGGGAGAGCATTTCAAATACCGCTCTAAAATTTTCACCTATCTTCTCCCGCGCTAGGTAAGCGCCAACTAACAGATTGTCTTTGACGTTCATAAAGGGGAAGAGGTTCCCCCTCTCCGGGGCGTAGCCGATTCCTAACTTAATTATCTTTCTTGGGGGTAATCCATGCAGGTCTACACCGTCAAAGGTAATCTGACCTCGCCAATGGGTCAGCCCAATGATAGAATCTAGCAGTGTTGACTTCCCAGCACCATTGGGACCAACTATGCCGATGCATTCCCCCTTTTCCACGCTAAAGGAAACACCCTTTAAGGCTTGAGCCTTCCCATAGTAGGCTTCCAGATTCTTAACTTCTAAAAAAGCCATGGCTACATCTCACCTTTTACCTTAATTATCCGAAATATGCCTCTTTAACCTTTTCATCATTAACGATTTGGTCAAAGGGCCCTTCAGCGATGAACTGACCAAAATCAATAACCACCACCCTATCCACTAAGGGGGCTAAAGCCTTCAGGTCATGGCTGACAACGACGAAGTCTAAGCCTTCCTGTTCCCTTTTCCGTCTTAATAGTTTATCTATTTCCTCAATTTCTGCCACTGTCAATCCGGCAAAGATCTCATCGAGCAAAACGATTCTGGGGTTAGTCGCTAACGCCTTGGCTAACTCTACCCGGCGGAGGTCTCCCATGGTCAGCTCATGAGGGTACATTGAAAAGCGCCCACTAAGACCGACATCTTCCAGGATCTTCTTTATCACCGCATCATGTGCCGTTACTTTTCCGGTTAAGCACCTAATTATGCTAGGTGATACAGTGCTCACCCGGACGTCGTCAAAGATGGTCACTTCCTTGAGTGGTCTTGGCACCTGGTATGTCCGTGCAATGCCCATCCTCACCCTATGGTAAGTGGGTAGCTTCGTGATATCCTCCCCTTTAAAGAGTATTCTACCGGAATCGGGGGGAAAGTCTCCCATAATTGTGTTAAAAATAGTGGTCTTGCCCGAGCCGTTCGGTCCCATAAGACCAAGGACCTCTCCCTCCTCCACATAGAAGCTCAGATCATTAAGGGCTACCAGCCCGCCGAACTTCTTGGTAACGCCCTGCACCTCAAGTAGCTTAGTCATACCTCACCTCTTATCCTTCTTCTCTGAAACCAACCTCTTACATCCTGAGCTATACCGTAAAACCCCTTTGGTCTATAAATAACAATAAATATTGCTGCCAGGGCATAAGCAAACAGCCTCCACTGCCCAAAGAGATAGGGGCGCAGATACTCCAGGATAAAGGTCAGGAAGTAGCCACCAAATATTGGTCCGGTAATAGTGCCCATACCGCCAATCACTGCTGCAATTATTATATCAAGGAGAAAGGTAGCGCTGAAAGCCCATCGCGGGCCTAATGATTGCAGATAGTGGGTGTAGAAGACTCCTCCCAGTCCTGCTGTCGCTGCGCTCAGAATAAAGGCGAAACGCTTAAACTTATAGGTACTGATACCACTGGCTTCTACCACATCCTCATCCATACGTATCGTCTTTAGCACGTAGCCTACATCAGACCTTGTCACAAACCACAAGCCAATGGCAACGGCAAACATAAGTCCAAGGGCAAGGTAATAGTTGGGAACTGCGCCCGTAACTACCGCTGGTAGGGCAGGCAGCCCTCTATCTCCACCGGTGTACTCCGGGCGTATGGCTATTATCAAGCGATGCAATATCTCCATAAAGGCGAGGCTGACCAGGCTAAAGTAGGGACCTCTTACCCTCATGCTGGGGAGGAAGAAGAGCATTCCCCCTCCCACCGCGGCGGCTACACCCAGGGGTATAGTTATATAAAGTGGCAGAACGATATGTGGCGGCTGGAAGCCTTCCTGGTGAGATAAAAAGGCGCTAACATAGGCGGCTACGCCAATTAAAAAGGGGTGGCCGAAACTGACATAGCCAGTATACCCTGACATCATGTCCCAGCTCATGGCAAAAATCGCCAGGTAGGCAGCCATGACAAGAAGCCTGGTAATGCTCATGGGGACGAACAGCGGCAGGACACACATTACCGCGATAGCAATTAGCCACCAGCGTAATCTTCTAATCAAGGTTATATCCTCACTTTAAGGTATTTTTTCACAATTGCTTACCTGCCAAACAGACCTCTTGGCCGGAGAACCAGCACGATAATCATAATCACCAAGCCGGGCACACTCCTCAGTTTATCGCTAATGGCTAGGACGGTGGCAGTTTCCATAAAGCCGACTATGTGGGCTCCGACGAGGGTACCCTCAATACTGCCCAGCCCACCTATTACCACTATGGCAAAGGACATTATCAGTGGTAACACCCACATGTCGGGTACTAGAAACGTATAGCTACCATAAAATATCCCAGCGACTCCGGCCAGTGCCCCGGATATAGCCCAGGTTGTCAGATTAACCACATCAGGGTTTATCCCTGAGATTATTGCCCCCCTCCTGTCCATAGCCAGAGCCCGCATAGCTCGCCCCATGTGAGTCCTTCTCACAAAAAGTAACACTATTGCTATACATATCCAGCTTGCAATCAATGCCACGATGAGGTTATTGGAAAAAGAATATCCCAGAATCTGGATATTTCCTGCCACGATGGGCGGGACGTTTATGTTCTCCCTGAAGAAGGCGAGGGTCATGATATGCTCCAATAGTAAAGCTAAGATGAGAGTGGAGACGAAAACCACGACGGGGTTGTACAGGAACCGTCTCACCCAAGCCATGTAGGTCATGACAGCCAGTCCGCTACTAACACTGATGGCGATTGCGAAACCGGCAGCCAGGGGAAGTCCCAAGATGTATGTTGCCATGTAGAACATATAACCGGCAACCATAACATATCCGGCATGAGCCAGGTTAAGTACCCCTCCCACACCGAATATCATGGTGAAGCCCAGTGCTATTAGGGCATATAGTCCACTGAGGAGAGCGCCTTGAATGAGTATTTGCTCCATGCTGCTAATTTATCCTTGCCTAGAAAATTTACTCCCCTGTTAAGAGGGGGTGGAAATTTCCCCACCCCCTCTTATAACCTCCTGTTCAAAGAGGAAACTGTATCAGCCTTTGCTGACTGCTGAGAATCAGGGCGTTACTTGCCCCTCTTCTCCTCTGGGATCCAGGGTACGAAGATAAAGTCCGTGTTTGCCCATCTCTCTGGATGGATGATGCCGACCGTCTTCTCTAGCGGATCCTGCTTCGCCAGCTTCCACTGCATGACCATACCGCCGGGGCGTCCATTCTCACCGGTCTGGTCTAACACGCTGGAGTGGGTGTATGCATGGTCCGGTCCGTAGTACTTGTAGTACTGCCACTTTATATCCGCATCCTCTCCGGCAGCTTGCGCCGCTGCATCATCCCTTTCATATCCACCATACCGCCAGATGATCCAGTCTGTCTTCTCCATCTCTTTAACCCAAGTAGCAAGAGGCTCGAATCCGCCGGCACGCTCGGCTGCCTCCTTCATGTGGTATATCCCTTGGTAGGCGTTGAACCCGTTAAAGTGGGGGTAGACGGGGCGATCGGCGTACCTTGCCTTATACTCGTCGACGAGGGCTTGGCTGGGCGGATCCATGTCCATACCTATAGTTGGTGGTGGCATGGTGGCATTGAAGCCCGCTGCCTTGCCTCCCATGTCATCCCAGAACTCGGCGCTGCAAG
>CP070810.1:344238-353760 GCA_020343755.1 Dehalococcoidia bacterium | reverse complement strand
GATAGAGGGGACGAAAAGTGTGTAACGGGGAGTTTTAGAGGGGCGAAGACCCTCTTATACAACCCATTCCCCCTCTCCTTTGAAGGAGAGGGGGACATAGGGGGTGAGGTTGAAAAACATCTTAATAATTGGTGGCGCTCGTAGTGGCAAAAGTCGTATTGCCCTTGAGCTTGCCCTAAAGTTAGGTGAGCCGGTGCTCTTTGTGGCTACAGCGGTGGCTGGTGATGAGGAGATGCGGCAACGTATTGAGGAGCATAAGCGGGCAAGGCCGTCAGCTTGGAGCACCCTTGAGGTTACCACGCATGTAGGTAGCCAGATTTCTCAGCAAATCGGTGGGGTTCAGGTGGTGATTGTGGACTGCATCACCCTCCTGGTCAATAACGTTCTCAGCCAATATAGCCCCCGAACTGGAATCTCTGTTACTGAGCAAAAAGTTACTAGCGAAATTAATGAGTTGGTAGACTGCATTAACCACACTGATGCCAGCTTCATTATTGTTACCAATGAGGTTGGCACGGGCTTGGTGCCGACTAATAGAACGGGCAGGTTGTATCGTGATTTACTAGGTAAGGTAAACCAGCTGCTGGCTCAGCAAGTCGATGAGGTTTATCTTATGGTCGCTGGCCTACCAGTTCAAATAAAACCTTAAGCACTAACTAAAGTGCCAAATTAGAGGAGTCCCTCAATTTTTGGCTCAAGCGCTCGTTCAGGAACAGCCCCAATAACCGTATCCACCACTTCCCCACCCTTGAAGAACATTAGTGTAGGTATGGACATAATCCTATATCTGGCAGCTTCTTGTGGATTCTCATCTACGTTTAGTCGGCAAAACTTGACCTTGCCGTTATACTTTTCCGCCAACTTATCAATGACAGGGGCAACCATAAGGCAAGGGCGGCACCAGGGTGCCCATAAGTCAACCAGTACTGGCAAGGTAGATTTTATGACCTCGTCTTCAAAATTTTGGTCTGTAACCTCTATTACCATTACGCTCCTCTCACTTTAATGCTAACACTTATAGTAATGCTTTGACTCTCAGGCGTCAAGGAAGTTGGCTCGTCTCCCAATTATTGACCTTCAAGTAGAAAGCGATTAGACTATCATTGAGGGCGGGGGTTCTCCATGTCAGCTAGCATTATTCCTACCAGAACCGGTATTGCCAATCTACCTCTCCACTATGGTAAGGTGCCACCGTGGCTGTTTGAGCGCATGGTTAAGCTGGCTAGAGAGATTATCATTGCCATCGTGGCTGACTTTGGCTCTGAGGAGGTACTAAGGCGGCTGTCACATCCTTACTGGTTCCAAGCCTTCGGCTGTGTTCTGGGCTATGACTGGCATTCTAGTGGCGTTACCACTACCCTCTGCGGTGCCCTTAAGGAGGGGATAAGGGGCTTAGAGAAAGACCTGGGCTTATTTATAGCTGGTGGCAAGGGCAAGACCTCACGCAAAACCCCGACTGAAATAGAAGGCTGGGGGAACTTAATTTCACTAAACCCGGCGCCGCTGGTGTATGCCAGCCGTATGTCAGCCAAGGTGGATAGCTCTGCCATTCAGGACGGCTATCAGCTTTATCATCACACCTTCCTTTTCACTACTGGTGGCTCATGGACAGTGGTTCAGCAGGGGATGAACGAAGCTACTCGCTATGCCCGACGTTACCACTGGCTGGGGGAGAGGGTAACTGACTTTGTCAATGAGCCCCACGCTGCTATCCTGTCTGAGGCAAGGGGGCAGGCACTAAACCTGGTTGCCGGTGAATCTGAGCCAGCCCGGACTACCATTACTGGTATAGCCACCGGTGAAAAGCCACACAATGTCCTGGCTGAATTAAAGAGGCTAAAGACATTGGACTTGCCTTCGCGCTCCTACCTAACCACCCAAGACCTCCACCCTGATAGTCTGAGTCGGATTCTTTTAAGTACCTATGAGCGCCAGCCAAACAACTTTGAGCAGCTGTTAGGGCTGAAGGGGGTGGGCCCCAAGACCATCCGTGCCCTGAGCCTTATTTCTGAGCTGGTCTATGGGGTTGCCCCCAGCTACCGTGACCCAGCCCGCTACAGCTTTGCCCACGGTGGTAAGGATGGCATCCCTTATCCCGTGGATAGAAAAACCTATGACCAGTCAATCGAGCTTTTAAGCCGAGCCATAAACCGGACCAAGCTGGGAATTGGAGAAAAAAGAGACGCGCTGAATAGGTTGAACAGGCTAAGGGTGAGATGATAAACATAGTTTTGGTTCGGCTTGGAGAAGGGATATTTTCACCAACATTAAACAGCGAGGAGGCTTTCGATGAAGGCATGTGAAGGAAAGTTGGGTCGGGTTTTCATTATTCGGCTTGAAGATGGCGATGTGGTACCTGAGTGCATTGAGCGTTTCGCCGAGGAGCACGGGGTAGCTGTGGGGCAGGTTATCTTAGTCGGTGGAGTCGGAGATGGTGAGGTGGTGGTTGGTCCGCTGAGTTCGGAGGAAATGCCACCCCAACCGATGCTCCTGCCCATTGATGGTGTTCATGAGGTGCTGGGGGTGGGCGTACTTGCCCCTGATGAAGACGGGAAGCCAGTGCTACATATCCACGGTGCCTTAGGACGGTCGGGGCAAACCATGAGTGGCTGCTTACGCCCCGGTGGCTGCTTACGCCCCGGCGTCACCACTTGGCTAGTGGGGGAGGTCATTCTGTATGAAATCCTCGGTGCGAACGCGGCACGGGTAAGGGATGAGGCGAGCGGCTTTGACCTTCTAGAACCAGGCGCTGCCCAGAAAACTTTTTGAAAAGGGCGGCATAAATTAAGATTGTAGTTCGGATTCTCCTCATGGAGCATTTATTCTATTTCTGAATTTGTCTCAAAACCCGGTTTACAAATTTGTTAGCTACTGTTAACCTCCTTTCTGGAAACAGGGTTTGAGACCAGTTGGTGAATAGTTTTCCCTATCTTGTACTTGACACAGCATGCTTTGTCAGCTAGAATTGTGTACGAAGGGAAAAGTAATTGCCCTTCTGTTAAAAGCAAAAGTCGTTTATTTAGAGGAAGGTAATCCCGCAAGCCTCTGATAAAGGCTTTGTGGGATTCTATTTAATAAGGAGGTGAAGGCTTGAAAGGGAAGATAAAGAGGCTTATCCGGGGAAGGGGATTCGGGTTCATCAGTGCTGAAGATGGAACTGAAGTCTTCTTCCACCGCTCCGCTTTGGAGGGCATGAATTTTGATACCTTGGAAGAGGGCGACAGCGTGGAGTTTGACTTGGAGAAAGGCTATAGGGGGCCTCGAGCAGTGAATGTAAGGGTTGTCAGAGCCTGAACAAAGGAGGCAACATGCTAACAGTGACAGAGCGAGCAGCAGAGAAACTGAGGGGAGATTTGCAAGCTGCGACGACAGATCCTGAAGTAGGTGTTAGACTTATCCCCTCCCCTTCGATACCAAATCGGATAGAGATGGTATTGGACAAAGAAAAAGAAGGCGACCAAGCAGTAGAAAGCGAGGGAGTAAAGATATTACTACTTGACCCCGAAATAGCCCAAGCGCTGGAGGGAATGGTTGTCGATTATGAGGAAACACCCCAAGGCGGAAGGTTCACCATATCGAAGGCTGCTCCTGGTACGTGAGTTACAGGGCTAAATCAGCGGAATCAGTGTATCATTCCCTTGTTTAAGTTTCTGAAGATGTGGAGGCAGTGAGGAGCATAAAATAGGCAACCAGCGGTTACAGGTAACTTCACCTAACAACGGCTAAAAGGCTTCGTTTCGCTTTGCCCACATTTGCTACGTAAACCTCTTCTAGTCCACAAGTATCTTCCAGCCAACCCGCCCAGAGTTACTGCCACCCCAATGGTGATTTTGGCAAAGAGCATAGCGGCATCATACCAAAAGCCCTCGGGGAAGAGTATTATCAGGTAGTCTTTGGTTGGGTCAAGCATCCATAGCTCGTTGGTGAAGGCGAGGAAGTGAAATTGGGTAAATAGCTGTCCGAAGTCCAGCAACATTGACCCTATGCCTAGAGCTAGCATCATGCCTAAGGTAATGCTGCTACCGCCAACTACTGCCCACGCCAGCCGTTGCCAGTATCTCTTCCTTCGCCAGAAGAGGCAAATTCCGGCATAAGCCCCGACATAAATCGCCGTCCCCAGTAAAAGGTGGTAATCTAGCCGAACCAGTCCCTTAACATCCTTGAGGTGGGCTACCTCTTGCTGATTAAACAGCTCAAATGGCTTGCCATCCTTGACCACAGTTATGCTAATATACTCCTCATCTGAGTTAAAATAGCTAATTAGTCCTGTGGCAGCCTTCTCTAGCTCAGCTTCAGATAAGCCAGTAACCTGGCTGACATTGTATTTTTCAAAGCCGTTTCTATACAGCCAGAGGCTGTTGAACTCGAAGGCAATGGTAGCCGTCACCAGCAGGATGGGCAGGCAGACCATGAATAGTACTTTAGCTACAATACCAAGAACCCTCAATCTTATCTCACCCCTAATACTTAGATTATTTTACCCTCTAAATTGTTAAAAAGATAGAGCTTTTATTATATCCCTGTGCTATAATTAAGCCAACGCCGGGGATAGAAGTTGCTATGTTCACTCATCTCCATGTTCATACTGAGTATAGCCTACTTGATGGCATGTGTCGCATTCCCCAACTGGTGGCACGAGCCAAAGAGCTAGGGATGGACAGCCTGGCGATAACTGACCACGGTGTTATGTATGGTGCCACCGAGTTCTACCTGGCAGCCAAAGCGGCAGGCATAAAGCCCATTATCGGCTGCGAGTTTTATGTAGCTCAAAATAGTCGCTTTAGTCGCGACCCCAGTGATAAGAATAACTACCACCTTATTCTACTAGCCAGAAACCAGACTGGTTACCGCAACCTAATTCAGCTCGTCACCAAAGCCAACCTTGAGGGTTTCTATTACAAGCCAAGGGTAGATAAAGAACTCCTTAAGCAACATCACCAAGGTCTTATTGCTCTCTCTGGCTGTACCAGTGGTGAAGTGCCTCGCCTGGTTCTAGAAGGGCGTCTTCAGGAGGCAAAACAGGCTGTCTTGTGGTATCAGCAAACATTCAGCGATTTCTATCTGGAAATACAAAGACATCCCATTCCTGAGCTGGAGCAAATAAACCTGGCGCTCATTCCTATGAGCGGTGAGTTAGGTATTCCACTAGTAGCCACTAATGATGTCCACTATGTTAACCAGGAGGATGCTTCAGCCCATGACCTCTTGCTATGTATCGGAACCAACTCTTCTATCTATGACGAGAAGAGAGTAAAGATGGCAGGCGACTTCTTCTACCTTAGGAGTCCGCAGGAAATGGCGGAGCTTTACCAAGACATCCCTCAGGCATTGGAGAACACTGAGCGCATTGCTGAAAAGTGTAACCTAAAGCTTGAGTTTGGTCGCCTTCACCTCCCTGAGATAGAGCTACCCGAAGGGAAAACTGCTGACCGGTTTCTGGCTGACCTCTGTTATCAAGGGCTGCCACAATACTACCCCCAGCCCACCCCGGAGATAAAGCAGCGGCTTGACTATGAGTTAGAGGTAATAGAGAAGACCCAATTCGCCAATTACTTACTCGTCGTTTGGGACATCATCTCCTTTGCCAAGAAGCACGACATCCTGTTTGGGGTTAGAGGTAGTGCCGCCGCCAGTATTGCCCTTCACTGTTTGGGTATTACCGGTGTTGACCCTATTGCCCATAAGCTGGTCTTCGAGCGCTTCCTTAACCTGGAGCGCCAGGAGATGCCAGATATAGATTTAGATTTTGAGGATGACCGCCGTGACGAGGTCATCGCCTATGTATCGCAGAAATACGGACAAGACCACGTAGCTCAGATTATTACCTTCGGCACATTAGGGGCTAGAGCCGCCCTCAGGGATGTAGGTCGAGCGTTAGGTATGTCCTATAGTGATGTCGACCGTGTGGCTAGGCTTGTCCCCTTTGCCCCGGGTATGACCCTGCAAAGAGCCTTGGATGAGAATAGTGAGCTGAGAAGTATTTACCATGACGATTCCATAGTTCAGAAGCTGATTGATTCAGCTAGGAGGGTAGAGGGTATTGCTCGTCATGCCAGCACTCATGCTGCCGGGGTTGTTATATCCAAAGAGCCCCTCACTAGATATGTCCCGCTACAAAGGGTAAGCAAGGGTAATGGTCAGGAATCGGTTATGACCCAGTTCACTATGGAAGATATTGCCCGGATTGGACTTTTGAAATTGGATTTCCTTGGTCTGGCTAACCTTACTATCTTAGGTAGGGCAAGGGAGATTATTTACCAAAACCGTGGCATTGATATTGACTTGAGCAATATCCCGATGGATGATGTCAAAACCTTTGACCTGCTGTCCTCAGGGGAAACTGCCGGCGTGTTTCAATTGGAGGGAGCTGGCATGCGCCGCTACATCAAGGAGCTCAAACCAACTACCTTCAGTGATATTGCAGCTATGATAGCCCTATATCGTCCCGGACCTATGGAGCACATTCCCACTTTTATTAAAGCCAAGCATGGTATTGAGCCTATCCGTTATCCCCATCCTGCCTTAGTTAGTATCCTTGAAGAAACCTATGGGGTGATTGTATATCAAGAGCAGGTACTGTTTATTGTTCAGACTCTTGCTGGCTATAGCTTGGGGCAAGCTGATATCTTCCGCAAGGCAATGGGTAAGAAGATTCCTGAAGTCATGAGGAAAGAGCGGCGTAGCTTCATTGCTGGGGCTAAGAAGAATGGGTTCTCAGCTGAGGTAGCCTCTGAGGTCTTTGCCCTTATTGAGCCCTTTGCCGGCTACGCCTTCAATAAGGCTCACTCGGTTAGCTATGCCCTTATTGCTTATCAAACCGCCTATCTTAAGGCGAATTACCCGGCAGGATATATTACTGCTTTCCTCATCACTAATGCCGGCCAGTTGGAGAAGGTGGCCAGTGCGGTTGCCGAATGCCGTCGCCTCAGCATTCCAGTGCTACCGCCTGATATAAACCGTAGTCAAGCTAGCTTTTCTATAGAAAGGGATAGCCAAGGCAATACCCCAGCCATCCGTTTCGGGCTAACCGTCATTAAGAATGTGGGACTCGGGGCTATAGAGCCCATTGTTGCCGAGCGCAATAAGGGGGGCGATTTCAAGTCTATTGAGGACCTGTGCCGACGTTGTGACCTGCGTGGTGTAAACAAGCGGGTTGTGGAAAGCCTGATTAAGGCTGGAGCTCTGGATTGCCTGGGTAGCCGCGGGGCTTTACTCCAGAATATTGACCGTATCCTATCTCTGGCTCAACGGGAGCAGTATCTTCGGGAGACGGGACAATCTACCATGTTTGACCTGTGGGGTGAGGCAATTCCGGTTCCCATGCCTAGCCTTGAGCTACCAGCTGCTGAGGTCTCTACTCAGGAGAAGTTAGCCTGGGAGAAGCAACTAATAGGGGTATACCTCTCTGAACACCCCTTTAGCTCATTTGCCGCCAGGATGGCTTCATCAAGTATTACCTTGTGTGGTCAAATTGATGCCGAGCTGGTAGGGCAGATGGTGATAGTTGCCGGGATGGTGGCCTCGGTTCGCCACCTATTTACCCGAGAACGAACTCCCTTCGCCAGTGCCATTCTGGAAGACCTTGACGGTAGAGTCGAAGTCATGGTCTGGCCTAGGGTCTATGCCAATACTAGAGACCTGTGGCAGGAAGGGAATATACTATTAGTTGAAGGCGAGGTGAGACTAAGGAACGACCGGGTGCAGCTAAGGTGTGATAGTGTACGCTGCTACCAACCTGAAGTTGCCCAAGTCGAAGATATGGCTACGGTTAAACCTGCTGAGGCGCCGGTAGTGGCTGAAGAGGCACCGGTCAAAAGTCACCGGCTGATATTAACCATCACCCAGACTGGTGATGAGGCTAGTGACATAGTCTATCTGCATAAATTAATTGACACCCTTGAAGGCTTCCCCGGGCAGGATGAGGTAAACCTGCGGCTAATTAGCGGGGAAAAGGTTATCAAGCTCAAGCTGTCCAATATGTATGCCAATTATTGTCCTGAGCTGCATCAGCGGCTAGTAGAGCTGGTAGGGGAGGAGGGGATAGGGGTAGAGTCAACTAATAGCGCTTAAAGGGGGGATAAGATTGCCTTCAAATGATATCTCACCAGGACATAGGAAAAGACTGAGGGAAAAGTTTATTACGTCGGGTCTGGCTGGCTTTCACGACTATGAAATTGTTGAATTGCTCTTAAGCTTGGGCACCCCCCGTAAGGACTGTAAACAGCAAGCAAAGGAAGCTATTAGACGATTCAAAACCCTGAGAGGCGTCCTGGAAGCTCCCCCCGAAGAGCTACAGCAGATTCATGGCATTGGTCCCCATTCTGCCTTTGGTATCAAGCTGGTGCAGGAAGTAGCCAGGGAGTTTCTCAAAGCCAAGATTATTGACAAGACGATTTATAAGTCCTCTCAGGAGGTCTTTGATTATCTTTACCACTCAATGCGAGACCTTAAGAAAGAGGTATTCAAGGTCATTTATCTAAATAGCCAAAATCAGATTATTGACACCGCTGACCTCTTTGAAGGTACAGTAAATGGCGGCGTTATCTCCCCTCGTGAGGTTATGGAAGGTGCTATTAAACATAACGCTGTCTCTCTGATTTTTGTTCATAACCACCCTTCAGGCAACCCTGAGCCCAGCAAGCATGACAAGGAGGTCACCAGAGAGTTAGTCTACGCCGGAAGTATTATGCGGATTAGGGTTTTAGATCATATCGTAATAGGTAACAATAGATACTTTAGCTTCGCTAGTGAAAAACTGGTTGAGGAATATGAACTAGACTTTTTAAACTTGAAGGTAAAAGGAACTGCTGAGGGTAAACGAAGACTGTATAGAGCCAAATTATCTCCCCCCAAGCTTTATTAATAAAGTTGACATAAAATAATATTTTAATTGGCACTGGCTGAGGCTTCCAGATAAAGAAGACGCCTTTTCATCTCCACTCCGCCAGTGAAGCCACCGAACTGGCCATTAATGGTTAACACCCGGTGGCAGGGGATGATAATAGGTAGGCGGTTTCTGGCTAGAGCCTGCCCCACCGCCCGCGCCGCCTGCGGTTTACCGACCTGCTGAGCCACCCAGGTGTAGCTCTTGGTCTCACCATACGGGATAAGCCTGGTTGTTTCCCATACCTTGCGCTGAAAGGGGGTGGCTTCTGAGAGGTCAAGCTCATCGGGGAAAGCTATCTTATTACCGCCGAAGTAACTCTTAAAGCGTTCCATTAGGCCATGAAACAGATTAGGCGACCAGATAGCATAGTTTGCCCCGTTGCCTAACAGCTGATGGGCTTCTTGGGCTGAGTGCTGGGGTAGAGTAGTGCGCAGTAGCCCTTTGGCTGAGCCCAATATCCCCACCCAACCCATATTGGTATTAAAGATGATGTATTTTAGCTCCCTTGTCATTTGCTATCTCGGGAGTAAACCACACTTATTTCCTAGCCTAACTCGGGTTCAATGAGACCGTAGTTACCATCTTTTCTGCGATATAGCAGGTTAATGCCTTTACTATCGGCATTAAAGAAAAGG
>CP070810.1:339599-344138 GCA_020343755.1 Dehalococcoidia bacterium | reverse complement strand
CAAGAGCTAGAGCAGCAGATAGCTATGCCTGAGGTAGCCTCTGACCTAAAACGGTTGCAGGCACTGGCTCAAGAGAGAGCCAGCATTGAAGATTTGGTAGCCAAGTACAGAGAGTACAAAGCCACCGCTAGGTCGCTAGAAGAGACAAGGGCGATGCTAAAAGGCGAGCTAGATGAGGAGATGGTGGCTTTGGTCAAGCAAGAGACAGAAAGCCTGGAGTCAAAACTAGGCAACCTGCTTCAGGAGCTCAAATTTGCCCTCTTGCCCAAGGATGCTAGTGCTGAACGAGACGTCATTATGGAGATCCGGGCTGGGGCTGGTGGTGATGAAGCCGGGCTGTTTGCCGCTGACCTCTTCCGCATGTATGGTCGGTATGCTCAGTCTAAAGGTTGGGGAGTTGACATCATTAATGTCAACGAAAGCGGCATTGGTAGCTTTAAAGAAATCATATTCGAAATAAAAGGCAAAGGTGCTTTCAGCCGACTGAAGTATGAGAGGGGGGTTCACCGGGTACAGCGAGTGCCTATCACTGAATCTTCAGGTAGAATTCACACCTCAACGGCTACAGTGGCGGTTCTCCCCGAGGCGGAGGAGGTAGAGGTGTCTATCAATCCTGATGACCTGAAGGTTGACATCTTCCATAGCCGGGGGGCTGGAGGGCAGAATGTAAATAAGGTAGCCACCGCTGTCCGCATCACTCACTTGCCTACCGGTCTGGTAACCACCTGCCAGGATGAGCGCTCACAGCTAAGAAACAAAACGAAGGCCATGGCGGTGCTCCGAGCTCGACTGCTCGATATGGAGCAGCGCAAAAAAGAGGCGGAAGTGACCAGACAGCGCCGCTCCCAGGTAGGCACTGGCGACCGGGCTGAGAAGATACGAACCTATAATTTCCCTCAAGACCGTGTCTCTGACCATCGTATTGGTCTAAGTCTCCACAACCTGCCCCGAATCCTGGAGGGAGAGCTTGATGAGCTTATCGATGCCCTAGCCGCTAATGACCAGTTGAAACGGCTGGAGAAGCAACTGGCATGACCCTCAAGCAGGTGCTTAATCGTGCCACAGGGATTCTGGTGGCTAATAACATTGAAGAGGCTGGTCTTGAGTGTGAGCTATTGTTAAGGCACGCCTTAAGGCTAAGCCGAGTCCAGTTATATCTAGACCTTGACCATGAATTAAGGGCTAAAGAAGAGGCAGATTTCTGGCAGCTAATTAAGCGCCGCCTGAACGGTGAGCCTACAGTCTATATAATAGGACATCGTGAGTTCTACGGGCTTGATTTCTATGTTGAGCCTAGCGTCTTCATACCCCGACCGGAAAGCGAGTTACTGGTAGAGCAGGCGCTTAAACTGGCTCAAAGTCGCCCGGTGTCTAGTATAGCTGAAATTGGCACCGGTTGCGGTGCTATTGCCATCAGCCTGGCATTAAGCCTGCCACAGGTAAAAATCTATGCCGCCGATATATCGGCTTCTGCCCTCAAAGTCGCCCAATTTAACTGCCAGAAACATGGGGTAGAAGATAGAGTTTGTCTTCTCCAAGGCGATATGTTTGACCCGCTACCCGAGCCTGTTGACCTCATAATAGCTAATCTGCCCTATGTTAAGGAAGGAGAATTGTCCCAGATAAGTTCAGCCAGATTTGAGCCACTGCTGGCGCTAGGCGGAGGCGGTGACGGACTAGCAAAGATACGCCAGTTATGCCAGCAGGTGGGTGACAGGCTTTGCCCCGAGGGCTGTTTGCTTCTGGAGATTGGACAGGGGCAAGCAAGGGCGGTAACCATCCTCTTGTCTCGTCTCTTCCCCTCGGCTAGGATAGAAGTTGTGCCGGATTTGAGCGGCATAGACCGCGTGGTAAGTTTAACCCTTACCCCTGCCAGCTAGTGCTACCTGCCTTCACTGATAAGGTTAAGGAGCTTCTAGGTGGAGGTTTGACTTAACTAAATTATTAGTTTTGTTAAGCTTTTTTGGCTTGCCTTTCGGCGATAATCTTTTGTGAAACGTGGGGCGGGGTCTCTTCGTAGTGGCTAAATTCAACGGTAAAGCTTCCCCTCCCCTGGGTTATTGATTTCAGGTTTATAGCATAGCGCAAAATCTCAGCCTGGGGCACCTGAGCTTCAATAACATTGGTTCCAGCCTCGGGGCTCATCCCCAGCACCCGGGCTCGTTTGGTATTAAGGTCGCCAATAATATCACCGGTGAAGTCCTCAGGAACGCTGACTTTAATATTCATAATTGGTTCCAGGAGGATAGGTTGCCCCTGGGATAGTCCCTTCTTCAGTGCCTGTGCCCCAGCAATCTTGAAGCATATATCTGAGGAATCAACCGGGTGATAGGTGCCATCGTATACCCTTGTCTTTATGTCAACCACAGGATAGCCAGCCAAAATCCCCTCCCGAGCGGCTTCATTAACTCCCTTCTCTACGGCTGGAATATAGTTCTTAGGTATGGCGCCACCGACCACCTTATCAACAAACTCGCGACCGCTGCCCCGAGGTAGAGGCTCCAGCTCCAGGAAGACATGCCCGTATTGACCATGTCCCCCGGTCTGCTTCTTGTGCTTATACTCAGCCTTGGCTGATATGGTGATAGTCTCTTTGTAAGGAACCTTGGGGGTTTCCAGCTGTACACCGACACCGAATTTGCGCTGCATCTTCTCGGCAGCGACGTCAAGATGAGTCTCACCCAACCCGGATAGAATAGTCTCATTAGTATCTGCCTCCCGATGCACCCTGAGGGTGGGGTCTTCCTCAGACAGCCGGGATAAGGCTACTCCCAGTTTATCTACGTCGGCCTTAGTCTTGGGATGCACTGCCTCGCTAAAGGCTGGTTCAGGGAATAGAATGGGGGCGATGGGCATTGGCTTATCACAGGTAGACAGTGTGTCGCCGGTGTTGGTTACACTCAATTTGGCGACTGCCCCTATGTCTCCAGCCCTGAGCTGGGATACCGGTTCTTGGGTCTTACCCCTCAGGGTAAATAGCTGGCCGATGCGCTCTGTCTCGCTTTGGGTAGCATTCCATACCTGGGAATTGCTATCAATGGTACCCATATAAACCCGAAAGTAGGTAAGTTTACCAACATATGGGTCGGCGCTGGTTTTAAACACCAGAGCAGCTAGTGGAGCCTCCTGAGATGGCTCAATCCTTTGTACCTGTTTAGCTGAATCGCCAGCAATAACTACCTCTCGCTCTTTAGGTGATGGCAGATAGCTATACATAATGTCCAGCAGCGAAGCAATGCCTATATTCTTTAACGCTGAACCAGCTAGAACCGGTACAATCTTGCCAGTTACCACCGCTTGACGTAAGCCATTACTCAGCTCCTCCAGACTGAGCTCACCGCCGAGATACTTATCGATAAGCCTATCATCAATTACAGCTATTTCTTCTACCAGTTTCTCCCGAAAAGAATCGACTTGGTCTTTTAGAGATGGAGGTATATCAGCCTCCTTTACCGGGGAACCGATGTAGCTTTTCATCGTCAGCAGGTCAACTATCCCTTGAAAATCATCTTGGGCACCTACAGGTAAGTGGAGAGGAAGGCATCTAGAGCCAAACTTTGACTGAAGCTGTTTCAAGGTTCGGTAGAAGTCAGCATTCTCACGGTCCATCTTATTAATAAAAATAACTCGGGGAAGATTAGCTTCCTCACAGTATCCCCATACCTGTTCCGAGCCAACTTCAACTCCAGAAGCAGCACATATCACAATTATTGCTGCCTCGCTAACCCGTATAGCTGATTTGACCTCACCGACAAAATCGGAATAACCAGGGGTATCAATAAGGTTAATTTTGGTCCCTTTCCAGTCGCAGGGAAGCATAGACAGGTTAATCCTACTCTTGCGCTTCACTTCAGTTGGGTCATAGTCTGAGGTAGTCGTCCCGTCGTCAACCTTGCCCAGACGGTTAATTGCCTTGGCAGAAAATAAGATGGCTTCTGAAAGTGATGTCTTACCAGCTCCGCTGTGGGATAGTAGAACAAGGTTGCGAATGTTCTCCAGCTTATATTGCTTCATCTAACCACCTACTCTCCTTAGCTTATTCCACTGACATTATAATCGTAGTTTACCGACACAGCAAGTAACTATATTTACGAGAGTATCTACCTCACCCTCTTTATCCCCATCCTTCAATGTCAAACTTGACACCTTCTTTTTTAAGGGTATTGACAATCGTGTAGGAAGGAGTACAATTAAAGTACGTACACGTAAGCCAACCTTAAAATAAAATAATTGTAGCGCTGGTTTAGGAACTGGAAAGATGGGAACAAGGGCACCGGAACCGCTGAAAAACATGGCGGTGGCTGGTGCCCTTTTTAATTTACATTAGCATCACCTAGTATGAGAAGCACAGATGAAAGACTCTGCAGGTCATAAAAGAAATTACGGCAGAAGATGATAAATGAATGATTTACCATCAAAGATGTAGGAAGGGAGGTGAAGCATGAAAAGGTTTTTGGTTATCTCCTTGGCGGTGGCTCTGGCATTAGGTCTGGTCATTGTGGCATTTCCAGCTCAGCCTGCTATGGCACAGGCAACCAT
>CP070810.1:330468-339499 GCA_020343755.1 Dehalococcoidia bacterium | reverse complement strand
CTGCCTCTATAGCTGCCATCAGTACTCCTCGTGATGCTGGGGCAATCACTAGCCTGGTCTCGAGGTGAATCTTCTTCCCCTTTAGAATCCTAGCTGCTACGGCTAGGTCATCCAGGCGGCCATTGGTGCAGGTACCGATAAACACCTGCTGGACTTTAGTCCCCTTAAGTTCTCTAGCCAGAGCGATGTTATCCACGGCATGGGGTTTGGCTACTGTCGGCTGAAGCTCAGCCAAACTAATATCAATGGTTTGTTCATAGATGGCATCCTCGTCAGGGAAGAGTAACTGGTAGTGACTTTTCCGCCCCTGTATTGAAAGATAATCCTTTGTTACCTCATCAGCGGGGAAAAGTCCGGCCTTAGCCCCAGCTTCAACCGCCATGTTGGCTAGGGTAAGACGTTCCGGGATACTCATATTTTTTATGGCATCGCCACTGAATTCCAGGGCTTTATAGGTAGCACCATCAGCTCCAATCCGCCAAATCAGGTGCAGAATTAGGTCTTTAGCATAAACACCGTTAGAGAGCCTGCCCGAGAGTGATACTTTAATACTTTCCGGTACCCGGAACCAGTTTTTACCTAGTCCGAGGGTAACAGCTATGTCTGTGGAGCCCATCCCAGAAGCAAAAGCCCCCAGCCCTCCAGCGGTTACCGTATGGGAGTCAGCGCCAACAATTAAATCACCTGGCTTAGCCAGAGATTCAGCCACTATTTGATGGCACACACCCTGGCCAACATCGTAAAGGAGGCTGCCGGTTTTGTGAGCAAAGTCCCGTAGGAGCACGTGGTCGTTGGCTAGCTCGTGACTTGGACTAGGGGCAGCGTGGTCAAGGAAGAAGGCAACTTTTGCGGAATTGGCTGGGTGGTTAAATCCTGCGGATTGGAATTGCCTCACTGCCAATGGTCCGGTAGTATCCTGAACGAAAACCAAATCTACCTTAGCAATAACGATATCTCCTGCCTTGGCTTCACCCCCCGACTTGGCGCTCAATATTTTTTCGGCTAATGTCTTGCCCACGATTATTTTAGTTACTACCTCTCCATTTAAGCTTTAATTTGATGATATTCGATGGTCATATCGGTGCTTCTATTGTCACTCTGGTGCCTTTACCGGGCTCGGATTCAATTCTCATGCTGCCATTTAGCAGGCGCACCCTCTCTTCCATTCCAGCCAGACCCAGCTTGCCGGCGCGAGGTAAATCTGCCAGACTTCCTTTCAAGTCAAATCCTTTACCATTATCACAGATAGATACCTTTGTTTTGCCTTCGGCAAATTCTATCATCACCTCCACCCTTGAAGCTTGGGCGTGCTTCTCGACATTTCTTAATGCCTCTTGAACGATACGAAAAATTATTAGTTCCACCTCTGCTGAGTAGCGTCGCTCACTACCAGACACGGTTAATTCTGCTTCTATCTCGGTTCGCTTTTCTAGGTCGCTAACCTCCCATCGTAGTGCCGCCAACAAGCCTAAATCATCTAGCATGGGTGGGCGCAATTCTTGGGTAAAACGACGTATTCCCTCCAATGTGTTGTTCAACTGCTGGCACAGTTCTTTTAGGAATGTAGCCTGGTTCGGTGCCAGTTCCACATTATCGCGGGTGAAGTTATCCACCTGACGAGAAAGGGCATAGAGAGCTTGGCTTGTGTCATCATGAAGGTCGCGAGCAATACGCTTGCGTTCCTCTTCCTGAACCTTTGTAATCTGGCTAAGGTAGTAGCGAAGGCTATCCTGCATCCTTCTCTGCTCGGTTACATCACGTAAGGTCTCTATGGCACCTATTATTTCTCCCTTGTCATCTTTGATGGGACTCGCGGTAAAATGAAGCCATCTCCCATTCTCACCAAGAGCTGGGAAGAAATCTTCAGCTTCATAGGCGCCGTCAATTAGGTAAGATTTCTTGGCTTTATCCCCATAGTATACTTCAATTTCATCGGCAGAGGCCCCATCCACTATTAAATCAGCCATAACTGGCCTCTTTTCAGCGTAGAATGCCACCCATTGCTTGTCCGTCTGAACTACTTCATCCTTTTTTATGCCGGAGAGAGATTTAAGCGCTGTGTTCCAGTGAGTGACTTTATGCTGCTTATTGATGGCAAATGTAGGAATTGGGGAACCGTCAATAATTTTGGTGAGCGTCTCCTCTGCTCTCTTTTTCTCGGTTATATCTCTGGCTATATGCTGAAAGCCGGTGGGTTTCCCATCCTCGGTAACTAAATTGGTAGACAATAGCAGAATCACCTCCGTTCCATCCTTCCTCATCATGTGTTGCTCGTAGGGCTGTTCCAGCGGTTCCTTCTCCAGTAGTTTCTGACGAATTTGACCAGTTAAATTGAGGCTTTCCTCTGATAGGAAATTCCTTACGTTCATCTTTTTCAGTTCTTTTATGCTATAGCCGACGAGTTTTGCCGCTGCTTCGTTGGCAGCGGTAATATTACCTTCCAAGTCATTAACCCAGATAGCGTCACTAGCGTTTTCAAACAGCTGCCGATAGTTTCTTTCTGAGAAAGCCAGTCGTTGTGCCACCAGGCGCTCTTTCTCATAGAGACGAGCATTTTCCATGGCGGTGGCTATTTGAGCGCCGATGGCGGTGAGTAGTTCTATATCCTCGACAGAAAATTGCCTTGGGCGGCGCATAGCTACGCAAAGTATACCCTTAATTTGACCTCTAAGAACCATGGGTACAATAAGCTGGATTTGGATTCGCATCTCACTGACCTCAGGTGAGGCCAGCCTAGGGTCATAAGCGGTATTGTCTGCTACCATAGGTTGGCATGTCTTGGCTACCTCTCCATAAATGCCCTCACCGATCTTTATCTTATCTACAGCCCGGGCGAATTTATCGGATACACCTTCGTAGGCAACAAGCCTCAATTTTTGGCTTTCTTCATCTAGGGAAAATATCAGGGAGACCTCTACTTCCAGTAGCTCTGACACCATATGAGTGGCTTTGTCTAATATTTTATCAAGCTCCAGAGATTCGCTTAGCAGGGTAGAAATGGTATTAAGTATGGCCTGGCGTTTCTCATTCTTCCTCGCCGCCTGAACATAGTGTTGAAGAATTTCATGTGCCGATTGCAGTTTGGCTAAGGCTAGTTTGGTTTTATCCCTTTCCTGGGCTCGGGTCGAAATCCCCCACGAAGCCAGTATACCTATAGTTAGGATGCCTCCGGTTTCCAGAAGGGCGTCTCTAGGAACCGGCGAGACAAGGATGGCCCTGGGTAGCATGATAGCCAACGCAGCAAAAGAGGTAATCAGGCCTCCCTTCAGCCTGAAGGCGAAACTGGCATAGATTATGGGCACCAAAAAAAGAATGCGGTCCACGGCGTGTCGGGTCAACCCGTAATGAAAGCTGGGCGGCGTGCCGGTGATACCTGTTAGCTCAATGTAGTGAAGTAAACTACACAGTATAAAAAAGGCTACAATAAACCAAAAACTACGGTTTCGTATAAGCCCCATGGTATAATCTGAAAATGCTGACTTCTCACGGGAGGTCTTCAATGGCAAACCAACCCCTTTTTAAGCCATGCAGTATTGCTTCGGAGCGAGAACCCACCCCCAGTTTATTGAATATGCTCCTCATGTGGGCTTGGACAGTGCGCTCGCTGATAAAAAGCTTGTCACCGATATCCTTATTGCTCATACCTTTGGCTGCTACCTTGAGTACTTCCATCTCACGTTCGCTCAATGGTTGCGAGGGTCGAGCCGATGTAGGCTTGGCGGCAGGAGTTTTGAACCGGGTCATCAACTTGCGAAGGACTGTCGGGTGAATCATCGGCTCACCAGCATTGACGGCTCGGACAGCACTAATCAGTTCGTCACCACTTACATTCTTTAGTAGATAACCGGCGGCACCTGCTTCCAGCATGCTGAAAATATATTCATCATAATCATAGCCGGTGAGGACAAGCACTATGGTTGCCGGTAAGATAGCCTTGATTTGCTTGGTAGCCTCAATGCCACTAAGTTTGGGCAGAGCCACATCCATAATGACCACATCGGGCTTGAGTTGGCTGGCTAGTCGGACAGCCTCCTCACCATCGCCAGCCTCACCGACAATATCAAAATCTTGTTCCCGCTCTAGGAGTTGGCGAGTACCTTGCCGTACCACCACGTGGTCTTCAGCCAGTAGAATCCTGATAGTGTTCATAGCCTACTCTTTCTTATCAGTATAAGCTGTTTCACTAGCATCTTCAACTGTAGTAAGGCGAGTGCTGTGAAGGCAATCACCTAGGTGAAAATGCCTAGGTGAAAATGCCTAATAGGGGTCGGGATGTTTGCGCTAAGGCAAAGTGAGAAATAGGCACAAAGGCGGATGGCATTAGATTCCCGATATGTTTAAATATGAGTAGAGCGTAGAACGATGAACAATAGAGGCAAGGGGGGAAAGGATAATGAAAATAGGCGATATGGTCAAAATTAGGGAATGCGATTCAATTCCAGGGGTGATAGGCGAAAATGCTGAGATAATAGATATGCAAATCCCAGAGTTCGATAAATATGCAGTATATCCTTTATGGGTGAAGATGACCTCTGGTGAACGTAGAGGCAAGATTTATGGCTTCCAATATGATGAGGTAGAGGTGTCGCCTAAAGCGTATGAGGCACGGGAGACAATCGTTAGGGAGGAAGGAGTGGCAGAGATGGTGAAGACGAAAGTGGTTGAACAGGTGGAAGAGCTCCTGAGGGGTGTTACCACAGTGGAGGAAATTGCGGAGGTAGAGCGGGCCATTAATAAAGTGAAAGGGAAGGTTCTGGCAGAGCCAGCTTTGGGCTTTTGGGAAGGAAAGACGCCCTGCTGGGAGATGTTCCGTTGTCCAGAGGCAATGAAAAATGAGTGTCCGGCATTTAAGTATCGGACGCTGCCGTGCTGGCAGATTGAGGGAACTTACTGCAAGCTTCGCGATTATGGGCAAAGGGGTGATGCTACCGATATCTGCCAGGTGTGCCGAGTTTACAAGAGATGGGGTCACGGTGAGCCGATAGAGATTAAGCTCCGCGGAAAAGGATTCAATACTGGGATAGCAGTTACTAAGTGAACTAGGAGGTTAAGGCTGGCACTAGCTAGTAACGATAACACTCGCTTGTCTAATAGTATTCGCTTTGAGGGCCTGTATCGCAGCCAATGGGGATATACCAGCTTGTGATACATGCCCTCTTTGGTTACAATAAGGCAAGAAAGCCCAGCTTGACTAAGCGACTAGCAGTTATTACCACTATTGCCAAAATCACCGCATATTAACCACAGTAGGAGGTAGAACATGGAACCGATTGAGGCTGAAGTACGCCCAAGAGGGGAAATTGGCGCTGGATATGCGGGGATGATTTTCAGACAAATTCAGGAGATAATTGATGAGACTGGCGGGCAAGCTGGCGGCATTATTCGGGTTTTACAGCAAGCACAGGGACTAATTGGCTATCTCCCGGCACCGGTAATAAAGACTATCTCCAGAGATTTGAGGATTCCTCTTAGCGAAGTATATGGAATTATCAGTTTTTACCACTTCTTTTCTATGGTGCCTAAGGGTAAGCATGTTATTCAAGTTTGTATGGGTACCAGTTGCTATGTCAAGGGGGGGCAGCGGATTCTGGATACGTTAAGGAAAGGATGGGGACTGGAGCCTGGGGGGATTACTCATGATGGCAGATTCTCTCTGGAAACTGTCCGCTGCCTAGGCTGCTGTGGGCTATCCCCAGTAATGGCTATTGGTGAAGATGTTCACCGAAAGGTCAAACCCAGCCAGCTAAAAGACATTCTAAATTCTTACCGTTAAGGAAGGTGCACAGAATGAAGCCGCTCAGTTCGGTAGAAGAGTTAAAGAATTTAAGACAACAAGCCCAAGCTAGGCTAGCAGAGCAGGGGAAGAAGATTCAAGTCAAGGTACATCTGGGAACGTGTGGCATATCGTCGGGAGCAAATAAGATTTTGGATGCTTTTACCAGGGAGACAGAGTTACGCAATCTATCAGACGTTGCCATATTGAGAGCAGGATGTATCGGGCTCTGTGGTCGTGAGCCGGTGGCAACCGTCATTGCCCCCGGGGAGGAAAGGGTTATCTACTACGACCTTGATGAGGATAAGGTCTTGCGAATTATTGACCAGCACTTGGTGGGAGGGAGAACGGTTACGGAGTGGGTGTTACCTCTGGACGAGCCTCTACTCAGGTTTCAAGAGATAAGGGTGATGCATAATCAAGACCTCGACCCGATGGATATTGAACAGTATATTGCTCGAGGCGGTTATCAAGCCCTGGCCAAGGTCTTGACTCAGATGAAGTCTGACGAGGTTATCGACGAGGTTAAGAAAGCGGGATTGCGGGGTCGGGGAGGGGCAGGCTTTCCCACTGCGATAAAGTGGGGGTTCGTTCACAGTGCACAAAGTAAGGAGAAATATGTAGTTTGTAATGGCGATGAAGGCGACCCCGGTGCTTATATGAACCGGGCGGTTCTGGAGGGTAATCCTCATTCCATAATTGAGGGGATGGCAATCGGGGCCTATGCTATAGGGAATGTACGCCAGGGCTATGCCTATGTCAGAGCTGAATATCCCCTGGCTATTGAGACTCTCAGTCACGCTATCGCTAAGGCTCGAGAATATGGACTTTTGGGCAAGAATGTCCTAGGCACCGGTTTTGAGTTTTCCCTCGACATCTTCCCCGGTGCTGGTGCCTTTGTCTGTGGTGAGGAGACCGGTCTACTGCATTCTATTGAGGGAGAGAGGGGTAATCCGCGGCAAAGGCCTCCCTTCCCGGCAAACGTTGGAGGTGGCCTCTTTGGTAAGCCAACCACCATTAATAACGTGGAGACATGGTCAAATATTCCACAGATTATTTTGAAGGGGGCCGACTGGTTTGCTGGCGTTGGCACTGAAAAAAGTAAGGGCACAAAAACCCTATGCTTAGTGGGAAAGGTGAATAACACCGGGCTAGTAGAAGTTCCCCTAGGGACACCGCTAGGAAAAATCGTATTCGATATCGGTGGGGGAATACCTAATGGAAAGAAATTTAGGGCGGTTCAGATAGGCGGACCGTCTGGTGGTGTTATCCCTATTGAGCATCTCAATACCCCTGTCGATTATGAAGCTGTTACTGCTCTAGGGGCAATTATGGGCTCTGGCGGGCTCGTTGTCATGGATGAGGATAGCTGTATGGTGGATGTAGCCAAATTCTTCCTTCAATTTACTCGGGACGAGTCCTGTGGTAAATGTACCCCTTGCCGGGCGGGAATTCCTGAGATGCTGCAGATTCTAAATAAGATTAGCCGAGGTGAAGCCACACTGGGAGAACTGGATACTCTGGAAGAACTGGCTGAGATGGTTGCCTCGGCTTCTCTATGTGGACTGGGGCAAACGAGTCCAAATCCAGTCTTAACCACACTGCGACACTTTCGCGAGGAATACGAGGTTCACATTATAGATAAAAAGTGCCCGGCTGCTGTTTGCCAGGCCCTATTTAGAGCCCCTTGTCAGCATGCCTGTCCTGTGGAACTGGACATCCCTGGTTACGTCACTTTGATTAAGGAGGGCAACTTCGTTGAAGCCTACCGTTTAATCAAACAGCGTAATCCCTTACCGGCGGTATGCGGTCGGGTGTGTCACCACCCGTGCGAGTTTAAGTGCAATCGGGCTCAGATTGATGAGCCAATAGCCATCAAGGACCTCAGGAGATTTGTTGCTGACTGTGCCTTTGACTCGGGGATTGAATATGTCCCTCAGGTGAGGGAGAGGAAAGAGGAAAAGGTAGCAATCATTGGGGCTGGTCCAGCTGGGCTGTCAGCAGCTTGGGACCTTGCCCTGGAAGGATATCCGGTTACTATTTTTGAAGCTCTCCCGGTAGCTGGAGGAATGCTGGCTGTAGCCATCCCTGACTATCGTCTGCCTAAGGATATCCTGAGAAAGGAAATCAGTGAGATTGAAAAGCTCGGGGTAGATATAAAGCTAAACACGCCAATTAATGATGTTGAATCTTTACTAAAGGATGGTTATAAAGCAGTGTTCATCGCTACCGGCGCTCATAAAGGAGCGGAGATGGGTATTCCAGGTGAAGACCTGAGTGGAGTTCACGACGCTATTGAGTTTCTTAGGGAGGTCAATTTAGACAAGGAAATACAGGTGGGCAGGAGGGTAGCCATTATTGGTGGTGGTAACTCAGCCATCGACTCCGCTAGAGTGGCTTTACGGAAGAGTGCCAAGGAAGTACATGTATTTTATCGGCGTGAAAAGAAGGACATGCCGGCTATAGCCGAAGAGATAGCAGCTGCCGAAGAAGAAGGAATCGTTTTTCACTTCCTGACCGTCCCTAGTAGGATTTTGGGTGGTGATGGGAAGGTTACTGGCCTGGAGTGTATCCGTATGGAGCTAAAGGAATTTGACCGAAGTGGTAGGAAAACCCCCTATCCTATTGAGGGCTCGGAATATGTGGTGGATACAGATATGGTCATTGAAGCCATAGGTCAAAGACCTGATACCTCTTTTATCAAGGATAACGGAATCAAGATGGAAAGGGGCGGGAGAGTAGTTGCCGACCGGCGGACATTAGCTACTGGCAGAAAGGGAGTTTTCGCTGGGGGTGATGCCGTAACTGGCCCCAAGACGGCGATTGAAGCTATTGCTGCTGGGCAGAGGGCTGCCTCTTCAATAAGAAGATATCTCCAAGGGCGGGAGCTTTCACCTTTGATTGAGCGTAATGGATATGAACCAATTGCCTACTCTTCTACGCCACCTACTGATGAAGAAACACGGGAGAGGGCTAGAATTAAGACTCCTGAACTCCCTATGACCGAGAGAAAAACCTCATTTAAGGAAGTTAACTCGTCCTATAGCTCAGACGAAGCCAGAGAAGAGGCATCTAGATGTCTGAGATGTGACCTCGAGGTTGGAGGGTAATAATGAACGAGATAACCTTAACCATTAATGATAGGCAGGTTAAAGGAAAGGAAGGCGACACGGTTCTTGAAATCTGTCAGGCTAATGGCATTGATGTGCCTACTCTCTGTCACCTGGAGGGATTAAGCGATGTTGGGGCTTGCCGAAT
>CP070810.1:325649-330368 GCA_020343755.1 Dehalococcoidia bacterium | reverse complement strand
GGTAGCATATTATCCAGGATTCTCTCTAGCGCCATAGTGTGACTGCAAAGCCCCCAGCTTGAGAAAAAGTGGCAGGAGCAATGCCATTTCCCACTTTTATATTCAGTAGTGTAGGTGTCATTGTCTCCCCGGAAATTTACTGACAGCTCGGAAAAGGTAATCCGGTCTGTCTCTTGAGCGTAGCGTTTGGCCTTTTCAATTTTTCCGATCAGACTTGACTGCATAACACCTCCTTTAATTTAAAAAGCACTGGCTAATTTGGCTCAGTGCTTCTTTTTGCCAATAATATGACTATAACTGCTAATCGCATATCCTCAAATTCTCTTAAATCTTAAACTATTTATTTAATTTTACTCCTTTTTTGGTTGTAAGTCCAATAATTAAACCCTTTAAATTGCCTTAGTAGAGCTATTACTATAGAATGTTTGGGCAAGGACTAGGTGAGGGCATGGTAAGAAGAAACGGAAGGAGAAGTCGGGGTGAAGGCACTGCTGCAGAGAGTCACTGAGGCATCGGTTAGCGTTGGTGGTGAGGTGGTGGGCAGGATTGGTCGGGGGCTGGTGATTTTGTTAGGAATAGCCAGCAGTGATACGGGAAAGGATGTAAACTATCTGGTACCGAAGATTGTCAACCTGCGCATTTTCCCCGACGATGAGGGCAGGTTTAACCTTTCGGCGCTGGATATTAAAGGTGAGTTATTGGTGGTGAGCCAGTTCACCCTCTTGGCTGATACCAGGAAGGGACGTCGGCCTAGTTTTGTTGAGGCAGCGCCGCCGGCGGAGGCTGAAGAGTTGTTTGAATGGTTTGTAGAGGAGGCTCGTGCCACCGGATTAAAGGTGGAAACCGGAAGGTTTCAGCAATACATGCAGGTGGAAATCCATAACGATGGCCCGGTAACCATACTCTTAGACAGTAGAGACAAATTTTGAAACTAATGGCAACTACAAACGATTGCAATTAAGTGAGAATTTTGATAAGCTCTTCAAGTAGTTTCTTAGGTTAGGTGAAGGTTAAGTGGAGCAGTTTAGGGATATGAGTAGCCGACTGAGCGAGTTAGGCTATCGGCTGACACCCCAACGAATAATGATTTTGTCGGCTATTGAAAATAGCGACAGTCATATTAGTGCTGAGGAGATATACCTCCAGGTTCGTGCCCGCTATCCCCACATGAATATCTCAACGGTTTATCGTACCCTGGAGCTATTAAGTGAACTGGGTCTGGTAACGGAGACAGATATGGGTGATGGGCGGGTGCGGTATCACAGTATCGGGAAGGGGCATCACCATCATCTTGTCTGTCAGAAGTGTGGGGAAATTGTTGATATAGAGGAATCAATGTTAAGCCCACTATGTGATGAAATCGGGCAGAGATATGATTTTAAGGTTAATATGAAACACGTTGCTTTCTTTGGCCTGTGCTCCAAGTGTCGGGAATAAAAAATTTTTGCTGTTTGGAGCAATTAATTGCAGGTGCACTAAATTGCAATAATTCTGGGACTGTTTAGCTATGAAAAAACCTAGCCTTCTAGTTACTGCCATTCTGGTGTTAGCTCTTGCCGCGACTTTACTTCTGGGTGGTTGTTCACCGGCGGGTACAGCCAAACTCAAGGTGGTTACCAGCACCTCCATGATGGCTCAAACAGTGGAGCGGGTGGGGGGTGATATGGTTGATGTGGTCAACATTATTCCCCCAGCCCAGTGCCCGGGGCACTTTGATGTTAAGCCGGGTGATATTCAGAGGTTGGCCGAGGCTGACCTTTTTCTCCTCCATGGCTGGCAGGGGGAGATATTTTCTCAGGACTTAATTGCCTCAGCCAATAATCCCGACCTCACTGTAGTCACGGTTGATATAGAAGGTCTGGGAAGTGACTGGATGACACCACCGGGGCAGCTAGCAGCAACCGATAAGATTAGCGCTGCCTTGTGCCAGGTAGATGCCGAAAACAGTGCCGTTTATCACCAGTTAGCTATAGAATATAAGGACAAGATTTCGGCTAAGGAGGCGGAGATAAAAGCTAAACTGGCTCAGGCAAACCTCTCTGGGGTAAATGTTATGTGTGCCGACATGCAGGCCGGGTTTGTTGACTGGGTTGGGCTTAATCTTGTTGCCACCTACGGCCGACCTGATTCACTCACTCCTCAAGTGGTAAGGGAGCTGGTGGACACGGGTAGAGAGGCAGGGGTAACCCTGATTATTGATAACCTTCAGAGCGGGCAGGATGCCGGGAAGGGAATTGCCGAGGAGCTTGGTTGTAGGAGAATAATACTTTCCAATTTCCCCGGTGGCTTTGATGACACTGAGACCTGGGAAAAAGCCATAGACCGAAATATTGAACTGATACTGGGGACGATGGCTCAATAGTGGATAGCAGAGTGAAGGCAAACGAGATGAGCAATACCGTGATAAGTATTGAGAACGCTGTAGTTTCTTATCGAGAAGACGTTGCCCTTCGGGGGGTATCCCTTAGGGTAAAGTCGGGAGAGTTTGTTGGTATAGTTGGTCCCAATGGAGCCGGGAAGACGACACTTCTGACCATAATTAATGGATTGGGCAAATTAGTCCACGGGCGGGTAGAGGTGCTGGGGCACCACCTCACCCAAGGTAGTGGTCATTTTCTAAGAAAGAAGGTTGGTTATGTACCCCAGGTGGAGAACATAGACCCGAGGATGCCAATAAGTGTTCGTGAGGTAGTGATGATAGGGCGCTACGGGCTTTTGGGCTTACTGCGAAGACCAGGCAAGCACGACTGGGAAATTGTGGACGAGATGTTAGAGCTGGTGGGTATGACTCAGCTTGCCCAGCGACCTATCGGGCACCTGTCCGGGGGTGAGCAACAGCGGGTTGCCATAGCCCGCTGTCTGGCTCAGGAGCCAGAGTTATTCTTGTTTGATGAGCCAACCGCTTCGTTAGACTGGAGGGCGAAAACGGATATCCTGCGGCTGGTAAAGCTAATTCACGATTCACGGTACCTGACCAGCCTATTTGTGACTCACGACCTCAGCTGTCTACCTGTTGCCTGTGACCGAGTGGTACTGATGAAACAGGGGCTTATCTGGGGTGAGGGTTCTCCCAAGGAGGCACTTACTGACGATAACCTCAGCCAGTTATATGATATGCCTATCCCGGCAGTGAGGGAGAGGCGAAAAGGAGCCATCTTGGTTTAAGGCTAGGGGGGTCTCGGGATTGGATCTGTCTATCTTTGGCTACCAGTTCATGCAGAATGCCATCCTTTCCGCCGTCCTGGGTGGCATTGCTTGTGGTACTATCGGCGTTTTTGTGGTTACGATGCATATGCCCTTTATCGGGGTGTGCATGTCACATGCTGCCTTTGCCGGGGCTTTGCTCGGGCTGTGGCTGGGCTTTAACCCGCTGATAGGTGCCTTTGGCGTCAGTCTGGCCTCGGCAGCTATTATTGGTCCTCTAGCTGACCGGGGAGAGCTACGTCCTGAGACCTCGGTAGGGGTCATCTTTTCTCTCATGCTCGGGATTGCCTTCCTGTTTATGGGGCTAATGCCCGGCACCAAGTCGGGAGCTCTGGAGCTGCTATGGGGTAGCATTCTTACCAATACCAGGGGCGATGTCATATTATTGGGAATAGTAGCTGCGGTGGTAGTGGGGCTGGTTTTTGCCTTTTACAAGGAGTTTCAAGCCACTGTTTTTCATCGTGATATGGCTCGCTCGGTCGGTATCCCAGCCACACTCACTTTTTATGGTATGCTGGTTTTAACCGGGGCGACCATCACTGCATCGCTGCGCTCCATTGGCGGGCTGCTTATCTTCAGCCTCATTCTGAATCCAGCGGCGGCTGCCTACCAGCTTACCTACAGTCTGAAGCGGATGTTTCTCCTTTCCGCCGGTTTTGCTGTTCTTTCTGGCTGGATAGGTCTGCTTATGTCCTACCTTTTCAACATTCCAAGTGGAGCAACAATAGTGATTGTCTCCTCAGCAATATTTGGCATAGCTACTCTTCTGTCTCCGAAGAGAAGGGTAAAGCCGTGGCAGAAGAAACCGCTACCGGAGGAGAGACAGTGATTAGGGAATATTTCAACCAGAGGGCGACCATGTGGGATGAAACCAGCTCGGAAACGGATATGAGCAAGCTGGGGCGGATGGCTGAGCGCCTTAATATTAAGACCGGGTCTACAGTGCTTGATGTGGGGAGTGGGACCGGTGTGTTTATCCCCTTTCTATTGAGCAGGGTTGGAAGCAAGGGACGCTTAGTGGCCTTGGACTTTGCCGAGGAAATGCTAAAGAGGGCTCGGGCTAAAGGTTTTAAGGATATTGAGTACCTTCACGCTGATGTAACCAGCATTCCGGTGCGTGATGAAATATTTGATGTGGTAGTATGCTACTCCAGCTTTCCCCACTTTCAGGACAAGCCAAGAGCCCTTGCTGAAATTAACCGGGTAACCAAAAGCGGTGGCAGACTATTAATCTGCCACACCTCAAGTCGAGCTATGATTAACCAGCATCACCGCCAAATCCCGGCAGTGGAAAACGATGCCATTCCTGACGAGCCCGAGATGCAACTTATGCTGTCACGGGCTGGATTTACTGATATCAGGATAGACGACAGCAGTGAGAGTTATCTGGCTAGTGCTAGGAAGCCTAGATTAGCTTGAGGGTCTGGGGTTCAAGCTCAAGGCTGATGTCCAGAGCTTTGGGGGAGTGAGTGAGGGCACCGACGGAGATAAAATCAACCCCGGACATGGCTACAG
>CP070810.1:320619-325549 GCA_020343755.1 Dehalococcoidia bacterium | reverse complement strand
TCGTTTAGCCATTCTACCAATAGGCTTTCTTGGTCAGGGGCTATCAGCTCTATATCGCGATAAATGACCTCGTCTACATTATCAAGCTCGGTTATCAGGCTGAATAAAGCTTTAGCTGCATTGGCAAACGCCTGGTTGATGTTGGCACCATAGGCTTTAATGCTAACATCAGCCGTATGGTCTACAATTTCAAACTCCTCCTCCATGTAGATAGATTATATCATTTACTAGGGCAGACTTAAACTATAGGGAATATCTACCAACCCTATCCCCCTTTATCCCCCTTCCCCTTATTAAGGGGAAGGGGGAGTGTAAGTAAGAGAGGGGCTTCGCCCCTCTCTAAAATACCCTGACTGTTACTCGATAGTAAGCAGAAATGGCAAGGAAAGTCAAAGAGAGGCGAAGCCTCTATTTATACCCAATTCCCCTCCCTACTCTAGTAGTAGCAAAGGGGAGCTTTAGAGGGGCGAAGCCCCTCTTACATACCCAATTCCCCCTCCCTTCATAAGGGAGGGGGATAAAGGGGGTGGGTTAATAAACGACCTCTAGTTTAGACGACTTTGAGCTTTTTTAGCTATATAGTATAATTCAATAAAGGGTAATTTAAGTATCGCAACATGACTGGAGGACTGATGGGCGACATAAAGAGTGCTATGGAGATAGCCATGGAAAAGGCGGAAAAGTTGGGTAAGGCAACTGATGAAGAGCGCCTGAAATGGAAATATGTCCCCGAAGGAGAAAGGCTGGCTGCCAGATATATTAAGCAAGACTGTAATTTAGTGGTTGAGCTGAGCCAGTACGAGGAGAACATAAAAAAATATGTTATACAAGGGGTCGCCGACGTACTAACTAGAAATATCAACCTACCCAAAAGCAATTTAGTTAAAAGAATTAATAAAAGAGCGATGGATGGTCTAAAAATAGTGAAGAGTGATAAAGCAAGCGTAGAAAATGTCTACAGTAAGACGAGGCGTATATTTGAACACTACGTAGGGCAGGGTGAGCAGCAGAGGAAGCAGGCTTATGAATCACTTAAGGCTGAATTTGAAGCTAAGATGAAGCAAGCTATCCAGCAGCAGTTGGGCTCGTTTGTGGGAATTAGAATAGATGTGGAAAGGCAGCCCCAGTTCCAGGAGGAATGGCGCAAGCTACTGATTCAGCTAGATTCACAATATGTTAGGCTTCTGGACGAGTATAAACAAGAGCTAGCAGCCATATCTTAGGTGGACAATGAATGACAAATTATCAGCTTTTATAGATGCGGTATATAGGGAAGCTTATTCCCTGGTCAGGAACAACTGTATCAATAAGTCTTTGCGGATAAAGGCTAAGGCAGAGGAATTGGGGATGAGGGCTGATTTGATTTGCTGTATAGCAATAGTGCCGGTTAAGAAATGGCATAATTTCCATTTAGCTAGCCCTCATGTCTACACTGAAATTGAAGGGGAGAGGGTAGATGTAGCCCATGACCCTAGACGTGAGATGCTATGGTGCAAAAATAGTGAGATAAAGGCAGTCATGCCGGTGAACATTTCTAAAATGAAGCGAGCCTTTTACCGGAGAGCTGGTCTCAGAAGTCAGATATTAAGGCAGGGGTGAGGGGAATCTAATGGATATTGATGACGAAAGGATTAGAGACGCAGTTAACCACACTGAAATATTAAGACCGCCTAAGCAGAGCTTGTCTACTTTCGGCACCACCAATATATATTATTATCTAGTTACCAAACCCGCCTACGCCGAGCTGGTAAAAGATATCACCGAGACGGTGGTGAGAGAGGGTAGAGTAGTTGCCGAGAGGCCGAGGATTGTAACCCCCTATTACCTTTCCAGGCTTGAAGGATTTAGCTTAGAGGCCAAAAGATACTTCGATATGCTAACGAGGACTCACGGTTCTAATGCCCCTGGGCTACTCTATAGCTACCGGAATGAGCCTAAAGAGCTCACCATCGTGTCTGATGATTTGCTATCAGTGGTAAATAAGCTAAATGCCGAGATTGATAAGCGTGCCGACCCCCTAACCTCTATTATTAAGGGTGAGGATGAACTTTGGGATGTGTCGTTGTTGAAGTTTATTTATGAAATGACCAAGAGCTCTCTACGCGATAATCTATTGCAATTGGGGGCTAGAGGACTTTTAGATACCGACGCCAGCGGTATTCCGGTTGATGCCAGAGTAAGGATTGACGAGCTGTTTCGGAAGGTTTCAAAGGGGGAGGTTGAGCCTCGCGAGCTAAAGGACGAGCTTGACCGATGGGGCTTGTTTGAGGAATACGAGGACAGATTCTTCACCATTTTCAAGAAGGGACGATAAACACTCTGAGGTTGACGAACAATTACGCAGGAGGGGATAATGTATAGGCATTGGCATAAGTTTAGCTTTAGTTTCCCTCCTTTTGGTTTCTGGTTTGGAGGTCCTCCTTATTTCCCGCGAAAGGATGAGTACATCCGCATGCTTGAAGATTATAAACAGAAATTAGAGGCGGAGCTAAAGGAGGTCAATAAAGAACTTGAGGAGATGAAGAAGACTGCTTGACTGATTGGTGCTATGAAGATTTCGGTAATCGAAGCTAGGGACCTTTCTGAAGCTTGGTTTTTGTGCCTGCGGAAGATTTTAGCTGAAGGCCATGAGTATAAGATTGAGCGGGGGAGCTATGCCGGTCAGCGGCGGAAAGAGCTTGACTTTGTCGTAATCCAGGTCAGGAAACCAGAGACAAGACCTTTGATTCCAGATGTGCCACAGGGTGTGCCACCACCCAGCACCATGGAGTATGTGGAGAGCTATCTTCCTTATCTTATGACCGCCCATAAAGCCGAAGGAGAGCAATATACCTATGGGCAGTATCTGGAGAAGCAGATAGCTGAAGTAATCAAAATGTATAAGGAAGATGGCTACAATACCAACCAGGCTTTTATGGCGGTGGGTGATAGCCAATCTATTTTCCTCTCAGACCCTCCATGCCTGAGGGCAATAGATACCAGAATCCACGATAACAAGCTCAATTTTGTCGTCTATTTCAGGTCGTGGGACTTGTGGGCTGGCTTTCCCTCCAACCTGGCAGCCATTCAGCTTTTGAAGGAATATATGGCGGGGGAGATAGGGGTCGGCGATGGCGAGATTATTGCCCTGAGTAAAGGCTTGCACCTTTATGAGTATTCCTGGGAGCTAGCTAAAATCGCCGCCAGGTGGATTGAACCTTAACTTTACATGTAGTTAAAGGTCACCGAATCTTTATCCTCATTATGCTATATTGTTGAGTCCGATTTTAGTCTCTGCCGGGATTAACGTAAAAACAGGTATCCCCAAGCTCGCAACCAGGGAGTGTTTTAAGGAATTAAATTGAAAACAAGATTAATTTTTGCTGCCAGCTTATTATCAGTTTGTTTTCTCTGCGGAAGTTGTGCTATGACTCAGAATTTTGATACTCGTCTAAGCTCGATAGTGAAGTCATACCGCTTCAGTATTATGAAGTGGGAATCCAGGGCTATACCCGGTGAGGCAATTCAATGGATTTCTAGTAGCCATAAAAAGATTGATGACGAAGTCCATGTGGTTGCAGAGTATTTTTCCACCATCGAACGGATAAAAACCTTGGAGTCAGAAATTAAAGCAATCAATGCCGGTAATAAGCCAGGCGACTTAGCTTTACTTGAAGCTGAACTAAATATGTTACTGGAACAAAAAATGGCGCTAAGGAACACGGTGGAGAAGATAATAGAGAATCAGATAAAGAAAACTCTGGCACAACAGGGCATTTTCAATCCAGTAGATAGATATACGAGGTTAAGAATTAATTTCCCACCACTTAATTTTACCCTAGAGAAGCCACCCCATCTACTTGTGGTTTCACCTAGGGACAGGATAGAAAGTATAAGGCGGATTACCTTGCAGCAAAACTTGAGCCTAGAGGAAATAGAGGATATTGAAGCCGAGGTCGATAAATTAGGCGTCTCCTCGCTGGTGGTGGAACTTGGTGGCTTGGGGGCAACCTATCCCAGCTTTGTTACCGATGACGCTAGCCCCCGATTTATTATTGATACGGCGACTGAGGAATGGCTGCATCACTACCTGGTTTTCAGACCGCTGGGATTTCTATACCTGCTAGATTCAATCGGAGTGTCCATGGATTATGAAATTATCATCATGAATGAAACCCTAGCCAGCATGGTCAGCAAGGAAATTGGCACTCTGGTAATTGAAAATTATTACCCTCAATATGAAAGGGGTGATAATCAAGCTCAGATAGCAGGGTCAGAATTTGACTTTAACCGAGAGATGCGAGACATAAGAAGAATCGTTGACAACTACCTTGTCCACGGAGAAATTGAACAGGCTGAGGAATTTATGGAGCAGAAACGGCAGTATTTAGCCTCAAAAGGCTATTATATTAGAAAGCTGAACCAAGCCTATTTTGCTTTTTATGGCACCTATGCTGATAGCCCAACCTCTATTAGCCCTATCGGGGTTGAGTTAAAGAAACTAAGAAATCAAAGCGCCTCGTTGAAGGAATTCCTAGATAGAGTTGCTGCGATGACCAGCCGTCAGGACCTAATAGATAGCATCAAATAGGTACTCACTGGGCAGGTCGCGTGACGGCTTGAGGTTTGCTAGACTTAATACGACTTGGGCTGCTAGCTCAATTGGAAGAGCAGCTGACTCTTAATCAGAAATCTGACATGGTACCTGTTCCCTCCAGATACAATTTTATGCCATCCTGTCTGGGAGCCATGGGCATTTTGTATCTGGCAGTGTTATCCGGTGCCAGCTGATGCTAGTCAGTTCGTTAGCAAATCTAGCAAAAATAGAGAAATCAGACAGTAGGCCGTGCAGGTCTTGAACCTGCGACCACTTGATTAAAAGTCGGGTGCTATTTTGCCCCCAATTTGATCATATGCCAAATAGGAATCCCCTCAAACACAGCCCTCTTTT
>CP070810.1:316659-320519 GCA_020343755.1 Dehalococcoidia bacterium | reverse complement strand
GGGGGTGGTTGAGATTCACGCCATAAGGAGACAAAGCCTGAGCAATTACCTCCGGTGATAGGTCGACGTTCTTGGGGCTGAGAGGGTCTATAGCAGGTGGCATGATAAAAATGTTGGAAGCGCCAAGGCCTACTTGGACATAGTCTTCTAGTGTGAAGATTAGGCCGTCATAAATCTCAATAAATGGGTGCAGGAAATGCCACACATCCTCCCGGCTCTCAGTGAGGTCGATGTGACACCGCCACAGCCACTTTCCATGGCGTACTCCGTTACTAGATTGTAACACCATTTTCAAGATGCCTGCTGGTTGAGGGTCGTGGATTATTACGAAATCGTAGTCTTGGTCAAAAAGATCGGCATTGATTTGATTGTACTGTAGCCATACCCTGCCCATATATTGACTCCAAGGAATTTGTATGCCAGTTCCTTGTAGGCTGTCATGCATGGTTTTAGTGACCTCAAAGAACTTAGCATCTCCCCTAACAACCTGCCATTCGGTCTCAAGCCCGACGTCGTTCATCAAGGGCACCAGCGTAGTCAACATTTCAGCAACACCACCGCCGAAGGGCGTGGAATTGATATGAATTAGCCGCGCCCCCCGAACATGCGCGGCTAGCTTGAGAATCTCCTCAATGACTTGGTCACCGGCTATTGCTCTGTAGTCCTCCAGAGATTTAGGGGTGAAAGTAACCGGATTAAGCATATACTCCTTTTTTTCTGCCCCTCAACAAATTCGTATGGTTGGGCTGTTCTCGACAGCCATTGTTGAAGGCAATTATACCAAAAATATTGCCTCTGAACTAGCCCAGCCCAGCTTTGAAAAGATAATGAAGCATACTATCTCATGAAGCGGTGCGCGTGTAGTTGCTACGGCTCCACCGAAAACTGCCATGCCTATTGCCAATACCATTTAACGATCTATAGGAACATGTAATAAAGACTGGCTCTGAACAAGAGATGTAACGTTAAAAGAGGTAACCAAGGTAACAAAACAAGCAATTGTTAAGCCCAATACAACCAGCTAGAGAGCCCCAAACATAGGATGTAAAACTCTGGGCAGATGGGACTTCATGGCAATATTGGAAAGATATACCAGGTCAGTTAGGTTTGAAGACAGCTTAAAGCTTTATTCCTCGATAGTAGGTTGAGGCGCGCTGTCCTAATTGCCTTTGTGCAGGTTTGGTCTCTAGATTCTCCGTGGCCTGGTGGCGAAGAATATAGCCACCCCGACGCCTACCGAGCCGAGGATAATGGCCAGGATAGTCGGAGTCCCCAGCCCACCACACCGCCGTCACAGTCTACTAAGACAAGCGCCAACGTTACAAGTGCTACACCATACCTATACATGAACTACATCTTCCCCTCACTGAGCCATTGTCAAGATCATCACGGTTTTTATCAATAAGGTCAATAGATCATTACCAGCAAGATTTAGACAATCTGCCCAGTTGTGCAATTCGTTGACCAGAGAACGAGCCCTAGCTATTGCAACGGTACGACAATGGCAATTGCCCAGAAATCATCCTTGGAATAATATGTCCCGCCTTCGCCTTTCAGTTCACCAGTTACGATAATCCTGTCGCCGTTGTTAATTCCCACAACATTGACTGTAGGCCTTTGAGTACCGTCATTCTCCACCATTAAATCATACCATACCATCACTGTTTGCCCGCCGGAAGTTAACTCAAAGCACGGACAATTAAGCTCGCCTAACAACCCCACAGTTCCGAAGATTGTAACTTCGGTTTCATATACCGGATCCTCCAATAGCTCGGCTACCGTCAGCGTCCCTTGAGGTTTCTCTTCGGCAGGAATAACGAAGTTCAGGCTGGAAATATCTCCACTACGGACCACGACACTTTCAAGACCAATTCTGTTTCCCTTCCTGTCATGTACAGCTACTGCGAACGTACCAGGTGGAACACTCCCAATTTGATAGTAACCGTCTTCATTGGTTTCGGCAGCAATCTCTGGGAACCCGGTTGTACCGCTGACTATCAATACCCTCATCCCGACAACTGGCTTACCGTCAGTATCAGTTACGGCACCCTCTATTCCACCGGTTCCCTCCTGTCGAGCTCCGCAACCCATCAGTAACCCAAAGGGTAAAACTGTCGCCATCAATAGCAAAATCACAATCATATACCACTTCATAGTTGCCCCCTTTCTGCTTGACTTATTTGGCATACGTCACACATTCGCCGACCGTCTTCGCCTAACGCATGCTTTGAAGGCAAGGATAGACAGCCGCTACTAAACATTATAACGAAAACGAAACCCTATTGGTTAGTCGTATCCATGCAATCAACACCACATTTATTAAGAATACCACTACGACCGTTGAGAAAGAAGTGTGCGAAGAATGTAAACACGGTTATCCCAGTAGAGCCTGTGGCTTCTTGGGCGTGCGAAGCGTAGTCAAGACCATTGAGAGGCAAGTGAAGCTAAGAAGATGATACAGCGACATTGCACATTGCGCTATAGCGTGCAATTCCTTTGTGCTTGTAAGGGGTTATAGGATTCATAACGTAAAGGTCGTTGGTTCGAGTCTAAACCCCGCTATAATAAATATAACTCCACCTCTATTCCTCTTGGCTAGCTTTGTCAAGATGAAATAATATGCTCTGCCCTGCTATCCTCGTTTGGTCATACCTGGTATAATGACTTGCTTCTACAGCAAGGCTCAGCTATGATACAGAAGTCATTGTTTGTCTAAACGGGGAGAACAAGATCGTAAATTCTTAACTTGCAGACATCGGAGGGAGGATCGTGATCAAAACCGACAAACTGATTATCTGTGTTGCCCCTTGTGGGAGTTTCTTAGGCAAAGGGGCAAATCCTAATATACCGATTCAACCTGACGAAATTGCCGAGGAGGTTCATCGTTCCTGGAATGAAGGAGCTTCTCTAGCACATATACATGCTCGGAGCCCAACAGGCAAAGCAACGACCAATCCTGAGATATTTCGGGAGATAAACCAACGGATCCGGGACAAGGGATGTGATATCATCGTAGAATTCAGCACCTCTCCGGGACGTAAACCCAAGGCAAATGTTAATGATGGTTTTAACGTTCTTGAAGCAGGTCCAGAAATGGCTTCGGTTGACATAGGTGTTGTTGTTTTTATGCACGAAGGTGAGGAGAGAATAATACCTTGGACACGCTCGTTTGACGAAAAAATAACCAAAGCCATGTTAGAAAAAAGAATCAAACCTGAGTTTGAAATCTGGGGGCCCGGTGGCATGGTAGAATTAAACTATCTTATTAAAAATATACCGCTAACCAAGCCGTACTGGATTGACTTTGTTCTCGATGTACAGCGAACCGTACAGAGTGCAACGCCCTTTACTCCGAAGAATTTAATGCATCTTGTTGAGCAACTTCCACCCGATTCGATGTTTATGACTATGGGTGTTGCTAATGCCGAAACACCGGCGGTAGTTCAATCAATCCTGCTTGGCGGGCATGCCCGCGTCGGCTTCGAAGACAACCTGTACTACAGCAGGGGAGTCCTTGCTAAGAGTAACGCGGAACTGGTAGCCAGGATTGCGCGAATTGGCAGCGACCTTGGTCGGACTATCGCTACACCGGACGAAGCCCGGCTTCTGTTGGGTATTCCTAAACCATGTCGTTAGCCTGTAATTACAGGTAACGGTTCGCTAAAAGGTGCAATAGGTAACAAGTTAAGCTTACGCGCAATGGCAAAATATGGATGGTCGTTATCCGGTAGTTGGCCAGAATTGCCCCCTGCCGACTGTTATCTTTCTACTCCGGCCTTTCCTCAATCTCGATATCAAAGTATGTCACAGGACATAAGAAGTGCGCCCAGCGTCTTCCCTCGTAAGCACTGCTGGCAAAG
>CP070810.1:311482-316559 GCA_020343755.1 Dehalococcoidia bacterium | reverse complement strand
GTCAATTGTTTTCTCGCCTCATAGAGAAAATAGGCATAGGCGAGGTTGGCGCCACGACCTACCCTGCCCCGGAGCTGGTAAAGCTGGGTCAGGCCAAATTTATCGGCTTGGTTAACAATCAGGGTGTTAACATTGGGCATATCCAGTCCAGATTCAATGATGGTGGTGCACACCAGGATGTCGCTTTTACCCTGGGTGAAGTCAGCCATTACTTCCTCCAACTCTGCCTCAGGCATCTGACCGTGGGCGATGGCTATCTTAGCCTCAGGCACTAGGGACTGGAGCTTACCGGTGACGAAGACAATAGATTGGACCCGATTGTGGACAAAGAAGACCTGCCCGTTTCGTTCTAGCTCTCTGAGTATGGCTTCCCTGATAAGCCGGCCATCATATTCGGCAACATAGGTCTTGATAGGCAGGCGGTCTTCGGGGGGAGTCTCCATGGTGCTCATATCCCTTACCCCGACCAGGGACATGTGGAGGGTGCGGGGGATGGGGGTGGCGCTGAGGGTAAGGACATCTACCTCCTGCCTCATCTGCTTGAGGTGCTCCTTATGGGCGACGCCAAAGCGTTGCTCCTCATCAATGATTACCAGCCCTAGGTCTTTGAAGCTGACGTCCTTTTGTATTAGCCGATGGGTGCCAATGCAGATGTCGATACTTCCGTTAGCCAGCCCGTCAAGGATAGCCTGCTGCTCCTTTGGCGTTCTGAATCGGCTTAATACCTCAATCCTTACCGGGAAAGCATCCAGCCTGTGACTGAAGGTGGCAAAGTGTTGCTCGGCTAGCACCGTAGTTGGCACCAGCACTGCCACCTGCTTACCGTCCAGCACCGCCTTGAAGGCAGCCCGAATGGCTACCTCGGTCTTACCGTAGCCGACATCGCCGCAGACCAGCCTATCCATAGGCTTGGCTTTTTCCATATCCGCTTTTACCTGTTGCTGAGCCTTAATCTGGTCTGAGGTCTCAACATAGGGAAAAGACGCCTCAAGCTCTTGTTGCCACACTGTATCGGGGGAAAAGGCGAGTCCGGGCACAACCTCTCGGGCAGCATAAAGGGCTAATAGCTCTTGAGCAACGATTTCTACCGCCTCCCTGGCTCTTTGCTTGGTTCGTGTCCATTCCTGAGTGCCCAGTCGGCTTAATACCGGTGGCCGTTCACTGGCTCCGATGTAGCGATTGACCCGGTCCATCTGGTCGGTGGGAACATAAAGCTTGTCACCGGCGGCATATTGTAAGACCAGATATTCCTTTTCGGTGTTATCGGTTCTCATGGTGGTGACACCGGCAAACCGGGCAATGCCGTGCTCAATGTGCACCACGTAGTCGCCCGGAATTAGCTCGATAAGCAGTTTTTGATGTGGCACCGGGCGTTTCTTGAGCAGTCGCCGTTGTTTGATAAAGCCGAAGATTTCACTATCGGTAAACAGGTGGGTATCATTATTCATAACCCAGCCCTCAGCCAGTGAACCCTGGATTAGGGTTAGCGAGCCAGGTGGCGGTATTTGTTTGATTTCGGTAAGGGGTGGGGCAATAATGTCTTCTTCGTCAAGTAGCTCTGACAACCTGGCTGCCTGATGGCTAACGAGGATAAGCCTGTGTTTTTGCTTTAGCAGTTGCTTGGCCTTTTTAATAAACATGGGTAGTTGTCCGGCATAGCTGGGGGTGGGGTTGAAGTTTAACTCATATTGTTGTTCCTCAGTAGTAATGTCCCAGGCGGTGAGTGTTAGGCATTGCCTGCCTTCCATTTTTAGCTCTAGCTCTTTCCAGGTGAAATATGGTCTGGGGAAGTCAGGTGGCAGCTCTCCCTGGTTTAGCTTCTCGGTGCGTAGCTCGTTGGCTTTAGCGTCTAGGTCGTCTATGGCTAATTTGAGCTTTGAAGGTTCGTCAAGTATTAGCAGGGCGTCAGGGGATAGATAGCTCAGAATGCTGTCTGATGGAGCGGTTAGCACCTCTGTGGCTGGAGCAATAGCTATTGATGACACTCTAGTTTGTGAGCGCTGATTTGCCGGGTCAAAGAGGCGGATGCTATCTATAGTGTTACCATAGAACTCAATTCTGGCTGGCAGCTCGCTGGAGGGCGGGTAGATGTCAACGATGCCCCCGCGACGGCTCATAGCGCCTGGCACCTCTACTATACTTTCCATTCTATAGCCCATAGCTTGCCATTGACTCAGCAGCTCAAGTGGCTCGATATCCATTCCCACCTTGATGGTGTGGCAGGCGGAAGTAAAACCGCTATGTGGGGCTGTTTTCTGCATCAAGGCTGGGGCAGAGGCAACAACTAACGGAGCATCAGCAGTCGACTCTATGTTAGCTAGAGCCGACAGGACTTGGAGCCTTTCCAGCTCGGTAGAGGTATCTGAGGCAACCCGTTGATAGGGCAGGGTGTCAAGCTCAGGGAGAAGCTTTGTCTGATTGGAACGGCACCAGGATAATAGTTGTTCATAGAGCTTTTTACCATCTTCAGGTTGTGCGGTAACGACAAATATAGGTCTTCTTAGACTGTGGTATAGAGCAGCTATAAGATAGGGCTTGGCGGCATCAAGCACGGCTACTTTAGGGCTGCCACTTGGTTGCCGTAGCTTGGCGACAAGCTGGCGATAAGCAGGCATCTCCTCAATCAGATATAATAGTTGAGTTAGGTCTAACTGCATTTTTTATTCCCCAAACACCTCTAGGGCTAGCCCAAACGGGATAGCCCTCCGATAAAATTGTAGCACAGGACACTAGGAAAGTCATATTTGCTTGTCCAATTAGCCTCAGCTTGCTATAATGTAGCAAATTCAACTAGGTTTTTATGTAAATGGCTAAAGTTAGTGGCTTGCCCTATCACCGAATAGTAGCTAAGTTTGGTACCGGTTTGCTTACCGGTGGTAGCGACCATTTGAATCAGGAAATAATATCAAGCCTGGTTAACCAGGTGGCACAACTTCATCACCAGGGCCTGGAACTCATCATCGTTTCTTCGGGAGCCATCGCCTCGGGAAGGTATAAGCTGGGGTTGACCAGGGAGATTAGGGGTATCCCCTTTAAGCAGGTGCTGGCTTCAGTGGGGCAGAGTCGCTTGATGTATGCTTATGAGCAACTGTTTAGCCAGCACGGTATCACTGTGGCTCAAGCTTTACTTACCAAGGCTGACCTTTCTGACCGTGCCGGTTATCTAAACGCCCGCAATACCCTGCTGGCTCTACTTGAGCTAAGGGTATTATGCATTGTTAACGAGAACGACGTGGTGGCAGTGGATGAGATTCAGGAGGCTAAATTCGGTGATAACGACAATCTATCGGCTATGGTAGCCAATCTGGTTGACGCCGACCTGCTGCTGATTCTTACTGATATTGGCGGGCTATATACTGCCGACCCGCACCGCAGTCCTGATGCTCGACTCATTCCACAGGTGGACAGAATAGATTCAGAAATTGAACGTCTAGCCGCTGGCACACCCAGCAGCTTAGGCTTGGGTGGCATGATTACTAAGATAGAGGCAGCCAAGCTGGCTACTGCCTCTGGGGTGACGGTGGTTGTAGCTGGTGGCAGGGAGCCGGATGTCATTTTGCGACTGGCTGCCGATGAGGCTGTGGGCACTCGTTTCCTGCCAACCACTACCAAGCTTGAGAGTCGTAAGCGCTGGATGCTCAGCGGTCTCTCCACCAAAGGAAAGCTAATAGTAGACTCGGGGGCAGCCCTGGCGCTAAAGAAACAGAAACGTAGCCTGCTGGCAGCCGGCATTAAGCAGCTTGAGGGTGATTTTCAACGCGGTGATATAGTCAATGTCTGTGACCCCGAGGGGTCTCGCCTAGGCTGTGGCATAACCAACTATAGCTCCAGTGATATTGAGGTTATTAAAGGGGCGCATTCCAGAAAGATTGCCACTCTCCTTGGCTATGACTACGGCTCAGTGGTCGTGCACCGAAATAATCTGGTACTATTGTAAAAAGAAAGCGAGTTAACATGGGGAGCGTGCTTAAGTGGCGTAAAAAGAAGATGAGCAAAAAACACCATAAGCGGGTGCTCAAACAAACTAGAGCCCAGAGAAGAAGACACAAGTGAGAGGGTGAATGAAGGTGATAGGTTACCGAATAAAACTAGAGGGAGCTTAAATTATGAAATCGGCGATTGAGGAACTTGAGGAGAAGGCGAGGGCGGCTAAGACGGCGTCTCGGCGGATGGCTTACCTTTCCATCGAGGTCAAAAATAAAGCTTTACGTAATATTTCTGATGACCTTTTAGCCAGGAAGGACAGGATACTGGCAGCCAACCAAATTGACTACAAGGGGGCTGAGGCGTCAGGTATGAGCGCGGCTATGCTTGACCGATTGATGCTAAACGCTAGCCGACTTGAGTCCATCGCTCAGGATGTTTTGGCAGTGGCAGCGCTTCCTGACCCGGTGGGCGAGGTGTTTGATATGCGCACCTTGCCTAATGGCTTACTGATAGGTAGGAAGCGGGTGCCTCTGGGGGTAATTGGCGCCATCTATGAGAGCCGCCCCAATGTTACTATAGACATCTCTGCCCTTTGCCTGAAGTCGGGCAACGCTATTATCCTCAGGGGTGGCAAGGAGGCGATTCAGTCCAACAGTGCCTTAGCCGGGGTAGTTCAGGAGGCGGCAACAAGGGCCGGGGTTCCTGATGGAGCAGTTCAGTTTGTTGAGAATACCGACCGAGTCTTGGTTAATCACCTGCTTAAAATGGGCGGTGTTATTGACCTGATTATTCCCCGGGGTGGAGCCGGCCTGATAAAATTTGTTACCGAAAATGCTACTATGCCGGTGGTTAGCGGTGGGGTTGGCGTTTGCCATACTTATGTAGATAGGAGTGCTGATGTAAATAAAGCAGTGGCGATAGCCTTTAATGCTAAGGTGCAACGCCCCACCGTTTGCAATGCTTTGGATAGCCTGCTGGTTCATGTTGATGTTGCTGAGTGCTGTTTGCCTCTGGTGGCGGCTGAGTGGGCGAAGGCTGGGGTGGAGATGCACTGTGATGAGCGGGCTTTGTCTATCCTTAAGTCAACTCCCTCTTTAAAGCTGGTTCCAGCTACCGATGAGGATTGGGGCAAGGAGTATCTATCACTGGT
>CP070810.1:306081-311382 GCA_020343755.1 Dehalococcoidia bacterium | reverse complement strand
GTAGCCACCCCCCTCATCCCCCGTAATACCGCCATACCCACCTCTAAGAGCCAGATTTTCAGCACTGCCGCCGATAATCAGCCCAGTGTTGAGATTCATGTGCTTCAGGGGGAACGGCCTATGGCCGCTGATAATAGAACCCTGGGACGGTTTATGCTTGATGGTATCCTGCCGGCACCACGGGGCATGCCCCAGATTGAAGTCACCTTTGATATTGACGCCAATGGTATCCTCGACGTTAAAGCCCACGATAAGGGCACTGGCAAGGAACAGAAAATTACTATCACTGCTTCCAGCGGACTGAGCAAGGAAGAGGTAGAGCGGATGCAGCGGGAAGCCGAGACACACGCTACTGAGGATGCCAAGCAACGTGAAGAGGTAGAGACGCGCAACGCGGCTGATACCTTGGCTTACACTGCGGAAAAGACCCTGCGGGAGCACAAGGATAAGATACCCTCAGACCTGAATCAAGAGGTGGAAAATAAAATAGCCGCCGTGCGCTCAGCGCTACAGGGCACCGATATAAATGGCATTCGCCAAGCGATGCAAGAGCTATCCAACGCAATGCAAAAGATAGGTGCTGCCCTCTACCAACAACAGCCACCACCGCCACCCCCTGGTAAAGAAGGCGGCGAAGAAGGCACCGTAGAAGGCGAGTTCCGCGAGGTCTAGAAACAAAGTGAGTTGAAGAGGGGCTTCGCCCCTCTTACACAACCCGTTCCCCTTCCCCTTGATAAGGGGAAGGGGAAAAAGGGGATAGGGTTATAAATATGCCAACAAAACGGGATTATTATGAAGTCCTCGGTATCCCTAGGAATGCTACCGATGAGGAAATAAAGCGGGCTTTTCGTAGGCTGGCTTTGAAGTATCACCCTGACCGTAACCACGAGGATGGAGCTGAGGAGAAGTTTAAGGAGATAAACGAAGCCTATGAAGTGCTCTCTGACTCTGATAAGCGCACTGCCTATGACCGCTTTGGGCATGGTGGTGCCGAGGGATTTTTCGGGCGGGGATTTGAAGGCTTTGACTTTGGTGGTTTCGGCGATATCTTTGATGCCTTTTTTGGCGGAGTGACTACGGCTACCCGTCAAGCACCACGGCGCGGTGCTGACCTCCACTACAATATTAATATCGCCTTTGAAGAGGCAGCCTTTGGTTGCCAAAAGGAGATAAAAATTTTACGCACTGAGAACTGCTCTCTATGCCAGGGTATCGGCTGCAAGCCAGGTAGCCAACCCACTCGATGCCCCAACTGTAATGGCAGCGGGCAGGTGCGTCGTGTGCAGCAGAGCATCTTTGGCCGCTTCACCAATATTACTACTTGCCCCCAGTGTCACGGCCAGGGCAGGATTATAACTGAGCCCTGTCCCCAGTGCCGGGGTACAGGTAGAGAGAAACATCAGCGCACTATCTCAGTCAAAATCCCAGCCGGAGTTGATGACGACTCTCAAATACGACACAGGGGTGAGGGTCATGCCGGCATAAGAGGTGGCTCCTCAGGTGACCTCTACATCACTCTAGCCGTTGAACAGCATGAGTTTTTCCAACGAGATGGCAATGACATCCTTTATGAGTTACCAATCAACTTTGCTCAAGCTGCTCTTGGTACTGAGATAGAGGTACCCACCCTTGATGGTAAGACCAAGCTTAAAATCCCAGCTGGCAGCCAAACCGGCGAGGTCTTCCGGCTTAAAAATAAAGGCTTCCCTCATCTCAATAGAAGAGGGCGCGGTGCCCAGCTAGTTACGCTATGTGTAGTTACCCCGGAATCGTTAACTAAAAAGCAGCGAAAGCTATTCCAAGAGTTGGCTGATACCTTTGAACCCACCGAAAGTTAATAAACAATACTCAGGAAGGCCTCTTTTGCCGGAAAAGGGAAAAAAGCTCCCAGTTTTGTCCGGTTAATTCATGACTAGCCTCAGGTGCCATGAGTTCAACCATTGCCTGGCGAGGCTCGGCGCCTTCAAATAACACTTGATAAATCTTTTCAGTAATAGGCATCCCCAATCCAAGCTGCTGGGCTAGATCCCGAGCAGCAATAGTGGTGCTCACCCCCTCAGCCACGCCAGTCATTGCACCGGTTATCTCCTTTAACGAGCGACCTTTAGCTAACTCTACCCCTACATAATGATTACGGCTCAACGGGCTGGCACAAGTAGCTATTACATCACCCACACCGGCTAAACCGGCAAAGGTGAGAGGATTTGCCCCGAGAGCAACCCCCAGAGCTGCTAGCTCAGTCAGACCACGAGTGATAAAGGCTGCCTTGGCATTGTCGCCATAGCCTAGACCATCAACCATGCCAGCACCCAAAGCAATGATATTTTTTAATGCCCCTCCCAGCTCCACACCTACCACATCACTATTGGTATATACACAAAAGTTAGGAGCGGTTAACAGCTTTTGGGCTTTTCTGGCTACAGCTTCATCCTCAGCCGCCACCACTGAAGCCGCTGGTAAATCACGAATAATCTCCCGAGAAAGATTAGGCCCAGAAAGCACGCAAATTTTAGACCGAAAACGAGGGGCTATCTCTTCAGCAACTACCTGTGACATGCGCTTGTTACTACCTATCTCCAAGCCCTTAGCTGCGCTTATTACTATCATCGACTCATCAAGATAACTTTGAACCAATCTTATATTGTGGCGCATAGTCTGAGATGGCACAGCTATAATAACTGCATTTACGCCAGCTAATGCTTCACCTAACAAGCTAGTGATAGATAGTTGAGGAGGAAAGGTAATACCAGGAAGTAGGGCTGAATTAGATCCAGTATTTCTCAATTCAGCGGCTTCTCGTTCAGTCCGTGCCCATAGTCTGACCTGCAGTCCCTTATGAGCTAGTACCACCCCTAGGGTTTTCCCCCAAGTAGTGGTGCCAATGATGGTAATCTTGGGCATATTTTACCCCGTGTTCTTGGTTTAATGTCCTTGAGAATCCTTGCTCTTGGGGTTAGCCGACGAAGGTAAACCCTTTGCCTTATCGCCCAGCCTACGTTCCTTACCTCTCAGTAACCTGGCAATATTACTCCGATGGGTAACCAGGACTACTACGGCTCCTATTAAGGCGTAAATCAGATACTCAATGGGGAATCCGTGCACAATAGTGAGGGGGATTAACACAGCATAGGTACTTACTACCGCCGCAATAGAGCCTAGAGATACAAACTTGCTTAATCCAGCTCCAATAATAAAAACCTCACCACCAAATAGCGCTGCCAGCGGACATAAGGCAACCAACCCACCAAAAAAGGTAGCCACGCCCCTCCCCCCATGAAACTTAAGAAATACTGACCAGTTATGCCCAGCAATAGCCGCTAACGCCGCCATCACTTGAGCAATTAGCATCCCAAAGCTATAGCCACCCACCACCAGATAGCCTCTACCAATTATTAACCCAGCAACTACTACCGCCAGTATTCCCTTTAACAAGTCCAGGCCGAAGACCATAGCCGCGGTTTTGCTTCCAGCCGTTCGTAGCACATTAGCCGTTCCTGTCTTGCCACTACCATGCTGCGTGACATCTATCCCCCTTCGCTTGCTTATTATTACGCCAAAGGGAATAGAACCCAAAAGGTAACCAATTACCACCACCCCGACAAACTTGGCGATTATCATGGCTCACCCCTAGTTTTAAACACCAAACGAATTGGTGTGCCAGTGAAGCCAAATGACTGGCGTAGCTTATTCTCTAGGTAGCGCTGATAGGAAAAGTGTATTAGACTAGCATCATTAACAAAAAAGACAAAGGTTGGTGGGTTTACTTCAGCCTGAGTGGCATATCGAACCTTTAACTGTTTGCTACCCCTTCGGGGTAAGCTGTGAGCGGCTACTACCCGCTGGACTACACTGTTGACGGTAGCAGTAGGCAATCGCTTAAGCCTCTCGTGATATACTTGACATACCTGAGGCATAACCTTGTCTACCCCCTGCCCAAACTTAGCTGAAATATACACCACTGGCGCATAAGACACAAACTTGAATTGGCTCATAATGTATCGACTACATTCGGTTGTCCGCTTAACCTCAGCTAAGTCCCACTTATTAACTACTATCACAATCCCCTTAGCCGCCTGCTGAATATAGCCAGCAATATGCATATCTTGAGCCGTAACCAACTCAGTAGCATCAAGAACAAGCAAGGTTACATCAGCCCGATCGATAGCTCGCACGGCACGGATTATGCTATACCGTCTCACTCCCATCCCCAACCGCCCCCGCCGCTTGATACCAGCGGTATCAATAAGTAACACATTTTGCCCCCCGAAGTCAACCATGGTATCAATGGCATCGCGAGTAGTCCCTGGACTATCATCAACAATAGCCCGCTTTTCACCTAAAAGGGCATTTAATAGCGTTGACTTACCTACATTAGGTCTACCAACAATAGCTACCTTCATAACTTCAGGCTCGGCCTCAATCACTGGTGGCACTGGTAATAGAGGGATAACTCTATCCAGCAATTTAGCCATCCCCCGGCCATGATAGGCACTAATAGCCAATGGCTCACCTAGCCCCAATTGATAAAATTCCACCGCTTGGGTCTCAAGCCTCTCATTATCCGCCTTATTAGCCACCAACACTATGGGTTTGCTTACCCGACGAAGCATATCAGCTATCTCCAGGTCAGGAGGCGTTACCCCGTCCTTGACATCCACCAAAAAAATAATAACATCAGCCTCAGCTATAGCTGCCTCTGCCTGCTCTCTAACTCCCTGACCGATGGTGGACTCGGGTTTTAGTTCTAGACCACCGGTATCAACTATGGCAAACTCAGTCCCTTGCCACGAAACATTAGCCATTACCCGGTCACGGGTTGTCCCCGGCAAATCCTCTACAATAGCTGTCGGCTTACCCGTCATCCGATTGAGCAGAGTAGATTTACCCACATTCTGCCTACCAATAATAGCCACCACCGGTTTGCTCATACCAACCCCCCTACCGATAGCCAGCCAGCGGTATCTCCAGACCACCAAGCATTGCTGCCAGCAGCGCTTTCTCCAGGTGCATCCTATTCTCAGCCTGGTCAAAGACTACCGATTGTGGACTGTCCAAAATACCCTCAGCCACCTCCTCGCCCCGGTGTGCTGGCAAGGGGTGCATCAATATGGCATCATCCTTAGCTAAAGACAGAAGTTCACTATTCACCTGATAGCTGGCAAACACCTGACGCCTCTGGTCAGCTTCAGCTTCCTGCCCCATGCTCGTCCACACATCAGTATAAACTACATCAGCTCCACTAACTGCCAGTCGTGCCTCCTCGGCACAAAATATCTCAGCGCCACTACCAAAAGCATAGCC
>CP070810.1:302310-305981 GCA_020343755.1 Dehalococcoidia bacterium | reverse complement strand
TCCACTTCCTTAGTCATCTTTTCCTCTATGGTGGCATCCATTCTCCCACCTGCCAAGCACTTAATCAGATCTTCAATGCTGACAATACCAACTAATTGGTTACCTTCTACCACCGGAGTCCCCGAGATACGCCTGATACGCAATATCTCCCTTAACTCATTCATTGTATCCTTTGGGTTAACCGTAGCCACATCTTTGGTCATTAAATCTTCGACCTTTAGCTCATAGGTTAGTTCCTGAACCCTAGTAATTTCCTTGTCCTGAAGCACTTGAACATCCTCTTTGGCATTATCCTTTATATTCCGAGCAACCGATAAGCCCATTCTTGTATAACTGACCACAGCTTTCAAACATCGGTAGCTGTGTCATCAACAAAGGGATGCCTTTGCTTTTAGCTAATCTAATTGTCTCCTCATCCGGCTTTTTCCCACGGACAAAGCATATTGCTTTGATGTCAGCCATCTCTGCTGTGCGAATAACCTGTGTATTTGTCAATCCGGTTAAGAGAATAGAGTCTGGTTTGATAAAGGCCAAAACATCACTCATCAGGTCACAGCCACAACCCATTTTGATTTCCATCTGTAGATTATTGGAACCAATAATTACCTCTGCCTTAAGAATCTCTTTCACCTCTTCAAGGGTCATTAAGCTATTTCCCCCTTCTCCTTACTCAATTTCGCCCGCACAAGGACCCTTTCCTCAGGCGGAGGGGGCGCAGGTACAGGTTCACCTGAAAGTCTTGTTACCGCGCCGAAACGAGTAGGGCATACATCCAAGCAAATTCCGCACTTGGTGCATTTGCTCTGGTCAATCACATGTAGCTGATTCTTACCGCCGGTGATGGCTTCCGCAGGGCAATTTCTGAGGCAAATAAGGCAGGCCTGGCACTTACTGGGGTCGATATAATATGAGATCAGCCCTTTGCATACCAAGGCTGGACATTTTTTATATTTAATGTGAGCTTCATATTCTTCCTTGAAATACCGCACAGTGGAAAGTACCGGATTGGGGAGGCTTTGTCCTAATCCACATAAAGAGGCGTCTTTGATTGCCTCTCCTAACTCTTCAAGAAATACTATGTCTCCTTCCTCTCCCTCCCCATTGCATATCCTATCAAGGACCTCAAGGAGTGCTTCTGACCCCTCTCGGCAGGAAGTGCATCTTCCACAGGATTCATCATTGGTAAACTTAAGGAAATATTTGGCAACATCAACTATACATGTATCCTCATCCAAGACAATCATGCCACCGGAGCCCATCATGGAACCTGCCTCGGTTAACCGTTCATAATCAACAGCAAGGTCCATCAAGTCTGCTGGAATGCACCCTCCAGAAGGACCACCGGTCTGAACAGCCTTAAACTTCTTCCCATTTGGAATCCCCCCGCCGATGTCATAGATGATTTCCCTTAAAGTTATACCCATAGGCACTTCAACTAAACCAGTATTGTTTATCTTCCCAACTAAAGAAAATACCTTTGTCCCTTTGCTCTTCTCTGTTCCAATACTGGCAAACCAATCTGCGCCCCTGCTGATTATGACTGGCACGGTAGCCCAAGTTTCCACATTGTTTATTACAACTGGTTTACCCCAGAGAGTGGTGCGTGGAGGTCTTTGCCTTGGCTCAGGAGGTTTCCCTTCTATGGAGGCAACTAGTGCGGTCGTTTCACCACATACAAAGGCTCCCGCCCCCCTCTTAATTTTAATATCGAAGTTGAAGCCTAAATCAAATATATTCTCTCCAAGCAATCCATATTCCCTTGCTTGACCAAGGGCAACCTTTAATCTCTTCACCGCCAGTGGGTATTCATTTCTGATATATACGTAACCTTCGTTCGCCCCTATAGCATAGGCTCCAATAATCATTCCTTCTATTACTGAGTGTGGATCAGACTCGACGATACTCCTGTCCATGAAGGCGCCAGGGTCACCTTCATCAGCATTACATACAACGTATTTTGGTTCGCCTTTCTGTCTTCTTCTACTTTCCCATTTGCGTCCAGTGGGAAACCCAGCCCCTCCCCTTCCTCGTAAGCCTGAATCTTTTATTATCCTTATTATCTCTTCTGGAGTCATTGATGTTAGAGCCTTGGCTAAAGCCCGGTAGCCATCTCTGGCAATATATTCCTCAATCCTCTCTGGATCTATTAGCCCCCTATTTCTAAGAGCAATCAACGTTTGACGGGCAAAAAAGCCAATGTCTGCCATCCTTGGGATAACTTCCTTCTCCTCATGTGGAAAATACATCAGCTTCGGTACAGGTCGCCCTTTTAAGAAGTGTTCCTCTACCAAATATGGTATATCATCTACTGTTAGATTTTGATAGAATATTCCATCTGGTTGGACGACCATAAGAGGTCCAACCGCACAAAAGCCATTGCATCCGGTCATCACTACCAGAATCTCATCCTGTAGACCTCGTTTATTGATTTCTTCCTCCAGGGCTTCCTTTATCTTGAAGGATTTGTTTGAAACACACCCTGTTCCGGCACAAAGCATCAGATGAGTTCTATATCGCTCCATTCTCCCCCTTCATCAGTCCAATACTTAATTTCAACCTACCCTTTCACTGCCTATGGCTAGGGCATACTCCCCGACTATCTTGCCACCAAGGACATGCTCGGAAAAGATGTAACGAATCTTCTCTGGAGTCAGTTCAATGTACTTAACTGGTGCCTCTCCCTTCAATTCCACCGTAGCCATAGGTTCCTTACTACACAAACCAGCGCACCCAGAAGTTGCTAGTATAATATCCTTGATATTCCTTTGTTCAATCTCAACTAATAAGGTGTTCATTATTTCCCTTGCCCCGGCCGCTATACCGCAAGTTCCCATATGTACAGTAATCTTTGCCCTACCAGCCCCTTCTCGTAAAAGGGTTATCCTTCTTACTTCCTCACTTATCTTATCTAGATCCTCAACCTTTATTTTTGGCATAACCTACCCTTAGCTGACCTTAATTCCTGTATATTGTTCAATAATTTTCGGGATTTTTGCCAGAGTTACTTTGCCATATAAATCTTCACCCACTGTCATTACCGGGGCCAAGCCGCAGCAGCCAACACAATTTACCGTCTCCAGAGTAAAATTCATATCTTCAGTGGTCTCACCTATTTTTATGCCCAATTCTCTTTCCAGGGTATCAACAATCCTAGGCGCTCCCTTGACGTGGCAAGTCGTACCTAAACAGACAGTTATTTTATACTTTCCTATTGGCTTCAGGCTGAAGGCATTGTAAAAAGTAGCTACCCTGTAGATTAAGCTTAAAGGAATGTCTAGCTCTTCAGAGATATACCTTAATACATTTTCTGGCAGATAATTGTAACCAGCATTAATATCCTGCAAGACAGGCACCAAAGCTCCCTGCACACCTTTATATTCCTCAATTACACCTTTCACCTTTTCCAGGTCTTCTGGCTCAAGTTTTATCTCTACCTTTTCTGCACCATCAAGGTATATTTTATTCGTTACTGGACAATTGGCAACACAGGTGCCGCAACCAGTGCACTTATCTTCATTTATGAAACGAGGTTTTTTCCTTAGAGTCACCATAAAATTGCCCGGTTCCCCCTTGACATCTATAACCTCTGAATAGCTTAGAATCTCGATATTAGGATGCCGGCCAATGTTTACCAACCTTGGTGCAATGGTGCACATGGCACAATCGTTGGT
>CP070810.1:299369-302210 GCA_020343755.1 Dehalococcoidia bacterium | reverse complement strand
GACCGCTTCCGATATAAGAAACGGAGTTACTCCGGGCAGGCGGAGGGCGGTGGGGTGGAACTGGAAGAACTCCATATCAACTATCTCAGCCCCGACGTTGAAGGCTAGAACTATGCCGTCACCAGTGGCTATATCTGAGTTAGTACTGAATTTATATAACTGCCCAGCGCCACCGGTGGCTAGAATCAAAGAGCGGCAGCCAAATTCCTCAATGGAGCCAGTATGGCAATCAAGGGCTTTAACCCCCTTAACTACCCCCTTTTCTATCAGAATTTCGGTAGCCAAGCAATCCTCAAGCACTTGGATTTTGGATGAATGTACCTGATCGCTGAGAGTGACTTCAATGTGTTCGCCAGTAGCGTCACCCCCAGCATGGAGGATACGGGACGTGCTGTGAGCTGCTTCCTTAGTCAGGGCAATCTCTCCATTAACCGTGTCGAAGGGCACACCAAAATCGACTAGGTCGGCAATACGAGCTGGCGCTTCGTTAACCAAGATGCGCACTGCCTCTATGTCACACAAGCCGTCTCCAGCGGATATGGTATCCTTAAAGTGAGCCTCTGGGGAGTCATTCTTACCTATAGCAGCAGCAATACCCCCTTGAGCATATTTAGTATTGCAGTCATCAATACTGCCTTTGGTTATAATCAGCACACTCCCCTGCTTCTTTGCCAGCAGGGCGGTATACAGCCCGGCAATACCACTGCCCACAATAACATAATCATACTGCTTCATTAGGCTATCCTATACCTGGCTTTTCCCTCGTGATAGAGGTCTCCGCCATAGATATCATTTACCACCGTGACTGGGAAATCTTCCACCTCTAGGCGGCGAACTGCCTCAGCTCCAAGCTCCTCGTAGGCTATTACCTCTGCTTTCCTGATGCTCTTGGAGGTTAGGGCACCGGCACCGCCTATGGCACCAAAATACACCGCGTTATATTGTTTCATAGCCTCCTTCACCGCCTGTGAGCGCACACCCTTGCCAATCATCCCTTTAAGACCCTCAGCTATCAATCGGGGTGAGTAGCTGTCCATGCGGCCGCTGGTGGTAGGTCCAGCAGACCCGATTGGTTGCCCTGGCCTAGCTGGGCTGGGACCCATAAAGTATATCGTTTGCCCCCTGATATCAAATGGCAGTGGCTTCCCTTGCTCCAGAGCCTCAATCATCCTTTTATGGGCAGCATCACGAGCCACATATATGACACCAGTGAGCAAAACCTCATCCCCGGCTTTAAGGTCTTTCAAGCTCTCCTCAGTTAGAGGTAGCATAATTCTTTTAGCCATGGCTATCCCCTATTTAAACTTTCAATCCCAGCCTTTAAGCTTATAGTAATCAGATAGCATCTTGTCAAATTCAGATTTCGGCAGCACTTTGCCACTGTCCTCAAGTTTTTCTTCAAAAAACCTCCTCGGTAGGGTATCAGCCTCTTTCGTCATGCCCTCGCGCAGATTAAACTCCCTAGCCTTGTTGGTAATATCTAGAGCCAGTTTCTGTGATTCCTTCTTGTCTAGCTCCATCCCGGTGGCGGCATTGATAAGCAGTAATAGTTTCTCCCAGGGGTATAGATCCCGGAAGAACCGGCAAAGAATTAAGGAATCAAAAAGGGTATGCCTATCTTCAAAGTCAATAACCACCTCCGCTTTGCCTTCGATTTGTTCCGGCGGTATGATTCCTGAAAGCTCTGCCTTATAAGCAGTGGATCTTAAATGGCAGGCGCCTCTATCATTAATGGCGAAGGCTAACCCCATTGATTTTAACACCCTAGGCTCATAGCCACCAGGCTCTAGTCCCTTAACATGAATAGCCAGGTCTTCCAATCCCCACTCTTTGGCAGCGTATCTTACGCCTTCAGCCAGAATAGCTCCAATCCCCTCTCTTCGGGCAATCTTGTATAGTAGAGCAGCGATGCCATCAACATCGCCATATTCAAGCCTTATGCCGATTGATTTCCTGTGGGAAGCCTCTATGGTGAAGGCGGCAACATTACCAAATGTCATGGTATCTATACCTAGTCTATCGCATATATCATTAAGATAGGCAACCTCGGTAATATCATCGAGCATACATAGACCACCCAAAGCATAGGTAGTCTCATATTCAGGTCCCTCAATCTTTAACCCTTGGTGTCTTCCCTCGATAACCTGTGAGAGGTTTCCACAAGCCATAAAACATTTCGGGCATGCCTTGGCTCTGACATCGCTTTTTGTTTTCAGTGCATCCATGGTTAGATTTTGCCACTTATCAAAGGTTCCCGAAGACCAGTATTTTGTCGGGAAGGCCCCAGCTTTGTTTAGCACTGGTACCATCTGAATTGTTCCCTCGTCGTGAAATTTCTTGGTTCCAGGGTCATCTTTACCGATAGCTTTTAATTCTTCCCACATTTTATTAATCGCATCAGGCTTAGCTACCTGCCTTCTTATATCCCCATAAAAGGCGATACCCTTGATTTTCTTTGACCCTAGCACAGCTCCGGGACCAGTCCTACCCAGCGACCGCCAGTAGTCGTTTTCAATGACAGCAAATTTTACCAATCTCTCCCCGGCTGGCCCGATAACGATAACCCCGGCATCTTTTCTCCCCACTTCCTGTTTGATGGCATCTTCAGTTTCAAAAGTATCCTTGCCCCAGAGATGTGAGGCATCACGGAATATCACCTTTTTATGGGAAATCTCAAGATAAACCGGTTTCTCAGAAGCGCCCTTGATTATGATGGCGTCATATCCAGTTCTGCTTAGTGGCTCGGCTACCTTACCTCCGGCGTAAGACTCACTATATATGCCAGTCAGAGGCGACTTGGTAAAGGCTCCAAACCGGCACGAGCCAAATACCCTTGTATCG
>CP070810.1:295787-299269 GCA_020343755.1 Dehalococcoidia bacterium | reverse complement strand
GTTTTTCACCCAGAATACCAGTATCTTTACGCTTCATTTCTCTTGGTGGATTATAAATTATTTTAACAACCTCACCCCCTTTATCCCACTCTCCATGATATGGATATATATTCCTATCATGAGGGGGAAGAGGTTTTAGAGAGGGGCTTCGCCCCTCTCTTACCTACACTCCCCCTTCCCTTAATAAGGGAAGGGGGTCAGGGGGATAGGTTGCTAAATGTCTTAATTATATCTCTGACTGGTTTGAAAGAGTGGCGATGGATAGGAGACGGTCCCAGTTGGCGAAGGCAGGAGAGATGCTTTTCGGTGCCATAGCCTTTGTGTTGAGCTAATCCATAGCCGGGGTAAATTCTATCAAGCTCTATCATCAGCCAGTCTCGAGCCACCTTGGCAATTATAGAGGCACAGGCAATTGAGAAGCATAATTTGTCACCGCTGGTGATTCCCTTTTGGGGCAGTGGCACCTTGGGAAGACGCATATAGTCTATAAGCAGAGACTCAGGTGGTGGCGAAAGCCGGTCAATGGCTAATTTCATAGCCAATCGCGTTGCCTTAATTATACCCTGGGCATCTATTACCTCAGGCGGAGCCAGGCTGATGCCTATTGAGATAGCTGTTTGATGGATATTATGGAACAGGAGTTCACGCTTGGCTGGGCTCAGCTGCTTGCTGTCTTTTACCTGGTCGAGCCAGGGAGCATCTATGCCACAGGGCAAGATGACGGCTGCGGCTACCACCGGGCCAGCCAGGGCACCCCGCCCGGCTTCATCAACACCAGCGATACGGTGGTAACCCTGCGCCTCAAGGCTTTTTTCTTCAGCGAAGGATGGTTTCTGCTGATTATTTATCAACCCCATCCCCTTTTTCCCCTTCCCCTTGATAAGGGGAAGGGGAATTAGTTATATAAGAGAGGCGAAGCCTCTCTTTAATTCTCCTTTAGTCTTCTCTTTCAATCTGCCCTATTTTCTATTATTCCCCCGCCCAGGACAGCCTCTCCCTGATAGAATACCACGGCTTGACCGGGGGTAATTGCCCTCTGAGGTTTGAGAAACTGCACCCCAGCCCTTCTATCGTGAAGGTATAGTTTTGCCGCAGCCTCGGGTGATTTATAGCGAATCTTAGCTGTTATATTGATTGGCTGTTGGGGGGCTTTACCCGATACCCAGCTTAGCTTAGTGGCAAAGAGGCTATTGGTTAAAAGCTGGTCTCTGGTGCCTACCACTAATCTATTATTGGCAACATCAAACCTGAGCACATATAGACGCTCATTTGAGGCAAGCCCTAAGCCCTGTCTTTGTCCCACGGTATATCGGGCTAAACCAGTGTGCTTACCTAAAACCTTGCCCTCAGTGTTGATGATGTCTCCAGCTTTGGCGGGGATATGTTTGGCGATAAATGACCGATAGTCATTATCGGGGATAAAGCAGATATCCTGGCTGTCACGCTGAGTGCTAGAGGGCAAACCTCGTTCAGCAGCTAGCCTCCTTGCTTCGGCTTTGTGGAGGCTACCCAATGGCAGTAGCAAGTGTTGAAGCTCCCTTTGCCCCAGGGTGTAGAGGAAATAGGACTGGTCTTTGGTTGTGTCAACTGCCTTCAGCAGGCTATAGCCATTCGGTGAGTGCTCAATTCGGGCATAGTGACCGGTGGCTAAGTAGTCTGCACCCATTTCTAATACTTTATCGAGGAGGAGCCCAAATTTGATATGCTGATTACAGGTAATGCAGGGATTGGGTGTTCGTCCCAAACTATACTCGTGGCAGAAATAGTCAATAACGACATTTCTGAATTCGGTCTCAAAGTTGAGCTTACGGAGGGGAATGTCCAGGAGCTGACAGGTATGCTCTAAATTTGAGCTGGTATCATCTTGGCTGTAGTCTGCCCATAGCTGCATGTAAGCGCCGCTAACCTCGTAGCCAGCTTCCTTAAGCAAGGCGGCGGCTAGTGATGAGTCCACCCCGCCGCTCATAGCTACAACAACTCGCTTTTTCGGCATATTTTTAATCCGCTTCTGTTGAAAGCAGTTGGCTTACCCTTTGCCAGATAATCTCGGCTATTTTCCTTTTAGGTTGGGTGGCATCTACCACCAGCCACCGTTCAGGATCACTAACTGCCAGCTTGAGGTAGCCCTCTCTTACCCTTTGGTGAAAGGCTATATTCTCCCGTTCAAAGCGGTCTTGTCTTTTGGTCTTTTTGCGGGCAAGCCCCTCCTCAGCTGATATATCTAGCAGAACCGTCAAATTGGGTTTTAACCCCTGGGTAGCGGCATCATTAATCGCTTTGACCATTTCTAAATCTAATCCCCGCCCATAACTTTGATAAGCAGTGGTGGAGTCAGCATAGCGGTCACAGATAACTACTTTCCCCTTTTCCAGATTAGGGCGGATGACCTCATCGACTAATTGGGCACGGGAACGGTTAAACAGCAGTAGCTCAGCCAGTGGTGATACATCGGTATCCTGTGCCCACTTCAGCCAGCGAGCAATCTTTTTACCTAGGGGTGTTCCACCGGGTTCGTGGGTTAGGACTACTGGGATGTCTAACTCGGATAGCCTCCTATATAATGCCTTAGCCTGAACACTCTTCCCACACCCCTCTCCCCCTTCAAAGGTGATGAATATAGACATGGTCTATATCACTTCCCTATAAATCCTCACCCGTCTATTGGGGTCTGTGCCGGTGCTTTGTGAGGATAATTTATTTCGCTCGGCTAATAGGTGTTGCAAGCGCCGGATATAGGCGCTCTGGGGGCTGAGTTCTATTGCTTCTTGACCCTCCTTGACTCTGGCAACGGCTTCCTCTGCCTCACTGAGGGCAAGCTTAAGCGGGCTTGTTTTATCTACGCTCTCTAAGGGATAGAGCTCACTCAGTAGCTGCCTGATTTGATGTGGCGTGTTGCTTCTCAGGACATATATAGGTAGGTTGGCTGCTTCGGCATCCCTGACCTTTTGTAGCTTTCGACGATAGTAGCTTTTGGAAGTGACAAACAGATTGGCGTCATTTAGATTGTTAACTATATCCAGATTTAATTGTCTCTCTCTTGCCATCTGCTCCAGTCGTCCCCGATTTACACCGAAGAGGTAAAGCTTGGGTGTCTTGCTGCCTTTGACTAACTGCTTACGTTTGGCTGCTTTTTTGGTGGTAATAACTGGCTCCTCCTTTTCTATCCTGACCTCTCCGTTCTCATTCAGCCAGCGAATCTCGGTAGCTGTAGGTTGACCACGTAGGACGGCATCGACTGCCTGGTCAACATCAGGGTGAATAGCTACCTTATCCCACTCCTGGATTTCAACCACAATATCGAAGGTAGGCGGTGCCCTACGCTCCAGTATGGACTTCTGTGTGCCTCTCCGCTTGGCTTCTTCATCACTCAGAGTTACGCTCTGGATACCGCCAATGAGGTCAGATAGGGTAGGGTTCATCATCAGGTTTTCCAGCGTGTTACCATGAGCGGTGCCGATTAGTTGAACCCCGCGCTCGGCAAT
>CP070810.1:290270-295687 GCA_020343755.1 Dehalococcoidia bacterium | reverse complement strand
CCGGTTTGTTATCGACTAAATAGACCTTGATACCAGATTCAGCAAGGTCGAGAGCAGCTTGCATACCACCAACACCCCCACCCACCACTAGTGCCGCGCCTACTTTTTTATTATCAGACATTCCTTACCTGACTCCTCTTCCGCATATCTTCAGTGCTAACTAGTCTAACGCGTCTAAAACGAGTTCCAAAATGTCCTTAATTTCGATAACGTCAGCTTTATCCGTCGTCAATACACTATCCTCATAGTTAGCCATGCAATAAGGGCAAGCCACAGCTAGGACACTGGCGCCTACGTCAAGAGCCTGCTCTACTCTAATGTCGGAGAATCTTTCTCCCTTTTTGGTCTCCATCCACAGCCTACCGGCGCAACCACCACAACATATGCTGTTTTCCCGATTATATGGCAGTTCAACCAGCTCCAAGCCCGGTATGCTCCTCAGAACTTCCCGGGGTTCGTCATATATATCCTGGTAACGTCCTAGACAACAGGAATCGGCATAAGTAACCTTCTTGTTTACTTCCTTGGTGAGGTTTAACCTGCCTTGTTTGATAAGGTCGAGTAGATACTGAATTGAATGAATTACCTTAAAATCGCCCCCAAACTCAGGATATTCGTCCTTGAAGGTGTGGTAGCAATGGGGGGAAGTGACAACAATCTTCTCGACACCAGCTTCGGTAAAAGCATTAGTATTAGTTTGGACTAGACTTTGGAAGACGCTTTCGTTACCTGCCTTGCGGATACTCTCACCACAGCAGACTACATTGTCATGCAAGATGCCAAAATCTGTGCCAGCCTTCTTCAGGATATTGACTGCTGCCCGGGCAACTCTGCGGGCAGACGGGTCGTATATTTGATAACAGCAGGGGAAGTATAATATTTCAGTTCCTTTGGTATAGGTCTTTATCTCGAGGTCTCTTGCCCAATCAGCCCTTGCCTCCTGCGGTTCTCCTAATGGGTTACCTACAGCCGAGACATTTTTGATGGTGACTCGGAGCGAGTCGGGGACCTTGGCTATGCCTAATTCAGTAACAGTCCGACGCAAAGCTCTGACTATGTTTGGCATCACTACCCCTTGAGGGCACCGGTCAACACAAAGCTTACAGCTAACGCATGTCCACACATCTTCATCCTCAAAGTCGACTAGACCTAATCGTACTTGGTGTATCAGCCTGCGGATGTCAAATTTCTTGACTAGATTCCAGGGGCATGTACCAGTGCACACGCCACACTGATAGCACAATCTGAACGTCTCGCCTCCAGCTTCCTCTAAGAGGTCTGCCGTCTCTAGGTCAACCGTCAGCGGTTGAATGACCATAGCCAGTCTTCTCCATTACCAGATGTTTACCGTTAGGTGCTTATAACAGCCATTAACATTGACTTGGATAAACGCGCCGGACGCAAAAACAGGGCAGCGCACTAGAATTGGAAGAGTGCCACCCACTCCTAACCAAATGCACCGCCCCATTCTAGAATATCAGTTGCCGGAAGGCCTCATATCCTTCTCTAAGGCGGTTGTATCGCTTGGCATTTTCCAGGGCAATCGCACCCAGATTACCAACCGCGGATACAAAGTATATATCATCTTCAGTGAAGTGGTACGGCTCACTAGTGTACACCCTTATTACCCCTATGATCTCCCCTCTATGCCTCACCGGAACACAAAGGATAGAGGCAATCCCTTCCTTCCTGGTCGCCTGTGGATACTGGATTCGCTCATCCTCGGTTACGTCTAGGATAGCTACTGGCTTGCCCTCTAGCGCCTCGGGAATGCTTTCGTCAGCTGATACCAGGCCTTTTCTTATGAACTCGTCGCTCAGCCCATGGGCTACAGCATGAACTAGTAGCCTCCTATCCAGCCTAAGTAGCATCAGTGAGCACCCTTTTGCTCCTACAGCCCTTGTTACGTTCTCAACAACAGAGTGAAGTACGGCATCAGGCTCACCGGCTGAGTTTACCGCTGTTGCTATCTCATATAAGCTCTGATAATAATTCCTCTTAGATTCCTGCATAATTACACGTCCTTCCATTTGATGGTCAACCAAAAGTTATAAGGTTTGTGGTAATCTCGCGCTCTAACATCAATTACTCTTTAGCCTGCCTGTCAGTATACCTATCCATGTTTACGTAAGTATTATTACGTAAACAAATCAGCCGTGTAATTATAATTACTTGAGAATCCACTAAGTACAATCACCTAAGTATAATCGGTCAAGCGGGGAATGTCAACAGGGGGAGTTAATGTTTTTAGACTTGATGCAACCTTGCTTTATTTGTTATGATATGGCGAATCGTTTACCTTTGGTAGGTTATATGACGCAAGAATCGGAATGGGAACCTGAACTGTTGGGCTTTCTGTGCCGGTGGTGTAGCTATGCTGGTGCCGATTTAGCTGGCACCAGCCGTAGGAAATACCCAGCCAACGTAAGGGTGATAAGGGTCCCGTGTTCGGGAAGGGTAGACCCGCTCTTTATCCTTAAGGCTCTACGCCTAGGTTTTGACGGTGTGCTTGTTTCCGGTTGTCACCCTGGTGATTGTCACTACCAATCGGGAAATTACTATGCCCGGAGAAGGATGGCAATAACTAAAAAGTTCCTCGAGTATATAGGCATAAATCCACAGCGGATTCAGGCTAGCTGGGTCTCGGCTTCTGAAGCAGAAAAATTTGCCGAGGTAGTTACTGAGGTGACAAAGGGGGTGAAGGAGGTCGGGCCTAACCGGTTATTTACTAGTCAAAGACAAGGAAATGGAACAAAAGCTACGCAGTGAGGCTAAATCTCTGCTGGAGCAGGGTAAGGTTGACTATATTATTGGCTTTGAACCTGGCAGTCTAAAATTCACCACTACTCCACTAATAACCAATGACAGAGGTGATACTAGCCGCTTGGTAATTACCCCCTTTATCGTCAACAATCTCAGTGTATATCTAACCGAGGTCAAGGGACGAGTCGGTATTGTCGTCAAGGGATGTGACAGCCGCTCCATTGTCAGCCTTTTGCAGGATAATAAAATAGCCAGAGAGGATATAGTAATTCTGGGTATACCTTGCCACGGGCTTATTGACCTGAGCAAGGTGGAGCAGTTAGTGGATAAGGATAGGGATGAGATAGACGATATTAGCCGGGATGGGGATAGAGTGATGGTAACAGTTGGTGGGAACAAAAAAGAGTTTCCTATCTCGGAGACCCTTTTTGATAATTGCCTTGGCTGTGAATTACCTACTCCTCAGGAATATGACATCCTTCTCGGAGAGCCGACCTCACCAGCCAGTGATGAGGGCAGGGTAGCCAGTCAGGAGGAGATAAACCGGCTCAAAGACACGACACCGGAGCAGAGGTGGGAGTTCTGGAGCAACGAGTTTGACCGCTGTATCCGTTGCTATGCCTGCCGAAACATATGCCCGGCTTGTTTTTGTGAGCGTTGCTTTGTTGAGGAGACCGAACCGCCATGGGTACTGCCGGTACCTCGGTGGCAGGATAACTTAGTGTTTCAGGTGATGAGAAATATTCATGTGGCGGGAAGATGCACTGACTGCGGTGAGTGTGAGCGCGCCTGCCCGGTGAATATCCCGCTTAGACGCCTGAGCCGGGAAATGTACGACATAGTTGATGAGCTATTCCACTATAAGGCAGGCATGGATAAAGATGCTTCGCCATTTTTGGCTGCCTACGAGGCTACCGATACTGGGGATTTCATTAGATAGAAGCGATGACTAACAGAAAGAAAATAAACAAAAAGCAAATCGCTAAACTACTCAGCGAGTGGAGCCAGGAATTTAATGTATTCGTGCCCTCACGAGTGGAAGGAGTGGCCAAGTGGGCTAGGTGGGACAGCCAAGATGCTAGTTTCTTGGATTGGTATCGGAATACCGTGGTTCCACCCAAAGCTATTTTAATGCCCCCGATGGAGGAGATGTTTAGCTTCCACAAAGATGGCAAGGGCTATCATATACAGCTTCCAGCATCAAGCCAACAAAAGCAACTGATTTTTGGTATTAGACCCTGTGATGCTAAAGCCCTGGCTATACTGGACATGACCTTTAAAGACGCCTATGAAGACCCCTACTACCTTGCCAAAAGAAATAGCGGGGTACTGGTTGGGCTGGGGTGCACTAATCCCGATGATAGTTGCTTCTGCACTTCACTGGATAGCAGCCCAAACGACGCCACCAATGTTGACCTGATGCTTACTGATATTGGCGACGATTTCTTGGTGGAGGCGATTACGGATAGAGGTAGGAAGCTAATGGCTGAGACTAGCCTGGCAGAAACGGCGACCGAAGCCGAAGAAGCTAGGGCTAAAGAGGTGAAACAGGCAGCCCATGGTAAGGTAACCAGAAAGATAGACACTAAGGGTATCGGGGAGAAGCTACTGGCCGGTTTTGATGATAAGGATTACTGGGAGCAGATAGCTACCAAGTGTATAAGCTGCGGTATCTGCACCTTCCTCTGCCCCACCTGCTATTGCTTTGATATTTCTGATGAGCTGGTTAAGAATCAGGGGGAAAGGTTCAGGAGTTGGGATAGCTGTGCTTTTCCTGTCTACACCAAGATGCCGATGGAAAACCCTAGGCAGGAGAAGTGGCGGCGGCTGAGACAGAAGGTATGTCACAAATATGAGTTCTACCCTGTAAACTTTGAGGTTATTGCCTGTGTTGGCTGCGGGAGGTGCATTCGCTTGTGCCCGGTAAACTGGGATATTACTCAAGTATTGAATAACTTGCCCACTGAACAGAAACTTAAACTGGAGAAGGGCTAAATGGCAGTTAGCGATATTAGTTGCCGCCCCAGATTTCTTGCTGAAGGAAATGTCTACCTACCGCACTTAGCGGTAATAGACAAAACGGTTGACGAAACCCATGATACCAGAACCTTTCACTTCAACTTTAAGGATGAGAAGCTTCGGCAGGAATTTACCTTCCAGCCAGGGCAGTTTTGTCTGCTTTCTGTTCTCGGCGTAGGTGAAGCTCCTTTTTGTGTTTCCTCTAGTCCCACCAGACGAGACCATTTAGAGTGCAGTATACGCCAAGTGGGCCGCTTAACCCGGGCTCTGCACCGGCTTGGTGTGGGTGCCGAAATAGGTTTCCGGGGTCCCTATGGTAACTGTTTCCCCCTCGATTTTTTGGAGGGTAAGAACCTCGTTTTTGTTGGTGGCGGTATTGGACTGGCCCCACTGAGGTCTCTCATTTGGAATGTTATAGATGACAGAGATAGATACCAGAAGATTGATATTATCTACGGGGCGCGGAGCCCGGCTGACCTATGCTTTAGGTATGACCTGGAGGCATGGGATAAGGATAAAACGGTAAATATGGTGACTACTGTTGACAAGGGTGACGAGGAGTGGGTGGGGAGGGTGGGTCTTGTTCCCGTAGTATTGGAGCAGGTAGCGCCGTCAGCCCAAAATTCAGTAGCTAT
>CP070810.1:285042-290170 GCA_020343755.1 Dehalococcoidia bacterium | reverse complement strand
ACTTTTCTGGGAAATAGGCTTGGTGCCCGCCAGCCCGTTAGCCATTATTAACAGCATATCGTTGGGGCTGGTATCCCCGTCAATTGAAATCATATTAAAGGAAACCCCAGCTGCTTTTCGTAGTGCCAACCTGAGAAAATCTACGTCCACGGCAGCATCGGTAGTCAGAAAACAAAGTAAAGTAGCCAGATTGGGGTGAATCATCCCGGCACCTTTAGCTACCCCACCAATAATAAACTTAATGTCATCAACCTTGACACTTACTGCTGCTTCCTTGGGGACGGTATCGGTGGTCATCATTGCCCGTGCCAGCTTATGACCGCCATCCCTATCAAGAGCCACCTGTTTTATGCCAGCTTTTATCAGCGCCATCGGTAGCCGCAGCCCAATCACCCCGGTGCTAGCTACCAGAACATCCTCAGGTGATACCCCAATATTCCTGGCCGCTATCTCTGCCATCTCAGCAGCATCGGCAACTCCCTGCTCACCGGTAAAGGCATTGGCACAGCCGCTATTTACCACCACCGCCGAAGCTCTCCCCGATTGTAAACGCTGTTGAGATAGAACTACCGGAGCCGCCTTAATTCGATTGGTAGTAAATAAAGCCGTAGCCACACACGGCACCTCGGAAAAGAGGATGCCCAGGTCTAAAACATCGTTGGCCTCCCTCTTTATTCCAGCGTAGGTGGCGCCAGCGTGAAACCCCTGAGGGGAAGTGACATCACCCGAGGCAATAAATTCAATCTCGGCTTCCACTATGGATAAAATATACCATAGTCGCTATAGCTAGGCAATGTGATAAAATGCTAAAATAACTAACCAAAGGCATTTTAGAAGGAGATACGGAATGGAATCAAAGACGGTATATTTTGAAAACCCAGGGAGTGAGAATACTGAGGCGGTATTACGCATCGCACGACAGCGGGCAGAGGAGTTAGGTATCAAGAATATAGTGTTGGCATCCACCAGGGGTGATACCGCAGTCAGGGCTATGGATGCCTTTCAGGGATTGAGGGTTATCGTGGTCAGTCATGCTACCGGCTTCCGCCAACCTAACATTCAGGAATTCACCGAGGAGAATAGACAAATGGTTGAAAGTAAGGGAGGCACAATCCTCACTACCACTCATGCCTTTCGCGGAGTTAGCCGAGCCCTGCGCAACAAATTCAATACCGCTGCTATTGGGGATATAATTGCCAATACCCTGTATATCTTTGGCCAGGGGGTGAAGGTTGCATGTGAGATAGCCCTGATGGCGGCTGATGCCGGGCTGGTGCGCACCGACGAGGATGTTATCTCCATAGCTGGCACCAGTCGGGGCGCTGATACCGCCATTGTGCTCAGACCGGTCAACAGCCACAACTTCTTTGACCTCAAGATTAAAGAGATTCTGTGCAAGCCTCACTTCTAAATACCTGCCGCTTGAAATCTACGGACAGCCGGTGTAAACTTATTTTTTGACTGATGAAGATTGTACGTTTTACCGTTGATAACAAGGTTAGATATGGCGTACTCAATGACGAATCTATCCAAGTCATTGAGGACAAGCCCTTCCGCCACCTTAAAGTCTCTGACCACTACTACCAGCTAAGCGAGGTTAAACTTCTACCGCCATGCCTCCCCTCCAAAATAGTAGCCCTGGGTCTTAATTACCACAGCCACGCTAAAGAGCTTAATGCCACTCTGCCTAATGCCCCCTTAACTTTTCTGAAACCATCAACTGCGGTGATTGGACCTGAGGACAATATTATTTACCCCTCCGCTTCAGCTAGAGTTGACTACGAGGGCGAGCTCGGGGTAGTGATTAAGAAACCAGCCTGGCGAGTATCAGTAGACGATGCCTTGGACTACGTCCTGGGCTATACCTGCTTTAATGATGTTACCGCCCGTGACCTGCAGCAAAAGGACGGGCAGTGGACCAGAGCCAAAGGTTTTAATACCTTTGCTGCCATTGGACCGTGTATTGAGACCAAACTTGACCCGGGAAATGTTACTCTGGAAACCTATTTAAATGGAGAGCTCAAACAGCGTGGCAATACTTCTGACCTCATCTATAATGTCCCCGAGCTGATAAACTTCATCTCTCATGTGATGAGCTTACTACCGGGTGATATTATCGCCACCGGCACCCCCAGCGGCATCGGTCCAATGTACCCCGGCGATACCATAGAGATAAAGATAGAGCCTATCGGCACCCTGAGAAACTATGTCATCAGCGAAAACCAATAGGCTACTTTGGCTTTTGCCCTAATAGAGCTACGTCGTCAGTAACTGCGCAGGTATTCCAGCATTGACACCCGCTTCCAGCGGGTTACCGGCCTTGTCTTACAGACAGTCATCTCTTGGGGGACACATCTATACTCGGTAATCTCCCTGTACTTTATTACCGGTCGATAGTTGATAACCTCTCTCGTTTTCTCTACAGTTCGGTAAGCGGTAACCGTTTTGACTGGAGGAGTAACCGAATAGGTAAAGAAACTCAGCGCTGCACCATGATAGGATATGGTGAGCTTTTCTTCCTTACCGGCGGCAATATATTTTGTCTTAGATTCGGTGGTTTTTGCCCCGCCGTGTAACGTCAAATCAAATAGCACCGTGAAATCGCCGCCGATTACGTCGGTATTCTTGATATATACCCGAACATAAAACCCTCCGCCACCAAAATAGTTATACCCCTCCTCACCGGTCACTACATAGTCAATGGGCACAGCCTCCTCGTAGGGTTCTTTCTCGTAGTAGGTTTCAATGTCGGTATAAGGCTCCGTCTCTACATACGGCTCCTCCCTGGTATAGAGCTCACTGACATAATAGGTCTCGGTAGTTTGATACTTCTCGTCAACAGTGTAAGATACCGCTTTAACCGGAGCCAAACAGAAGACAAGCAGGAAGGCAAGCGCCGAACCTAGCCCGATGGCTAAGGGCTTCCACCTTATGACTACGTCCTGTAATCTAACGAAAGGTCGCCTCCACATTTGCCCCACCTACCTGTAGCCCAAAGTATACACCACATTATTATTAAGTCAAGTCTCCACTTGGCTGACCCTGCCTAGTTTTTTAATATATTGTGACCTCACCCCCTTTATCCCCCCCGCCTTCTTTTGGATTTCGTAGAGTTTGGTGAGAGCTTCCTAAATTCTTTGGCTAAACCAGTTCCTGTGAGAGGCGCCAGGCGTTGAGGAGGAGGATGCCGGCAACAAGAAACGGCACGCCTATCATTGACCAGACGAGCAGGTGATTTCTGGCTGCAAAGACAGCTATGTGGGCACCCAGTGCCGCAGCCACCGCAACCAGCATTATGCCAGCCGCTCGCTCTCGCCACCAGGACAAAATGCAGCCAGCCAGGGCAACGGCACCAATAATGACCAACAGAAGCCCGGGGTCTGCCGGGCTTGGTGGTGTTATTGCTGCCCAACCTCCCCGACGAAACTCCCCAACAGCTTCACCAATCAACATCACCCCGCCGAATCCCACCATACTGAAGCCGATTATCCGCCCTGCCAGTCTCAATCGTTCCGCTATCATAATTTACCTCCTTTAAAGGCCCCGTGACAGCCGCCACGAGTTAAGGAATAGCACCCCAGCCACCAGACGCGGCAGACCTACTATTAACCAAACACGAACATCATGTGGAATAAGAGGCGGAACCGGCGGTATATTGGTGCCCGCCAAAACAGCACTGACAATTAGCAGTATGCCAGCGGCTCGCTGTTTTCCCCAAGATACAATGCAGCCAGCCAGTCCAATTCCGGTAATCACGCCTATTATAATAACTTCTGCGGTGATTGCTTCCCAGCCTTTAGCCAGATATTCGGCGCTAGCCCAACCAATGTAGAGGGTCAGGACGAAGCCTACAGCGCCTAACCCGATTATCCGGGCTGCCAATGTCATTCTTTGCGTTAGACGATATTGCCTACTTTCTAGCATTAGTTGCCTCCTTATAGTAGGACAATCTTCACTACCCCTCCTTAGCCTTCTTTTGCAGTTCGTAGAGCTTGGTCAGAGCCTCAAGTGGGGTTAATGAATCGATGTCCAGCTTCTCAAGCTCTTCTGCTACCGGTGATTTCTGTCCCAAGAATGATAGCTGCTGAGCTACCTCTTTACCGCGCCTCTTGGGCGAGGGCTTAGCCCCCTCCAGCTCCTCTAACACCTCCCGGGCACGGTGCACCACTGACTTAGGCAGCCCGGCTAGTTGAGCCACATGGATGCCGTAGCTCTTATCAACCCCACCGGGCACAATCTTGTATAAGAAGATAACCTTGCCTCCCTCCTCGGCTACGGCAACATTGAAGTTTTTCACCCGAGGCAGGAAGCTGGCCAGCTCCACCATCTCATGGTAATGAGTAGCAAACAGGGTCTTGGCGCCAAGCCCGGAATAGTTATGGATAAACTCGGCAACGGCTCGGGCAATAGACAGTCCATCATAGGTGCTGGTGCCCCGCCCAATCTCATCAAGAATGATTAACGAGCGTGGGGTAGCGTTATTCAAGATATTGGCTGTTTCCACCATCTCCACCATAAAGGTAGATTGACCGGCGGCGATGTCTTCCCTGGCACCGATTCGGGTAAAAATGCGGTCAACCACGCCAATAGTTGCTGAATCAGCAGGGACAAAGCTGCCTATCTGCGCCAGAAGCACAATTAAGGCTACCTGCCTCAGGTAGGTTGATTTGCCCGACATATTAGGACCGGTGAGGACAATCAACTGAGCATCATCGTTGGACAGGTAGGTATCATTAGGCACAAAGCTAGTGTCGATCAGACTCCTCTCCACTACCGGGTGGCGCCCCTGGGTAATAACTATTTCATTATCGGTGGTTAACTTAGGTCGGACATAGCTATAGCGCACCGCTACCTCAGCCAAGCTAGACAAGACGTCTATATTAGCCAAGGCATTAGCGACGGCTAAAATGCGCTCGCTGGCAGTGGCTACCTGACAGCACACCCGATGAAAGATATCAGACTCAAGCTCGCTAATCCTGTCCCGAGCATTCAAAATCAGCGACTCATACTCTTTTAGCTCCGGGGTGAAGAAGCGCTCACCACCGACCAGGGTCTGCTTTCTAATATAGTGCTCAGGCACCTGACTGAGGTTAGGCTTAGATACCTCAATATAGTAGCCAAAGACCTT
>CP070810.1:280255-284942 GCA_020343755.1 Dehalococcoidia bacterium | reverse complement strand
CTTCTCCAAACCAATTTATACTGTTTCCAGCTGTCTTTGGAATGTTGGGACACCAGTTTACTCTTGGTTTTTGTAGTTGTCAATAGCTCAAAAACCAGGGGTGAACCGCCCGCGCCCAGCTTCCACAGTGTCTGCCGAAAATCACTCTACCTATTAATGCTACGGTTAAACAAAACATCGGAATGTGTGATAAAGGCTACCTCGGGGTAGGACACAAAACGCTATTTTGTTAATTGAGGTAATAAAAGAAGCTTTTGTTGCTTACATACTGAGCTTATGTCATATGCATATCCAGAACCAGAGAGCGTATTCCGGAGATATAATGACCCGCACGTCCGACGGAAGATGAATGTGACTCCCTGTAAAGCCAGAAAAGTCCCGCGGGCCGGTCTCATAGACGAACCCACAGCGATCGAAAGCCTCCGCTGCATCGATTCGCTCCAGCCAGTAGCTATCTACAGGGTCAGCAGCAGCAATGCGCTCATACCAAGTAAGCTTCAACTGGGAAATTTCACCCTGCTCAGCCAAACTAAGCAGGATATCTAGTGCTGTCACCACGCCGGGTTGTAGCACATCACTACGCACATCATGCGGAGTCACCACCACATCCTGGAAGTTGTAAGTGAATTGCGGGCTACGAATATTAACCTCGGGGATAATAACCTCTCCGTTGTTGCTTTCCAACAGCGTTACCTCTTCTCGGAAAGTCTGATAAATATGTTCTAAATATCCTTCGTCTTCCCGAAAAAGTTCAATGGTGGCACCATCCTTATAGGGGTACATATCCATACGAAAGACATTACGCTCATGCCAACCGCCGGAGTAGTAGGCAAAATACCACCATCCTACCTCACTGTTAATAGTATCAATTACATGGGTCTGCATGGCCTCGTCGAAGTGATATTCAAGCGCGATATCCCCCCGCTCAGCCAAGTAGACTAGAATATCAAAATAGGAGAAGTGCCCAGGCTGAAAGATGTCAGGACGAATAGTTTCTACCTCAGCCGCGTTGAAGGTAAACTCACCGATATCTTCTAAACTTACTATCCCCGTCTCCACCGGCTTCCGCCCAGCATGGGACATTGGTGGTTTGAATTCTCCCTCCTCTGTGGGTAAGGCATAGGAGGCTGATGCCCATGGCGAGGTCGTAGCAGGGGGTGTAACCTCAGTCGGCTGTTCAGGAACAGGCTGTGGTGTTAGACTAGGGACAGCACATGATACCCCCAGAAACAAAATGCCGACTAGTACCAAAGCTAACCATGGCTTGCTTTTCACTATTTCCTCCTTGACGGAGATAGTGGGCTACTTATTCCTCTCCATAAGCCAACATGTCATCGTAGAGTGTCTCTAATTTCAGTTTATGTTTGAGCTCCTCGTGAACCAACCTTTGGCAAAGACGTTTGGCTGCTTCATCTCTCATTACGCCCATCATTTTTGAATAGAACTCGATGGCTTGCTGCTCACGCTTCATAGCAAAAAGAAGCGTCTCTTGTACACCGGCACCTTCCAGCGTGTCACCACCAGTCAGATACTCACTAATCATTAGGTTAGGCACCTTCTCTTGATGCCACTCTTGTTTTTCAAATCCCCTTTGCTTAAGGTTCTTTAGTAGCTGCGAATGCTTTAACTCTTCCTCAGCCAGCTCTTTCATCAATGCCTTGGCACCGGAGTCCTGAGTCTTATTTTGTCCGGCTATGTAGAAGGCCTGAGATGCTATTTCTTTGTATATTGCCGCCTCCAATAGTTCAGTTAGTTCATCTCGCATCCTCACCCCCTTGTCACACGATAAAAAGGCACTTAAATCAATAGTACTGGGCAGACTGCCTACTTGTTATTCGCCTTCAAGCTCAGCGGTTGTTGAATCAGAAGCTTCTGCAATTTGGCAGAATGGCATGCCCTTTTCTTGCAACTCTTTTATCTGCCCAACCATCTTCTGGTAAGCTACTTATGTTTTAGGCTCCACCCCGCTGGCCGAGTTCCTTGTCCAGCATAAATAACCTCCCACCAACTTCCCCCGCCAGTTTAAACTTTTGCACCACTTCATTAGCTGATGCCTCTTCCTCAACCTGCTCAGCGACAAACCACTGCAGGAAGTTGTTGGTTGCTTGGTCCTGTTCGGATGTGCATAGGTTAACCAGCTCATTTATTAAGCCGGTAACTTTCTGCTCGTACTTATAGGTCTCTTCAAACACTTCTAGAGGTGAACCCCACTCCGATGGTGGGGCTTCGATAGCCGAGAGGGTTACTCTGCCACCCCTCTCAATCAGGTGGTTGTAAAACTTCATCGCATGCGTCTCTTCCTCACGTGCCTGTACCCTCATCCAATTGGCACCCCCTTTCAGATTTAGGGACTCAAAATAAGCCGACATTGAGAGGTAAAGATAAGCAGAGTAAAGTTCCCGATTAAGCTGGTGGTTTAGCGCCTCCTGAATTCTTTCTTTAATCACGTTTATTACCTCCCTTTATCCTATAGCTTAACAAAGTAGCAGTTAAGCCCTGTTTGTTTATACTCGCAGTGGATTGGTTAGGCTGGTGGACTCCTTGATGGCGCCTTATTCCTCCGTAGTTACCGTTTGATTATTATATTCACTTTATTTATCTCACCCACTCCCTTCAGTGAGGAGACCATGCCCAAAATAGTACGCCTGATGATTTTATTGACAAAGGGGTTAATTGGGATTAGGGTATTATTTACGTTGATGGTGACCTCATCTCCCTCAATAGAAACATCTGCGCTCTCTATTTTCCCAACCCCTTCCAGTCCAGCTAATATGCCACTAGTGGTGTGGTCAATAAATCCCTGGACAAAGTAGTCAAGCTTAATAGGCTGGTTGTTAATCAAAAGACTTACTTCTCTTGTCATTTTGCTGCCTCCTTTTCTCTTTTGGGCAAGTAGGGGTTAGACCAACTTTATTGAATATCTGGAGCCTCCTTTCATGCCCCAGCCAGCTTTTTGGCGATGATAGCGACATGTCGGCCCTGGAACCGGGCCATAGCCAGTTCATTCTCACTGGGCGTTCGGCTACCGTCGCCACTGACAATCGTGCTGGCACCATAGGGACTGCCACCAGTTATCTCATCAGCCCTCCTTTAATTTGAAGAGTCCTTATTCCAATCGACTTCCCCCACACTCCAAACCCAGTGACTCACCTATTATAAAGCTAGCGTGGCGATCCACCAGTTCGACAGGCCGCTGGCGAGGCTATCAGCAACGGGATGGCAGAATAGCGTATGACCCTATCAGCAACACTACCGAAAGCGAAGCGTGAAATCCCCGACCTTCCATGAGTGCTCATAGCAATTAAACCAACCTGGTTCTTGCTGGCGTAGTTTAGTATCTCATCAACCGGCTTACCTTGGACTACGGTAGTGCTGGCAGCTACGCCCTCTTGCTTCAGGTTATTGGCTAATTTAGAGAGATAACCCTCAGCGCTAGTCTGAGCCTTTTTCTGTACATCGCGCTGCCAGCCTTCGGGGACATCATAGATTTGTGGATCCCAGGGTTCTATCACCCTTAGCAAAACTACCTCTGGAACTTGGCATGCTGTGGCAACTGCCCTAACATGCTCCAGAATACACTCCGAGAATTCCGAACCATCCAACGGCACTAGGATTTTTTTGTACATCGCTCCCTCCTTAATAATAAATTTTTCGCCCATAAGTAGGCTGAAGGTTCACCAACGCACTTGGCTCGTTGCCTCCTATTTATTAGCTGATTATTACTCAGCTAACTTCTTCTTTAACTCAGAAAGCTGGCTCAGGTGCAACTTTTCCTCAGCTATTATCTTATCTAGCGTCGGGTGTGCTCGCTTGGGCATTATCTCCTTCATACCATAGTAAAACAGAATGGAATCTTTTTCCGCACTAATAGCCAGCTCTAGAGCCTTAATATCACTATCTGCCTGAGTCGCCATTTCACTGGCGACCATGTCATCAGTGAAAACAGCACTGTCAACCAATGCCTGAAGATAAGCCCCATATTCCCCGGCGTAGGTCTCTGGAATTTCATATTTATCAGCTTCGTCGAGCATGTTCTGGAAAGTCTGGATATGCTCTCGTTCCATCCCAACTAAATAGTGAAAGACATCACGGCCTGCCGCACTGCGGGTTGACTTGGCCATGACATCATAAAAGGCAATTCCTCTTCTTTCAATACCGATAGCTATGTTTATAAGCTCATTGCCATAAAAAGAAATAGACATCCTAGTATCCCTCCTTTGCATCATTGCCTCTTATTGTATCAGCCTCACCCAGATTTGGCTAGATTCGACTCATAGGACCTAAAAGGCTGAACTTTGATATTTAGGACAACAATTCATCGTTTTGTTATCCTGCTATTCTATAATGGCCTAAAAGCCAAAATATGTGGCGGCGAATGGCTCAAGGCCTAGAATGGGTATTATGCTTGTCCCCATCCGCTTTGTTGGGCTATAGATTCTATTGGTAAATATCTTTGAGGTTCTTTCGTTGCTTCGTTGTGTAAGTTTTCTTTAGGAGAGCACAATTCTTTTTGAAGCCTTTGTTTCTAAAATTTTCCTTCCAACTTATATTATAGGGACATTATAGGGACATTTCAGACAAAATTTACATTATACCTTTACTATAATAATAAAAAATATAATAACCACTAGAGCTATAATAGGGGAGTATAATAGTTGGAAAAGATATTATATGGACTACATTATAT
>CP070810.1:276333-280155 GCA_020343755.1 Dehalococcoidia bacterium | reverse complement strand
ATCACCATGGGTAAGATGACCACCATGAGCCAGACTCATACCCATAACCGTATCCCCATAGTTAAGCAAGGCATAGTAGGCTGCCATATTAGCCTGAGCCCCGCTGTGTGGCTGGACATTAGCATGCTCGGCATGAAACAGCTCTTTAGCCCGCTGGATAGCTAAACTTTCTACTATATCCACATTCTCGCAGCCACCGTAGTAGCGCTGGTTAGGATAACCCTCAGCATATTTGTTAGTCAGAAACGAACCCTCAGCCTCAAGCACTGCCCGACTAACATAGTTCTCGGAGGCAATAAGGTTTATGGTTTCCCTCTGTCGCTTTCCCTCCATATAAATAACACGGCTAACCTCTGGATCAGTTTGGCTTAAAAAACTCATTTTTTCTCCTCTCCTGCCGAAGTCTACAACTGCGCCCTTTTACTGTCAACAACCTTCTATCTAACAGATTGTTTATTAACCCCATTAGATTTCCTAACGGGGTCAGGGGGATAGGTTGCTAAACGACCTCCTAAATTGACGTGACATATTAATCATGCTATCATAAGCACAGGGTAGATGTCAGGGTTGAGTGAGCTTTACCAGGAAATTGCCCTCTGCCAGCAGTGTGAAATAGCTAAATACCGAACCAAGGTAGTACCCGGTGAGGGGGCAGAGGACGCTGATATAATATTCATTGGCGAGGCACCCGGCTGGCACGAGGACCAGCAAGGTCGCCCCTTTGTCGGCCCAGCAGGACTGTTCCTAGACCAATTACTGGCTTCTATTAATTTGAAACGTGAGCAGGTCTATATCGCCAATGTGATTAAGTGCCGTCCACATGGAAACCGCGACCCCTTACCTACAGAAATACATAACTGCCGTAAGTGGCTAGAACGCCAAATTGAGTTAATTCGCCCCAAGATGATTGTAGCCTTGGGGCGATACTCTATGGCAATGTTTTTCCCTGGTAAGAGCATAAGCAAAATTCATGGCACGGCTCAAAAGCGGGACAATGTCATCTATTATGCCATGTATCACCCGGCAGCTGCCCTTCACCAGCAGAGCTTACGCCGGGCGATAGAAGAGGACATGCTTAAGATTCCTTCGCTCCTAGCCCAAGCAGAAGCTATGACCGAAGTCGAGCAACAACCACAGCAATTAACTATGTTCTAGGTCTAAAATTATGGCTAAACCAAGACTCAAGATAATCCCTCTCGGAGGACTCTCCGAAATTGGCAAGAACATGATGGTGATGGAATATGCCGATGACATCATCGTCATTGATGCCGGGCTTATGTTCCCCGATGAGGAAATGTTAGGTGTCGACCTAGTACTTCCCGATTTTAGCTACCTGCTGGAGAATCGGGAAAGGATAAGGGGAATAATCATTACTCACGGTCATGAGGACCATGTTGGTGCTTTGCCCTATTTGCTGCTCCAGCTTAATGTACCCGTTTACTCCACTAAGCTTACCCAGGGACTTATATCAGTCAAGCTTAAACAACGAAGGGCACGCTCAGAGACTAAGCTTAAAGTGATATCGCCAGGTAGCGGGATTACGCTTGGAAGATTCAAAATCGAGTTCTTTCCTGTTTGTCACAGCATACCTGATTCAGTAGGTTTGATCATTTATACCCCAGTTGGCACCATAGTGCATAGTGGAGATTTTAAGCTTGACTACACCCCGGTTGATGGTAAACCAACCAATTTATCTCGGCTAGCCCAGCTGGGGGCCCAAGGAGTTTTGCTTCTCCTCTCCGACTCCACCTATGCTGAGCTACCCGGCTATACTCCGTCAGAAAGAGTAGTTGGCGAAAACCTAGACCGGGTCATTGCCGAGGCGCCAGGAAGAGTAATTGTAACTACCTTCTCATCACTGGTATCTCGCATTCAGCAGGTTATTGACTCAGCGGCTAAGCACCAACGCCGTGTCTTTATTGTTGGGCGCAGCATGAGCGATACGGTGCGCATGGCGCTGGAGCTGGGCTACCTTAATGCTCCTGATGGCGTACTGGCTCGGCTAGATGAACTCAAAGGTATGCCTCATAATAAAATCGTCTTTGTCACCACCGGAAGCCAGGGGGAGCCTACCTCAGCTCTGGTTCGCATGGCTAATCGAGACCACCGCCAGGTTCACATCGCTCGTGGAGACACGGTAGTTATTTCAGCCACTCCCATCCCAGGTAACGAAGCGCTAGTCAACAGAACTGTAGACAACCTGTTTAAGCAAGGGGCTCAAGTATTTTACGACAGGGTGGCACAGGTTCATGTCCACGGGCATGCCAGCCAAGAAGAGTTAAAACTGCTGTTAAACTTGACTAAGCCAAAGTTCTTTATGCCTATCCATGGCGAATATCGCCATTTGACCCTTCACGCTAAATTAGCCGAATCAGTAGGCATCCCCAAAGACAACATCTTAGTGCTGGAAGATGGTGATATTCTTGAGCTTAGTCCACAAGCAGGCAAAATAACCGGCAAGGTTACCTCAGGCAATGTGTATGTTGATGGTCTGAGTGGAGGTGGTATCGGTAGCGTGGTTCTCCGTGATCGAAGAATGCTGTCACGGGACGGAATAGTAATGGTGATTATTGCTGTTAATAAGCAAACAGGTAAGTTAATAGGACGTCCTGACATCGTCTCACGAGGCTTTGTCGACATCAGAGAAGCTAAAGATATGATAGAGAAAAGCCGTAACCTAGTAGCCCGAGCCCTAGACCACGGTCGCAACCGACCTGCTGATTGGGGCTTCATCAGCACCAAGGTTAAAGAGGTACTGAATAGATTTTACTATGAGCAGACCAAGCGCCGACCTATGATTCTTCCATTTATGGTAAAGGTGTAATTAAAAGTATCTTATTAATTGAGAGGTTATATGGCTAAGCGAAAAGCCAAGATTTGGCCGAAATCCAGAAGCAAGCCTAAGGCAAGGCAGGCAGGGAGTGGACTATTTCGCTTCTCACTGTGGCGATTGGCGTGGCGAATTATAGCGGTAGCCCTCGTCGTTGGCTTATTATACTGGCAGTGGCCAAATCTGACTGCATGGGCGGCTAATATTAGGGATGAAACCCTGAGTCTGTTTGGCTGGGGGCTACTCCTTTTAGTCATAGCCCTCGGAAGCATAGGCGAGGTGTTATGGCGACAGAAACATGCTTCTCTCACCAGCCGCTTTCGTCAGTGGCTAGGTGGTGTTGCCTTCACCGTAGCTATCTGGGGAATATTGGGCTTCTTTGCTCTCGGCGGTAAGATTGGTCTAAGTATCATTGGCTACCCAAACTATATAGGTATTCTCCGGATAGCAGGACTTTTCTTTGTCGGCGCTATCTTAGTAGTTCCCGGGGTTTTCACTAATGCTGCCAAAAAGGCTAACTCCTGGCTACGGAAGCAGCTTGAAAGGCGACCGGCACCCAGACCAGTAATTCCACAGGAGCCAACACCCCCTTCGATTACCATAACCCCACCCCCGCAAAGGATAGAAGCCGAAAGGCAACCTATAACCACTCCACCTATAACCACCCCACCTACTCCCACCCCGGCTCAGCAAGAATTACGACAGGTAGCTCAGGAAGTGTGGAAGAAATACGGTGAATCGCCAGATTTAATTACCGTTGATGGCTGGCGGTTACCGCCTATTGATATTCTAGATAGGTCTCCTGAGGTTGAGTTTGGTCAGGCTGACAACATGGAGAGAGCCAGGCTTATTGAAGAGGCTCTAGCCAGTTATGGAGTCGAGTCTAAGGTGGTGCAGATAAACGCTGGGCCAACTGTCACCCAGTTTGGGGTGGAACCAGGCTGGGATAGAAAGATGAGGGAGATAAGGGAAAGAGATAGAGACGGTAATAT
>CP070810.1:272819-276233 GCA_020343755.1 Dehalococcoidia bacterium | reverse complement strand
CTCTTACCGGTAGGAGTGAGCTTAAACTGAGCGTAGAAGGTGCTCACTCCGTAAACAGTGCTCTCCGGTAACCGTAGAAACTTGGCGATTCCCTGCATCACCTGTTTAGGCAAATAGCCAAACTTCCCTTGAGCTTCTTGGAGGATAGGGATAAGGTCACCACTCTCTCCATCATATTGCGACAATATGTTATCTAATTGTTCCTTGACATCAGGCTCCATCTGGGTAGTCCTCTGCAGCTTAAAGGGAAGGTGCCATAACCTACCTCATGGCCTTAACAGCAAGCTCAGCCGCATTTAACAGTTGATAGGCAATTGGTGATGCTGTTAAGCCAGGTCAGGTTCCCATCTAAAAACAGGATGGGCTCCCCTAGCCAAAGGCTATTATACTAACCAATATAGGTATTGTAAACCTTCCTGTTTAATAAGCGATTCCGTCAGTTGGTAGCGGGGGTACGTTGGTGGTATACTGGCAGCTAGTGGCTCTACGGAGACAGGAGTGATAAATCACCCTTATAAGCTTTTAGTAATAGATATAGACGGCACGCTAGTAGGTAAGGACGGAAATATTTTACCCGAGGACAGAGAAGCACTGGCCAAAGCTTGCGCCTCAGGGATAAAGGTTTCTTTATCTACCGGGCGAGCTGCTCAAGCCTGCTTGCGTATCATTCGCCAAATGGCATTAGATGGCTATCATATATTCTTTGATGGCGCTTTGGTCAGCAATCCCGCCCAAAATGAAGAAGTTTATATTCAACCACTTGGTAAGGCAGTACTGAAGCAAGCGGTTGAATTTGCTCATCTAAATGACATAAACGCGGACTTGTATTCCACGACCCATTATTTTATCGAGCGGGAAACCTGGTCGTCTATCACTCACCGCGATTTCTTCGATATCAAACCTATCTTGGTAGATTTCGACAACATATGGGAGCGGGAGAGAATTATTAAATTCGGACTGGTAACCACCTCCCCCCAAGAAGCAGCTAAAGCCAGAGATTTCCACCTTCAGTTTAAGTCTAGCCTCCACTTTTCCTGGGTTAGAACCCCGGCTTTCCCTGGCGTTGATTTTATCAATGTAGTTGCCCCTGGGGTATCTAAAGGGGAAGCATTGAAAGCACTAGCATCACATTTAGGGATTTCTTTGACTGAGGTTATAGCCATAGGCGATGGGACTAATGACATCCCTCTCCTATCTACCGCCGGTCTGGGCATTGCTATGGGCAACGCCCCGGCTGAGGTCAAGGCAACCGCCGACTACATTACCCTGGACGTTGAGCGCAGTGGTCTAGCCGAAGCGATTAAGAAGTTTTTGTTGTAAGATGGCACATTTTGGCTGATTGTTAACATCTTAGGCATATAGATTATGACTAAAGGTTTAGCTTCTTCTCTGTCTCACACTCCTACTGTACCTGCCTCCTCTCTTGTGACTATAGGAGCCATTGACCCCGTTGTCAGAAAGAGGGAGGGCCTGAATAACATCAATCGTCCTATGCCTAAGTGTTTTCCCATTGAGGGCAGTAATTGCAGCTTGACCTTCAGACACTGATGGCATTTCAACAAATCCGTACCCCCTAGATTGCCCGCTACCAATATACTTATCGTTCATAATGGTTACAGATATCACTTCTCCGAAAGCCATGAATTCTCGTCGCAGTTCCTCCTTAGTAACCTCGAGAGATAAGTTGCCCACATAGATATTCATATTTCCCGTCCTTCTTTGATGATTGGGTTAGGCTTGACCTACGGTTTGTCACTAACGCCTAAACTAATAGCCCTTCGGGGTTATGAATATATTTTGTGTGTCTTAAGCAAAAATAAATGAAGAAGGAGTTTAATATCTTCTCTGTCTTCCCCCGCCAAACCCGCCGCCTCTGTTATCAGAGCGAGGTCGAGCCGCATTAACATTTAGCGTCCGATCCTTTAAAGTTTTCCCGTTCAGAGCAGTAATTGCAGCTTGACCTTCAGACACTGATGGCATTTCAACAAATCCGAATCCTCTTGGCCGTCCACTATACTTGTCCGTTATGATATTTACAGATTCAACCTCTCCAAAAGCCGCGAATTCTTGCCTTAATTCCTCTTCAGTGACATCATAAGATAAGTTGCCCACATATATCTTCATATTAATGCTCCTTTCATTAGGTTATGGTTATTACTAATTAGCTCCTTGCCAGCTGTTTTTGCCTTCTTCTTGCGCTCTTTCTTGCTTTGAGTCGCAACGCCTCTCCCCTAGGCAGAAAATAGCGATGAGCCTTTACCTCGCGCAGAATTCCACTCACCTGTACCATCCTTTGAAAGCGTCGTAACAGGGAGTCTTGGGATTCACCTTCGCGTATCCAAACTTCTAACGACATAACACACCAACACATTCTAGCTGGAGCATACATAAGCCAGGGATTCCGGCCTATGTATGCTCCTAAGATTATAAGCCGAGTTATCTGTTGAGTCTGACCGTTCTGTAGCAATCGCTACAATACACTGGCCTACCTTCGCGAGGTTCAAAGGGCACTTCGGTGTCTTTGCCACACTGGGCGCATGTCACGGGAAACATCTGGCGCCTAGACCCGTAGCTGCTGTTTCCGTAGCGCTGTGACTTCCTTGCCTGGCGGCATGAGGGACAGCGCTTGGGCTCGTTTGTATAGCCCCTGGATTGGAAAACCTCTTGCTCCTCAGCGCTGAAAGTAAAGGTAGCCCCACAATCGGAACACTGGATCGACTTGTCCTGAAAATCCATTGGATGACCTCCTCTCTTTTAAATAGTTGGTTTGAGTAGGTCATCCACCACTTGGGCAAATCTAAAGTAATTTAACTAAGTATGTAATAACCTAACCTGAAACCACCGTAGATATTATACACTAAAGGAATTCTGTTTGCAAAAACCAGTGTAAGCCTCAGAGTAGGAAATAACTGCCTTCTGTAGCCGACAGGTCCCTTCGCAGTTAACTTTATGACGAACTGTTACCTCGGTCATTTCCGCAAATGAATTGTCAACTTCACTGTCAATTGTTTTATTCCGCAATGTCTAACTTGACACCTTTTTCTTAAGGGTATTGACAACTATGTAAAATAGAGTACAATTAGAGTCCACATACGTAAACTAACCTTGAAATGATACAATTGTAGCGCTGGTTTAGGAGTTGGGGAGATGATGAAAGGGCACTAGAACCGCTGAATGACATGGTGGTGACTGGTGCCTTTTTTGATTTTAGTTCGTCGCATTAAAAAGTCCAGGGAGGACATGCTGTTATGGATAGAAAGGTGATTGTAGACAGGGTATGGAGGAGGGAATACAGTACATACGGCGCAGTAGAAGGCGGATGGTCAAACGTAGCCTACACTCGAATTCGTGTTGAGCATAGAGGTGAGATACCCTGCGCCATAGAGCTTCCGTTAAACTATTCTCCAAAGGTAT
>CP070810.1:267134-272719 GCA_020343755.1 Dehalococcoidia bacterium | reverse complement strand
TTTATGGCCAAGGAGGAGCTATTTCGTCCCCGGGTATTAAGACGCCTGGCAAATGCCTTTGGTGCCTTTCCAGTGCGTAGAGGGGGAATAATGGATAGACAGGCATTGCAGCTGGCAAACCAAGTTCTCGACACTGGTCAAGTTCTAGCCATGTTTCCTGAGGGAACAAGGAGTAGGACTGCCCAACTAAAACCGGCTTACCCAGGCTCAGCATTGATAGCCTCACATAATAGTGTTCCTATTCTTCCCGTAGGCATTACCGGACTAGAACACGCTACTAAAGGCATAGGCCGGGGGTTATTGCACCGTCCTGAGGTAACGGTGAATATTGGCCGCCCTTTCTATTTGCCACCGGTCAGTAAAAACTTGACCAAGGCAGAGCTTGCTAAGCTGGCCGATTATATAATGGAGCGTATAGCCGAACTGCTACCCCCTGAATATCGAGGACACTATGCTAAATGCAGAGACTAGATGGCGATAAGAATTGAGAAAGCGGCTGGAATAGGACTTTGCTTTGGGGTTAAGCGAGCCATCAATATCTTAGAAAAGGCTGTCCGTGAGCATGGTGGCATAGAAACGTTGGGGGCGGTGGTACATAACCAACAGGTACTACAAAGACTGGCTCAAATTGGGGTCAGGGTAGCCACAGATTTAGATGACGTACAGGGTAACGTTGTAGCCATCGGCACTCACGGGGTGAGCCCCCAACTAGAGCAGGAAATCCGAGCTCGACATATTAACATAATTGATGCTACTTGTCCTTTTGTTCATCGAACCCAGGTTGCCGCTCGAAAATTAACCAAATCTGGATTCTTTGTCATCATATATGGCGATGCTAACCACCCCGAAGTCAAGGGCGTTCTTGGTTGGGCTAATGGTAGAGGTGAGGCTACGCTAGATGACAGATTTATAGCCAAGCTTGACCCTCTGCCTCGCCGCCTAGGCGTTCTATCCCAGACAACTCAAATTCCAGCTCATTTTACCCAATTCGTAAAGAAACTTATTGATACTGCCTTGGCTAAAGACTCCGAGCTACGTGTTATTGATACTGTATGCCACGACATTAGACAACGACAGGCAGCCGCCCTTGAGCTAGCTAGTAGAGTTGACTTGATGCTGGTTATCGGTAGTCATACCAGTGCTAACACTAACTGCCTTGCCCAGCTATGCTCTAAGGTTATTACAACCTATCTAGTTGAAACCGCCGACGAAATCCAATCCTCCTGGCTACAAGGTCAACACCATATAGGTATAACTGCCGGGGCATCTACTGCTGAACAAGCTATAAATGAGGTAGTAATGAGGCTAGAAGCCATGGCCTAAATCTAAGGATAGGCACGCCTGATAAAACTCTTCAGGGCTCTTGCCTAGTGATAATTTCTCCATCGGGCACATACCTTGCTGACCACGGCCTCGTATATATGGCACAATTTCACCAAAGTGATAGTCGATACTAAAGCGGCGCAATGTCTTAACCGCGAGTTCACTACCTAAAGGACTATAAACTTCACGACAAAATATTCTTTTTAAGAGTAAAGCGGCGGCATTGCCAACCACCCGGTCAAAGACGGTGATATCCTTCTTAAGAGGAGAAAGCTTATCAATGTATTCGATTAAAGACAATAAACCATCTCTACTTGAGGTAAAGATTAGTCTATCCCCGCCATACACCCGAAGTTTATCATTGCTGACTAAAAATTCACTAAATAAACCCGCGTTCATATCCTCTCTTCGATTTGGGAAAGAAAGTATTGAATCTCACCATTGGGAAGCACTGCTACCTTAGTCTCAGCCCGGTGAAATTGCTGAAGAGCCTGCAGGGCGTCATCCCAATTACTTACAAACAAAACTTTAGCTGACTCCTCAATATTGCCGCGACCGGCAATATCAGAATATTCGGTGTAGATAATCACATGATTGACATTTTGAGGAATCTTTGCCAGCAACTTCAGCTTGCCACTAGTCGTTTTACCAAAATCGCTCATTAAATAATGGGTAACCTGCCCACCGGGAGCGTTAGCGATAAGGACAACATCCCCACCGTTATCACCCACCGCACTAAAAGCAGTGTTCAAGCCAATCATGATTGCTTCATTGGCTTTGGCGAAGGTGTTAGCGATGACAATTCCCTCCCCCTTTGTCTCCGGGGTGAGATAATGAGCCTTGGCTTCACTAACCGCCGCTGCCCAGGTTGGTTTTGGAGCCCCAGCAAAGATGGCTACCGTCTCTCCGCTGGAATTAACTATGCAGTCTATCTTTACATCCAGACCGGCTAGAGCGGTAGCCTCCTCAATATTAAGTCGCAACGGGTTATCATCAAAAACTCCCATCCCCGAAATCAGCTTACTCGGGTACTTCTGCTTGAATTCAGCCTCCAGACGATGAAAATGCTCAATAGTTTCCACAGAGGATACCCCGGGTAGAATAATCTTACCCCCACCGCCAAACCCGGTACTAGGATGAGGAACTACCGAGCCAATAGCAATCTTGAGGTCGCACTTCATTACCTCAGCATTAATGTAAATATCAGTTCCATAGCTGGTAGTACCAACATAGGTGCAATTATTAAATGGATTGTGATTGTATACCGGGAATCTGGCCACGATGGCCTCACCAAGCTTGTTAACAAAACTCAACCTATCACATGCCATATGAGCGCCGGTGGCACAAATGAACTGAATCCTGTTATCCGAAATGCCAGCCTCAGCCAGCTCTTCTAGAATAAAAGGCACTAACTCGGCCACCCTGGTAACCCGGGTCATGTCATCAAATATGATGACAACCTCATTCTTCCCCCGGGCAAGCTCCCTGATAGGTGATGAGCCAATTAGATTAGTTATGGCGACCTTAATTTCGTCTGGCTTCATAGCTGGACGGTCAAAACCAGCCATGTTATAAACCTCCGCCTGCCAACTATCAGGTAGAGGAAGCTCAAGTTCTTTAGTCCCGTACCAGGCTAATTGAGGTAACCTAATAAGAGGCATTCGCTACCCCCTTAATATTTTTAGTGCCCCCGACCCTGCCTGCCACATATAAATAATCGAATGGCGCGCTCGGCAACATCGGTGATTAGCTTTTCTGCCATCTCCGTGGATTGGCTAAAGCTGATAGGTCCAGGAGCAATGCTGAAAACAGTGTCTATTCCCTGCTCATAGACCGCTTGATAACCACTGCCAATCTCACCAGCGATAGCTATGACCGGTAAGCCAAAGGCCTTGGCTCTTCGAGCAACCCCTACCGGCGTCTTGCCACAAGCCGTTTGGTTATCGATTCTGCCCTCACCGGTAAAGACAAGGACAGCATCTTTCAGGTGCTCAACAAGACCGGTGGCTTGGATAACAATATCCACACCAGGTAGTACCTTAGCCTTGAGAAAAACAATGAGTCCAGCTCCCAACCCCCCGGCTGCCCCAGCTCCAGGAACATCTCTAATGTCAATATTGAGGTCCATTTTAATAACCTCGGCATAGTGAGCCAATGCCGCATCAAGCTGGGCTACCATTTCCGCACTAGCTCCCTTCTGGGGACCGTAAACACAAGACGCTCCCTGAGGACCACAAAGGGGATTAGTAACGTCACAGGCCAAGAGGACGTCACAATCAGCTAAGCGTGGGTCTATAGTTGTAATATCGATTTTGTCTAGGTCAGCCAGTGCTACCCCACCCCAAGCCATGGGCCTTCCTTTAGCGTCAAGCAAATTGACACCTAAGGCCTGAGCCATGCCGGCACCACCATCATTAGTAGCACTGCCACCAATGCCAATGATGAATTTTCGGCAGCCTTTTCCCAGGGCATAACGGATTAACTCTCCAGTGCCATAGGTAGTAGCCAATAACGGATTGCGCTCCTGGAGAGGGACCAAGCTAAGACCAGAGGCAGCGGCCATCTCAATAACGGCGGTAACTCCATCACTCAAAAATCCCCAGTGGGCAATGACCCGCCCTCCCATCGGGTCGGTTACCTCCACTGGCATCATCTCTCCTCCAATGGCATCAACCAGGGCTTGCATCGTTCCCTCCCCCCCATCAGCCATCGGTACGAGAGCAGTCACCACGTCGGGAATTACACGTCTAACCCCGCTATCGATAGCCCGAGATACTTGAAGGGCAGTAAGATTCCCTTTAAAGCCCTGTGGGGCGATAACCACCTTCACGGTATCCGCCTCTTGATAGACTGAACTTTGACATACTTAGATTTGAAATCAAAAGGTAACCGAGTTAAGCGCCTGCTATTGCTAAGCAAGTTACTGTTCTGGTAATGCCAGCTACAGGATGGATTTTGCCAGTAACTAAGTCACCAACGTCGTTCAAGTTTTTGCCTTCTATTATGGCAATAATATCATAGGGCCCAGTTACAGTATCAACCGATTTCATTCCTTCAAGTTGACTGAGAGCGGCAACAACCTCCTTATTTTTACCCACCGCGGTTTCGATTAGAACAAAAGCCTTAGCTGCCATTGAACTCACCTCCTATCCATGGGCTGTAGCTTTAGGGGTAGATAATTCAGCATTATCCATTATACACCATCTAGCCTACCAATGTCGGTCAGTTTTACATACTATTGACAAATAATCAATAGTGTGTTACTTTTTTTCAAATAGAATATAGTAAAGGCTGTGAACAAGACTAGTAGGCTTCAGGCGAGGCACAGAGAGTCGGGTAAGGTGTGAGTCGATGCTGGCGCGGAAGGTGAATGGACTTGGGAGCCACAAACCGAAAGTAGCTAAATTAGCTAGCAAGTAGGCTTTGTCGCCAGGGAAGCGTTATCAAATCCCAGGGTATCGAGGTAATATAGTATAACCTCCGTACCTGAAAGAGGTAGTTTTTAACTCTGGCGTGTAGAGTTGGGCTAAGAAGGGTGGCACCGCGGAAGTAAATCTCCCGCCCCTTTAAGGGACGAGAGATTTTTTATTAAGGAGGCAAAATATGTTTACTATGTCGTGGCAGTGGCCCCGTGGGGGCCAAGAAGATAACCTATCTAGAGGCAAATCTATAAGAAAGAGGAGAATAAAAATTTCCTTTACAGAGGAGGAATCAAATGGAACGAACAATGTACTTTCTTGACCAGAAGGATATGCCAACTCATTGGTACAATGTCCTGCCCGATTTGCCTGAGCCATTACCACCCTACCACCACCCTGTCACCAAGGAGCCTTGTCCACTGGATATGCCCCTGCCTCCACCACTCTTCCCCGACGCTATTAACAAACAGGAGTTTAGTACCGAGCGCTATATTGAAATTCCAGAAGAGGTGCAGGCTGCTTACCGCACCTACAGACCAACAGTTTTGCATCGGGCATATCGACTAGAGAAGACTCTAGATACACCAGCCAAGATTTTCTATAAATACGAGGGAACCAGCCAGGCCGGCAGTCACAAGCCTAACACTGCCATTGCTCAAGCCTACTATGCTAAGAAAGAGGGGTTCAAGCGCATATCTACCGAGACTGGCGCCGGGCAGTGGGGAAGTGCTCTGGCTATGGGCTGCGCGTTCTTCGATGTTGAATTAAAGGTCTATATGGTCAAGATTAGTTACGAGCAAAAGCCATATCGGCGCATCCTGATGGAGACATGGGGAGCGCAGG
>CP070810.1:252874-267034 GCA_020343755.1 Dehalococcoidia bacterium | reverse complement strand
TTCCAGCAAAAATGATTAAGATAGGCATCCCCAAAGCTCTACTCTATTATCAATATTTCCCGATGTGGAAGACCTTCTTTGAAGAACTGGGGGCAGAAGTGGTGGTTTCACCACCAACCACTCAGGTTATGGTATCAGAAGGCTCGTCTCGGGTGGTAGCTGATACCTGCTTGCCAGTAAAGGTTTTCTTGGGGCATGTTCTTTCTTTGGTAGATAAGTGCGATTATATTTTTATTCCTGCCGTCCGCAGTGTGAAAAGCAAAATTTACAACTGTTCCAAGTTTCTTGGCTTACCTGATATGACCAAAGCAGTTATTCCCGAATCGCCCCCTATCCTAGATATAGAGATAGATGTTAATAAAGGCAAACGCCACCTGTATCAAGCTATTTATAAACTGGGACGGCATTTCACCTGGAATCCATTTAAGGTCAGACAAGCTAGCCTAGCTGCCTGGCAAGCCCACCTGAAATACCGACAGCTAATGTCCAGTCAAGGCTTAACTCCTCCGCAGGCAATAGCCAAGATGACCGGCGAAGTTGAGCTAAAAGCACCAACTTCAACACAAGCCACTATTGCTCTCATTGGTCACCCCTATATCCTCTATGATGAACATATAAGTCACCGCCTTATCCACCGCCTTGAGCAGGCTGACAATAAGGTGCTGACACCGGAGATGCTCACTACTGAGGAGCTTGAATCGGCCACAACTAGATTAGTCGGCAAAGCCCACTGGACATACGAGGACGAGGTAGTAGGCGCCGGAGTGCACTACCTAGAAACTAGAGTCGATGGTGTTATTGGCCTAATGACGTTTGGTTGCGGACCTGATTCGCAAATGATGGATATGGTGCACCGACGGGCGGCCAAGCTAAGAGCTACCACCTTTATGAGCCTTACCCTGGAAGAACACACTACCGAAGGTGGAGTAGTTACCAGGCTGGAAGCCTTCCTTGATATGATAAACAGAAGAAAAAGAAGGCAGATAGAAGTATGCGTGTAGGCATATCTCATCTGGGCAATCTATCTATCATGATTAAAGCTTGGGCTCAAAGGCTCGGTGGCGGCCTGATACTACCACCAGCCAATAGCCAGCACACCCTATCCCTAGGTGCCAAGTACTCCCCTGAAGGGTTATGCCTCCCATTCAAACTGAGCCTAGGTAACCTGATTGAAGCCTGTGAGCTAGGGGCAGACACCCTAGTTATAGCTAGCGGCGCCGGCATCTGTCGCCTGGGCTACTACGCTAAGACACAGGAACAAATTCTTCGCGACCTAGGATATAATTTTGAAATGATTAGCTTGAACCTGTCAAAAGATAGGCTATTGGGCTTAATCAAATTAAGTAAGCGCTTGTCAAATAATGCCTCCTGGTTTAGGGTTATATCAGCCCTTCGCTTCGGTATAGCTAAGCAAATCGCCATGGATAAAATAGAGCGAGTGGTACAAAAAGTGCGTGCTGTAGAGCAAGTAAAGGGGACAGCTAATCGGCTATATGCCAAAGCAATTGAAGCTATTGATAATGCCGATGATTATCATACCCTGAAGAAGGTGCAACGAGACTACATTGACCAGCTTAATCATGTAGCTAAGGATACCCAGGCTAACCCACTGATAGTGGGCATAATAGGGGAATTCTATGTGACGCTGGAGCCGTTCTCCAATCTAAACATAGAGAGCGAGTTGGGTAAGCTGGGGGTAGAGGTAAGACGGAGAACCTTCATCTCAGCGTGGGGTAAATTCAGTTTCTTTTTTAATTACCTGGGTTTGGACGAGAAAAGCAAGATTCATAAGGCAGCTCTACCCTACCTCAAGCGGGATGTTGGCGGTGATGGCTGGGAAACAGTAGGAGAAAAGGTGCTCCACGCCAAAGAGTATGATGGCTTAATTCATCTTGCTCCATTCACCTGCATGCCTGAAATAGTCGCCCAAAATATTATGTCATCAACCAAGGAAAATATCCCGGTGTTAACCATACTTTGCGACGAGCAAATGAACCGGACAGGCATGTTAACCCGACTGGAGGCATTTGTCGACCTACTAAAAAGCCGGCGACGAGCCCGCAATAACACGCAGCATAAGGGAAGATAATGGAAGCCTATATAGGTATTGACGTTGGCTCAGTAACTACCAAGTTTGCTGTAGTGGATAAAGATGGCGAGCTTATTAGCCACATCTACCTGCTGACACAAGGCAAGCCTGTCCAAATGGTGCAGCAAGGGCTGACACAAATCAAACAGCAACTGCCTAAAGAGGTTGATATTTGTGGTGTGGCTACCACTGGGAGTGCTCGCTATCTAGCTGGGGTTATTGTCGGCGCTGATTTAGTCAAGAACGAGATTACCAGTCATGCTGTAGCTACCTTGCGCCATATCCCTGAGGTGCAAACCATCGTTGAAATTGGAGGACAAGATAGTAAGATTATCATTATTAGAGATGGGATAGTAACTGACTTCGGCATGAATACCGTATGTGCTGCCGGCACCGGTAGCTTCCTTGACCACCAGGCACTGCGTCTCGATATGAGTATTGAGGAATTCGCCAACCAAGCGCTAGATAGTAAGACACCGGTGCGCATTGCTGGACGATGCACCGTTTTTGCTGAATCAGACATGATACACAAACAACAAATGGGGCATCACATTAAGGATATTCTCTACGGTCTGTGCCAGGCATTAGTCCGCAATTACCTCAATAATGTTGGCTTAGGCAAGGATATTAGACCTCCGGTAGTATTTCAGGGCGGGGTTGCCTTTAATCGGGCTATAGTAAAGGCACTTCAGGAAGAGCTTAATACTGAAATTATTGTTCCCCCTCATCATGAGCTCATGGGGGCAATAGGCGCCGCCCTACTGGCGCATGAAGAGATGGTAAGCAGCAATAATGGCAGCAAGTTCAAGGGGTTTGAGGCCAGTGAGGAAAAGTATCATATCTCCTCATTTGAATGCAAAGCCTGCCCTAACCTCTGTGAGATAGCCCAGATTTCCATCAATGGTCAGGTTCTTGCCCGGTGGGGAGGACGTTGTGACCTATGGGAAAGAAGCCCGAGCAACTAAGAATTCTCCATCGCAGAAATTGATAATACTGGCTGAAGATACTGTCAGAAGAGATTAAACCGTGAACCGAGAATATGAGGTAGTTATTATTGGTGGTGGTCCAGCCGGGCTTACCGCTGGGCTTTACTCTTCAAGGGCTAGGCTCAATAGCCTGCTTATAGAAAAGGGATTGGTTGGCGGTCAGATACTGAATGCCGAAAAAGTAGACAACTATCCCGGTTTTCCTGAGGGAATTAGCGGCTTAGAGCTGGGTCAGTTAATGCACCAGCAGGCAACAAAATATGGACTACAGACTATTATCGCCGAGGTTACCGGCATCGAGCCTCAACAAAAGCAAATAGTGGTAAAGACCACCGAAGGCAACTTTATAGCTAAAGCAGTGATTATAGCCAGCGGCTCGGAGCGGCGCAAATTGGGCATACCTGGAGAGGAAGAATTTACTGGTAAGGGGGTGTCCTACTGTGCTACCTGCGATGCTGCCTTCTTCAGAGACCGCCCTGTAGCCGTAGTCGGTGGTGGTAATGCCGCAATTACTGAAGCCCTCCACCTGACCAAGTTTGCCTCCAAAGTCACCGTGATACACCGCCGTAATCAACTCCGCGCCAGCAGTATTATGCAAGAGAAAGCCTTCTCCGAGCCTAAAATAGAATTTTTGTGGGATACTGTGGCTGAGGCAATTGAGGGTGAAAATTCGGTTGGACGAATCAAGCTTCGCCAGGTAAAAACAGGCAAGAAATCTAGCCTTGAGATAGCCGGGGTCTTTATATCTGTTGGGCTTAAGCCTAATACCGACTACCTCAAGGACGTTTTACCGTTAGACGATGGCGGCTATGTCATCACCAATGACAAGATGGAGACCGAAATACCTGGTATTTTTGCCGCCGGTGATATACGCCGCAACTCCGCCCGACAGGCAATAACCGCTGCCGGAGATGGAGCTACGGCCGCTTTTTATGCTGAAAAATTTATCACCCAATATTAGGACGAATCTTTTACTTTGCCACCGGGTGAAGTATAATTAAAAAAGGAGAGGTTATGAGGGTCGTCTTCTTAGAGGATGTGCCCAATGTGGCTAGAGCTGGTGAGATAAAAGAAGTAGCTAATGGCTACGGCAGGAACTATCTTATCCCCAAAAAGCTAGCCCTATTAGCTAATTCTCCAGCTACTAATCTGCTAGAAATTCAGCGCAAACTAGCTACCCAACCCCAAACAGAGGATGCGCTAGTTAAGCTGGCTAACCAGCTAGAGGGGAGGGAGGTTACCCTAAAAGCTCGAGCCGGGGCTAAAGACCGACTGTATGGCTCAGTCACCAGTGCCGATATTGCTGCTGAGTTGCAAAATAGTGCTGGGTTAGCTATTGACAAGCGGAAAATAGAGTTAGCTGAGCCTATTCATCAACTTGGCAGCTATGAAGTAGTTATCAGATTAGCTAAGGATATAGTGCCCAAGATAAAGGTTATAGTTATAGCTGAGGAGAAAGAATAAATTGTATGGTGACAGGCTGCCCCCCCATGATATTGATGCTGAGGAAGCAGTAATCGGCTCGCTGCTGATAGATGGTGCAGCAATCCACAAGACTACTACCTTCCTCCAGGCACAAGACTTCTATGGCGAACGAAATCAATGGATATATGGGGCATGTCTATCACTTTCTCAGCGTGATGAGGCGATAAACCAAATCACAGTAGCTCAAGAGCTAGACCGACAGAAAAAACTGGAGGCGTGCGGCGGCGCTGCCTATTTAAGCCACCTAATATCCATAGTCCCCACCTCGCTTGATATTGAGCATTACGCCCAAATTGTTTATCGCTTATCGGCAATGCGTCACCTTATCACTGCCGGTAGACAAATTGGTGACATCGGTTATGAAGCTGGCCCCGACGTTGATGCCAGTCTTAGTCGGGCTGAGGATATCCTATTTAGACTGCGTCACGGAGCCCCCCGAGACTTTGTTCATATTCGCCAAGTGCTAGACAAATATTTTGAAACCGTTACTCCCAGCCCACCTACCGAGGAGGGCTACCCTGAGGCAATCCCCTACGTGCTGTCAGGTTTTACTGCGCTAGATGAATTTCTCGGCGGATTTCAGCGCTCTGACTTGATTATCATTGCTGGTAGGCCCAGCATGGGCAAAACCAGCCTAGCTCTTAACATCGCCAGAAATGCTGCCGTGGAGCAGAGGGCTTGCGTGGCTCTGTTCAGCTTAGAGAGCGCACGAGAGCCGTTGGTGTGGCGCCTCTTGTCCAGCGAATCCGAGGTCAATTTAAGACAGGTTCGCCTTGGACTTCACACCGAAAGGGAGGAAAAAAGGATTATGGATGCCACTGGCATCCTTTCTGAAGCCTCAATCTATATTGATGATACCCCCCAACTCCGGATGATAGAGATGCGAAGCAAAGCTCGCCGACTCTACTACGAGCGCGGCATCAACCTTATTGTTGTCGACTACCTGCAACTGATGCAGGGGAATGGCAGAGGAGAAAACAGGGTTCAGGAAATTAGCTTCATCTCTCGTTCCCTTAAGGGAATAGCTCGTGAGCTTAATGTACCAGTGATAGCTATATCCCAGCTCAGCCGAGCTGTAGAGTGGCGAGCCTCACATAAACCTCAACTCTCCGACCTGCGTGAAAGCGGCAGTATTGAACAGGATGCTGACCTTGTTTTGTTTATCTACCGAGATGAAGCCTATTATCCCACTCGCAAGGAATGGGAAGATGCCCACCCGGGCGAAACTTACCCACCTCCAGCTGAGATTATAATTGCCAAGCATCGTAACGGTCCTACCGGGCAAAGAAACTTGCGTTTCGTAGCCAAACTAGCCAAGTTTGAAAATATTGCTAACGAAGAGCCGAGTCTATTATGAAGCAGTTTACTGGTTTCCCAGCCAAGATGCAGTTTACCCCGGTGCCTAATTTTTTCTTCAGCACACTATTACCACAAATCAGCGACATTACTGAACTCAAGACAACCCTCCATATCCTTGGGGCACTTTACCGCAAACGGGGTTATCCCCGCTTCGTTACTTATGGGGAGCTGTTAACTAATACCAGCCTGATACGCAGTCTCAAGGAAGCAGCAAAATCTCCAGACGAGGTATTACGCCAAGCCCTGGAAATGGCTACCAAGCGGGGGACTTTCCTTCACTTAGTACTAGATAGAGATGGAGTGCCCGAGGATATTTATTTTCTCAACACTGACTCCGATAGACAGATTGTGGCTAAAATTCAAAATGGCGAGCTTTCCCTCCCCGGGCTAAAAATTGAGGGGGAAAGCCCTATTGAGACCGAGGAAGAACCCGACATCTTCACCCTTTATGAACAGAACATCGGCATGCTAACCCCGATGATTGCTGACGAACTACGCGAGGCAGAGAAATTATACCCGGTAGCCTGGATTAAGGATGCCATCAGGGAGGCGGTTTCCCTTAACAAACGAAACTGGCGATATATTGCTCGGATTTTAGAGCGCTGGTCATCAGAAGGAAAAGACAGTGGAACATATAGGCGAGATCTTAAAAAGACTGAACCAGATAAATACATCAGGCAAAAATATGACCACATGGTCAGGCGCTGAAGAACCAGAAGAAGTCAAAACAAGTGCAGTTTGTCCTATTTGTAACGGAGCAGGATTTGTTCATCCCCGTTTACCCTCAGGGAAACCAGACTTTAATCGAGTTATACCCTGCCGGTGTACCCGAGGTGAATTAGATAAAGAGCGCCAAGCCCGCCTGCTACGGTATAGCAACTTGGGCTCGCTAACTCGCTTCACCTTTGACAACCTTCTCCCCCAAGGGAGAAGTGGCAACCCTATTAACCAAGAGAAATTTGCCCGAGCTTACCAGGCAGCCAAAGAATTTGCTAATGAACCCAAAGGATGGTTAATCCTGGCTGGTCCTGATGGCTGTGGCAAAACCCACCTCGCCGCGGCTATCGCCAATGAGCGCCTTAGCCATGGTTATCCTGTCTTCTTTATCACCACCCCCGACCTCTTAGACCACCTGCGTTCTGCCTTCAGCCCCAATAGTGAAATTGTCTATGATGAATTCTTTAACCAAGTGCGTAATGCTCCATTATTAGTCTTAGACGATTTGGGGGCTCAAACTGCCACTCCCTGGGCTAAAGAAAAATTGGAACAATTACTAAATCATCGCTTTAATAGTGAACTGCCTACGGTAATTGTTACCATCATCCCTATTGAACAACTAGAAGACCGAATACGCGCCCGTCTAACTGACCCTAACCTCTGTCATATATACGTGGTTGAGGAAAAACAAGACTGGTTAGAATATGGCTGGGGACCAGAGTTTGAGCTGCAAAAAAGTATGACCTTTGACAAATTTGACTGGAAGCGGGTTAATCTGCTGCCAGAACAACGTGAGAACCTGGAACTTGTGTTCCGCGCAGCCCTTGATTTTGCCAAATCACCTGAAGGCTGGCTAGTATTCCAAGGGGTCAACGGCTGTGGCAAAACCCACCTGGCAGCGGCAATCGCTAATTACCGCTATCAAGCTAACCAGCCAGCCTTATTCGTGGTAGTACCTGATTTCCTTGACCATCTACGCTCCACCTTTAGCCCTGAGAGCAAGGTGTCCTATGACCAGCTATTTGAAAGAGTAAAGACCGCTCCCCTACTCATTCTGGACGACTTTGGTGAGCAGACAACCACCCCCTGGGCACAGGAAAAACTTTACCAGGTTATCAACTATCGATATAACGCCCGACTGCCAACAGTGATTACCACCCGCTGTTTACTGGATGAAATTGATAGTCCTATTAGCTCCCGCTTCGTAGACCCTAAAATCAGCCTAGTATTCAATATTACTGCCCCTGACTACCGAGGTGATTTACGTCCCAGCCAAAAGAAAACGCCTCGCAGTGGCAAGAAAGGGCGCTGGAGCTAAAACACCCAAACCCAAAAGCTTGAACAGCCAGAAGTTTTTTAGTAAAATAAAAAATCTGGCGTAGAAAGAAGTCTTAAGTATGGTAAATCTTCCTGTCCTAGTGCTAAATCAGAGCTACGAACCACTCAATATATGTCGAGCCCGGCGAGCGGTAGTGTTAATTTATCGAGGCAAGGCTGAGATGCTAGAGAATGGTTCAGGATTCATCCACTCAGCCCATTGTACCTTCCCCCTGCCCTCAGTGATTCGATTAGCCTATATGATTAAGCGCCCCCGACCTGAGAGAAAGCTGACTCGCCTTGAGGTTTTCAACCGTGACCACTACACCTGCCAGTATTGCGGTAAGGAAACTCGGCAGCTTACCTTAGACCATGTCATACCACGACACCGAGGTGGTGAACACTCCTGGGAAAATGTGGTTAGCGCCTGTATATCTTGTAATCGCCGTAAGGCAGGCAAAGCTCCACATAAAGCTGGAATGAAACTAATCCGCTACCCCTCTCCACCACGCGGTAACCTTCCCTTTTATATCCCTTATCACTACCTACAAACCCAGAGTGAGTGGCAAAAATACCTCCCCCAATGAAAACTACCCACAACTATAATAGCTCAGTCCCCTTTTCCCCGATTGGGTGAATGCTCAGCCTTAATACTAATCTCACCGAGAGGCAGTTCTACAGTCGCCCCGCTCTCTAGCTCAACCAAAACTGTTTCCTTTAATGGATTACATCCAACCACTCTGGCTCCTCCCATAGAAGTAGCCACTTGCTGCCCTATCTTGGGCAATCTCTCCCTCACAGCATGGTATAGCTCGCTCTCATAGCCCAAGCAACACATTAAGCGACCACAAATACCCGATATCTTCATCGGGTTAAGGGGTAAATCCTGATCCTTGGCCATTTTAATAGAAACCGGGTTAAACTCACTTAAGAAGCTCATACAACATAGCGGACGACCACACCTACCAAAGCCACCTATTAGCTTGGTTTCATCTCTAGGCCCTACTTGGCGTAATTCCACCCGTACTTTGAAATGGCTGGTTAACTCCTTAACCAGCCCACGGAAATCAACCCGCTCTTCAGCACCAAAGAAAAAGGTAAGGCGCTTACCACTAAGGTCGTATTCAGCAGATAAAAGCTTCATTGGTAGACGTAGTTTAGCAATCATCTCGCCACACTTAGCTAGAGCCTCTCTACTCTTACTTTCCAATTCCTGGGCACGCTTAACGTCCTCGGGGTCTGCCTTACGCACTACTGACTTCAATGGTCCGGTCACCTCACTGTCCAAAATCTGCTTAGGCGAAATAACTACGCAACCTAGCTCTAGCCCGCGGGTTGTCTTAACCACTACCCAGTCATTTACCTCGAGCTCAATACCTGCCGGGTCGAAATAATATACTCTACCGGCCCTTTTGAAACGTATGCCAATAATCTCAGCCACTCTTTACCTGCCTCTCCTAGGAATACCAAGCATTAATACCTCCAGCACCAGTCGCGGATTGGCGTTCTGCCTAAGCTGTTCCGCAGCGGATTTAATGCTATTAATAACGCTCCTTATTTGAACCAAACTATAACCCCTAGCCTGGTCAACAAGCGTAACTAACATATCAGCATTAGTAATGGCATCATCACACCCTGCCTTAATTAATAGCAGGTCACGCCAATAATCAAGCCACAAATCTAGAATCTCTTGGACTAACTTCCTGTTCTGGCTAAATTGAGCTGCCAACTGGGTAGCGTAGGCAAAGCGCTCGTCACAATCAGCCTCAATAATACTAAGCAATCTGTCCATTCTTTCAGCCCGCTGCTCAAGCAAACCACCATCAAAGGCAGCCGATAGCGCCCAACCCAGACAGCCGTGGGAAAGTCTAGCCAGAAGTCTAGCCTTTTGTGGCTCAACGTCACAGCGACTATTAAGGGCAGCCTCTACCTCGGTAGCTGCTAGCGGAGGTAACTCCAGTCGCTGGCAACGAGAAATAACAGTAGCTGGCAGTAACCTCTCATTAATAGTTAGCAAAATAAAAATTACCTTTCCCACCGGCTCTTCCAGGGTTTTAAGCAAGCAATTAGCTGCTTCATTGGACAAGAGCTCAGCCCGGTCAATAATAAATACCTTGTGCCTACCTTCAAAGGGGGGTAAGCTGGCTGAGTGCTGCATCTGCCTAATCTGGTCAATGCTGATTTCCACCTGGGGCTTCTCCACCGAATTACCATCCCTGTTCAAGCCTATAATCTGAACGTCAGCATGCTTGGCTAAAGCTATTTTCTGACACGAGTCGCACACCCCACAAGGGGGCTCAGACGCCTCACAATTCAATGCCTTAGCTAGCTCTAGAGCCAGGGTCATTTTACCCACGTGAGGGGGGCCGACCAAAAGATAAGCATGAGCCACCGCCTCCCTCTCCAAGCTACGCTGGAGCAGGGAAACAGCCTTGGTTTGACCAACTACTTGCCACCCTGACATCGGCCCCTAAGCCTTTCTAACTTTAACTACATGTCTAACGTTGATTATATCTTTACCAACTACAATATAGTCTGTGCCTATTTCACTCAGTATACCCTTAATTTCGCTACCGAGGGCTATATTGGTGAGAACCTTAACTTTTTGTCCTATCCATTCCTGTGGTATAGCAGCAGCAAAATGTTTTTCCATCCTAGTTTACCTCCCTTACCCTAACGTTTCTTTTAAACTAAATCGCACCTGGTCAGGTCGGTAAAGGTCTCCCGGCGCCGAATAAGGCGGGCTTTACCTTTATTGACCAGAACAATCGCTGGCTTAAGCGAGGCGTTAAAATTGCTTGCCTGGGGCAGGCAATATGCACCACAGCCGGGTATAGCTATAATATCACCGGCTGAAACTGGGGGCAGAGCAATATCTCTAATTAATATATCGCCCGACTCGCAAAACTTGCCGGCAATAGTAACCTCCTTTGCCTCTTCTGCCAACATCTTATTAGCCACCACTGCCTCATATTTAGCCCCATATAGGGCAGGACGGATATTGTCAGCCATACCACCATCTACTGAGACATAGCACCTGACCCCTGGTATCTCCTTGATCACCCCCACCGTATATAGTGCCACCCCGGCCGATCCCACTATTGACCTTCCTGGCTCAATGATAAGCCTGGGCAGTGCCAAATTTAGCTGCCGGCATTTAGTAATAACCTTAGATGCTATCACTTCAGCATAGACAGAAATGGGTGGGGCTGGAGAATCCAGGGTATACTGGATAGCAAACCCGCCACCAACATTTAGTTCCTTGAGTTCAAACCCGTGTTTCTGCTTCATCTCAGCGGCAAAGTCAAGTATAGCCTCAATTGCCTCCTGATACGGCTCGACCTCAAAGATAAGAGAGCCTATGTGGAAGTGCAAACCGACCAAGTTCAAGTTAGAGGCTGACATGGCTTGAACTACAGCCTCCTCCCCGCTGAGTAAGGGGAACCCGAACTTAGTATCAACGACACCGGTAGCAATATATTTATGAGTATGCGGCTCTACCCCGGGAGACAGCCTCAGCAATATATCAGGTATAGAGCCCTGCTCCTTAGCCATTTCAGCCAGCATGTTAAGCTCGTGAAAATTGTCTACCACGATGCGACCAATATGCCACTTTAATGTCAACATTAATTCCTCGGCTGATTTATTATTACCATGGAAATAGACTTCATCTAGGGGAATGCCGACAGACTGGGCAATACTGAGCTCTCCGCCAGAGACCACGTCCAGCCCCAGCCCTTCCTCCTTTAAAATGAGTGCCAGAGCCTTAGTGATAAAGGCTTTACAGGCATAAATAACCGTGGTATCTCTATAGCACTGACCAAACTCAGCTTTGAACTCAGCACACTTACTTCGCAAGCTAAATTCATCAAAGAGATACAGGGGCGTGCCAAACTCGGCAGCTAGGTCTACAGTATCACAGCCACCGATTATGAGGTGACCCTGTGTATTCACCTCAGCAGTTAACGGAAATAACGAAAGCCTGGGGACTTTTTCCATGATAGCCCTATCCTCTTGTCAATGTTACCAGTGCCCAGCAATGAAGTCAATTTATGTATCATCTACCTTACCCCTTTTAGATATTTATTAACCCACCCCCTTTATCCCCCTCCCTTATGAAGGGAGGGGGAATTGGTTATATAAAAGAGGGGCCTCGCCCCTCTTTATTACCCTCAAGTTATTGACATTACGCATAAGCTAAAGCTAATTATTGCTAATTATATTGCTGTTTTTGCTAATATCTGTGCCCTAACTAGATAGTCTAGTTTTCTGAATCAATTAACTAATAATAACACAAAAATAAGTTGACATTAGCTTTCATATATGCTATTATTAGCGAGTAGACAATAAAACGTGGAGGTGCTGAAAATGTCGGAAGAAAAGTCTGAAGAAGCCATTACCAAGACAACAAAAAAGGCAAGGGAGAAGAGCGCTCAGTATCCGTCTTATGACTTGAGTCCCTGCATAGAGTTCGTTCGAGTAGTAGACAAACTTGGTCGCAATCAAGTGGCCGAAGGCTCGTTACTCAGCGAACTCAGACTTAAAAGCAGTAACACGAAGTCATACAAGGGGAAATTGAGTAGCTCCAGGCAATTTGGCCTGTTAGACTCCAAAGCTGGGCTTCTGAGTATTACGGAGCGTGCTAATCTCGTGCTCTACCCGACTGAAGAAAAGAAGGATGTCCAGTTTAAGAAACTGATAATCGAAGCGTTTCGCTCCCCTGCGCTATACCAGAAACTCATAAACAGATTCGATGGCAAAGGTATTCCCAAACTAGAGACACTAGCGAACATCCTCATGAACGAATATAAAATAGCAAAGGCAGTAAAGAATAGTGCAGCCAAGGTATTTGTCAGTTCTGCCAAATTCGCTGGTGTTCTGGGTGATAACAATGTCCTGCAAGTGGGTCAAACATACGAAGCTATCACTGGGGAAGCACCACCAGCTGAAACAGAAATCCCTGAAACGGGGCAGAAACCACCACCAATGGGTCAGGTTCACTCTCTAAAATTGGCTTTGTCGAGCGGTAAGAGTGCCACAATTACTGTGCCAAGCGATATAACGAGAGCGGATGTCGAAAGGCTAAAGAGCATGCTAGAGCTTCTCGCCGTAGAAGAAGGTACAGAGTAAATAATGTCTTTTATTGGTTTGAAATTGTACCCCATGCCCGTTGACACAATCCTGAGAATAACGGAGGCAGTCGATTTTCTTGGAACTGCCTCTTCGGAGAAAGCAGCTAAATTTGCTGGTGTGGGGTCAACAACAGCCTACAAAGCCTTGCTTAATGCAAGTCATCTCGGACTTGTGAAGAAGATAAGTGGCGAGAACTACACATATGTACACATGAACCCATTAAAAGGAACGCCCCCGGCAGAGAAGCGACGCTTGTTCCAGCTACTCCTACAGGTCTGCAGGCCTTTTGAAGTTCTGTGCCAATTCTTATCATACGGTGATGATGAATCGGCTGCTATGAGGAAAGCAAGCGTGGTGCTCGGTGATAATAATCTTGTTAAGAATGCTCTCCCGGTCTTGTCAAAATGGGGAGTCGATATCGGAATTCTGGCGCGTGACAAGACCGGTGCACTCCGCCTCGCGGAAACGCTTAAGGAAGAACTAAAGGCGATAAGCCAGGCATTAGAAATTAAGTTGGGAAACGAGTTCGAGATCGGTCTTTACCTAGGTAGGCGGTTAACAGCACAATGTTATGAGTTTCTGAAAATCCCAGAGCGGCAGCGACTAACGCAAGCATTTATAGACTCTGAGCAACACCCTGAAAAATCCTGTGAGGAGAACGGCAAAGCTTTTGAAAATTTCTTACGTTTGATAGCTAAAATGAAGGGTGTTGATGTTTCTAGACGAAATGGCATCGGGCAAGTAGCTGAGGAGCTGGCAAAATACGGAGTAATTCACAAAAAGCACAAGAACATGTGCCTAGCGGTGGGCGCTGTGCGAACTGTATCAGCTCATGACCGAGACAAGGTTTCCAATATCCCATGGACAAAAACACCTGAAATGGCTCACGCAGTCCTAAGCTATAGCTTAAGCGTCATGAGAAGCATCTACCTTTGGGTTTTTGAGGGCAAGCAAGAGTTATGATACTAAGCTAGGTCTCTGCTATAATGTGAACCAATAATGCTAAAAAGGTGGACTATTGTATCACAAGACGACGCTGGATAATGGGCTGCGGCTAATCACCTCCACCATGCC
>CP070810.1:249570-252774 GCA_020343755.1 Dehalococcoidia bacterium | reverse complement strand
CAGAGGCCAGTCGTGTTCATATCTTCTATGGTAGCGTCTCTATCCTCATAACCCGGCTTCTCGCCAAAGCCAACTGGCGTCACACCATAAAAAGCGATATCGTTCCATGAGTAAACATCCTCGTACCAGCCAGGCCCAGCCGGTGCCCACACTAAAGCCACTCCATTCCCTTCTATTAATCTCGCACCTCGGTCACCGTCATCTACACGACTGAGCAGAATGGGTACCCAATGGATCGAAAAAGCGATAATAACCGATAGCGGCAATCCGATAGCAAGTAAATAGTACAAATTGCGACGGAACCACTTTCTCGGCGGTGTCGAATTCTCTACCCGCAGTCGTTGTTGGAGACGGGCCTCGCGTAGAAATAACACTCCAACCAGCGCGGCCAACCCACCTAGCAAGAACGCTATTGGTAGATTCGCAACGGTGAAGTCGGATATTACTAACCACCCTATGAAGATACCTCCACCGGCGATGATCATCGCCCTGCCTCCTTTCCGAGGCCATCTGATACCCACTAAAGTCAATGCCAGAAGTGCGGCTGCTGGTGCCAGATAGGGTAGCGGGTTGTACCAGGCTCCCCACCAACCCTCGTAGTATGCCTCCCCTACACCCCAATAGGTCCAGAAAGTGGTCAATCCGATAAGTAGGCCTATAGCGATGTACCCAGGGAGCTTTTGCTTTAATTCGTTAGAAGCCATGATTATGTTCCTTTTTCTTAAGCATGTTAATAATAACTGAAAAAACTATTGTTTATTAAAATTCGTGCCAATGTTTAGATCACTGGACTTTTCTCAACATAGTCCAATTAGTAAGGCTAGTTTTGGGAATGGTGGATTTCTCGATCACTTTAAAACCGAAGTGCTCATATAGCTGGACATTTGTTTCGTCCAGAGTTTCAATATAGCACGGTAGACCTTCCTTGCCTATTCTAGCAAACATTGGCCTTAGTAACTTACCTGCGTAGCCATTTCCCTGAAACTGAGGATCTACCCCGATTGTTTGCAGAAACCAGTGTTTGAAAGGTGTTAGACGTTGGTGCACCGTGTCTATATACTCGCCAAGGCGTCTCATTTTGAAGCCTCCATGCGTACCAAAACCGAATATTACCAGTAGTGGAACGGAACGTAGAAGTCTCCAGAATGTCACTGGGTAATTGGTAGACGGTATCCAAACAGCGACTCCTTCCAGATTCGGGGATGTAGCATATACTTCGCCATAGCTAATTCCGCCTATTTTCAGCATTCTGTACACTGCCTCCCCTGACACAGGTGGTCTTCAATTGGGTGTACACCCATTGTAGGCAGTGAGACATAAAGAAGTCATAAAATAAAAAGAGAAAGAGTTACAGAATTATGGCATTATGAGGCGCGGTCTTTAAGGGAGGCTTACAATATCAATAGAATCTTTTCGTAAGGGACGCCGGACAGCTCCTTCAGCGCTGCTAAACAATCCGCTAGATTGTGTGATATCAAAAGTCACTTGCGCACATAGGCCCTTGGCTATTTGGATTGATTTACTTTTCATTGAACTCATGGCACTGGATGCTTCCATGCAGTATAATTGTGCTAGGTTGAGGCAAGACGATGGACAGATTTCATATCAAGTTTCTATTGAACTCTCTATCACTCTTTTCGCATATTAGTTGAGGCTCAGCCGTTCACTTTCGAGGATTAGCTAACTTATGGGTCTGGGCAATCATCGGGTAGGCAGTGCACTAATAAGACACAAGGACACCGACAGGAATCTCGTCCTTCTTCGTAACCGACTATTTTGCCTTCCTCAAACCCGACCATTTTGCCTCGGTTATACCCAACCTCTTCGCCTTCTTTATAACCAGCTATCTCGCCCTCACTAAAGCCAAAAGGTCTGCCCCTCTCAAAACCTAGGTCTTCACCTTCCTTAAGCCCGACTACTTTGCCTTCATCATACCCGATCTCCTTACCTTGACTATAGCCTTCGCTATACCCAATTTCCTCGCCTTGACTGTAGCCTTCCGTATAGCCTAGCTCCTTACCTTCAGCATTACCTATCTGATAACCTTGGTGATAGCCGATGTCATATCCTTCGTCATATCCTGTGCGTTTACCCCAAGTACGTCCTCCAAACAAGGACCCGAGGAGCACAGCGACAAGAATCACCATACTCACAATTGTTAGCCTCGGTTTACTTATCCGTGCCATTTTATCACCTCCTCCAGACTCTAGGTCTTTGCCAGGCGTCTGTCCGTTCTTAAATTCGCTTGGCTGAGTTTCCAGCTAACCCCCTTTGCTCATTAGCTGTCCAAATCCGCTACTAGCTTTTTGTCTTAATCTTGCGAGAGAAGACACTTGAGGTAACCCTTTCCCTTGTCGGTCAAGCGGTATAGATTTAACTTGGCCGATACTCTAACCCCTCCTCTACACTTTCAACTTGACCGCTGAGTCTATTTAGGATTTTTAGATAGTCTCGGAGATATCTCGTAACAAGGAAATTCTGGCGAACGTATTCTTTGCCGGCTCTCCCCATTCGCTCCGCCACTTGGGGGTGCTGGAGTAGGTAAACAATCCTGTTGGCACACTCTTGGACAGTATTAACCAAGTAGCCTGTTTTGCCATAGATAATTTGTAAGGGGATGCCGCCAACATTGCCTGCAACCACTGGACGCTCCTTCCACAAAGCTTCAGAAACTGATAGGCCGAAGCCTTCCCTCACTGAATTTTGAACGACTACCGCGGCTACTCGCTGGAAGGCATTTACTTCTACATTGCCGACGCCCACCAGATTTGTCAGAAGATACACATCGCAGTCCCCGCCAGCATAGTCAGCTATACGCTGAAAGTACTTACGGGTATCGGGATCATCGTGTGCCATAGAAGCAACTAAAGCGAGTTGCACCCAGGGGACTTCGCGTTTCACCAGACGGTATGCATCAATTACCCCCCAGGGGTTCTTTGCTCTGTCTAAGCGAGAGACTTGAACAATGAGGGGGTGGTTGAGATTCATGCCATAAGGAGATAAAGTCTGAGCAATTACCTCCGGTGATAGCTCGACGTTCTTGGGGCTGAGAGGGTCTATAGCAGGTGGCAGGATAAAAATGTTGGAAGCGCCAAGGCCTACTTGGACATAGTCTGCTAGTGTGAAGATTAGGCCGTCATAAATCTCGATAAATGGGTGCAGGAAATGCCACACATCCTCCCGGCTCTCAGTGAGGTCGATGTG
>CP070810.1:244009-249470 GCA_020343755.1 Dehalococcoidia bacterium | reverse complement strand
TTTATTGCCGAACTGGAGCTCAAAGCCGAAGTGCTTTAGATATGATGACCGAGCTAAATTTCACCGAAGCCTACCGTATCTCGGGTGGGCTTGTTCAGTGGAAGGAAGAAGGATTGCCAACTATTCAAGAAATACCACCTCAGATAAGTGAAAATATTACCCCTCAGGAGGCGTTCGCCTTAATACAGGAAAATCAGGATAACCCAGATTTTGTCATTATTGACCTGCGATTCCCACAGTCGTTTGACTATGAGCATATAGAAAATGCTATCAACTTAGTTTTCCAGTCCGAAGACTTCCGGTGGGAGCTTAATACGCTGGATAAAGACAAAACCTACCTCGTCTATTACACTTGCGCATGTGGAGGTGTCGACAGAAAGACTTTAGAGATAATGACCGAGCTTAATTTTAGCGAAGTCTATAATATTTCGGGCGGACTTGATCAGTGGAAAGAAGAAGGATTGCCCACCATTCAGGAAACACCACCCCAGATAAGTGAAAGTATTACCGCCCAAGAAGCGTTTGCCTTAATCCAGGAAAACCAGGATAACCCCGATTTCGTCATTATTGACATCCGGACCCCGGAGGAATTCGCCCAGTGGCATGTAGAAGACGCTATTAACATAGATTACCGCTCTGACACTTTCCGAGACGAGCTGGATGAGCTGGATAGAGACAAGACCTATCTTATTTATTACAGTTGCGCATGCGGAAATATCGACAAAAAGGCTCTAGATATGATGGCCGAACTCGGCTTTAAGGAAGTCTACAAAATTTCGGGTGGGTTAACCCAGCAGAAGTGGGAAGGACTGCAACCGTAAAATAGAGCCTTAGCTTGGCTAACCAGCCGACTAAGCTGATTTAGCTAACTTAAATCCCCCCGCTCTGTTATAATTAATAAAGCCATGAAAAAGCCGCTTTAGCATTCCTTGTCGGCAATGCCTGAGTGCGCGAACTCTATCCTAAGGATTAAGAAGAAAGCAAGGGGCTAACTTTGGTCAAAATCGGCCGAAAAAATTTAACGCTGCTGGTGCTCTCGATATCACTGGTTACTGGGGCTATATTAGCCGGTGGTTGTGTTGGTAAAGAAGTAGAAACCCAGATAATTGAAAGTATCACTCCACAGGAAGCGCTTGCCTTAATCCAGGAAAACCAGGATAACCCAGATTTCGTCATTATTGACCTGCGATTCCCACAGTCGTTTGACTATGAGCATATAGAAAATGCTATCAACATAGAGTACTATTCTCAGAATTTTCGGGATGAGCTTGATAAGCTGGATAAGGATAAGACCTATCTCATTTATTCCGGTTACTCATGTGGAAATGTCTCCCCACAGGTCTTAGATATGATGAAAGAGCTTAATTTCAGGGAAGTCTATAGTATGACGGGCATGTGCTATGGAGAGGAGCTAGAGGGGTTCCCCACCGTTGGGGAAGGCACAACCCAAATAATTAACGATAGCACCCACCAGTATGTTTTTATGGTCTATTTTACTGGAATTGGCTGCCGCCACTGTGAAAGAGTTACCCCTATGGTACTTGAGCAGCTACCAAGAGAATATGCAGATTTAATCATAATAGAATATGAGATTTACGAAAAGTACGAGCAAAACGCCCCTCTGTTTGATGAATATGCTTCCGCATACAACACAGGATTTGAATTTCCGCAAGCAATCTTTAATCAAGACCAGTACATTGCCGGTGAATTACCAATCTTGTACAATATTAGAGGAACAATCGAAGAATTAGATTCCAACAAATTCCCTTTGATTGATGGCACCTCCCAAGATTTCAACGAGCTAGACCTCGCTGCCTTACCCGGTTATCCCATAATTTGGCATCAACAGAAAGTATTAATAAAGAATGGCCCCACGGGAGACGGTGAATTACTAAAAGAATTACTAGTTGGCGATGATTTATCTGACATTTTACAAGGTGCCGAATTCAAAGTAATAGAGACGACAGAGGTCGTGATTCCTGGGAAAACTGTTGAATTTGATAATGCAATCTTAGTTGATGATTGGATTTTTCAATGGAATGGCGAAGGTATAGAAATTCCTCCCCCGGTGGTAGAACCTACTCCGCCCCCGGTAGAACCTACTCCGCCAGATGTGCCTAAGCCTACACTTACTTTACCAAAAGTTCTAACTTTAGCCGTAGCCGATGCCGTAAACCCATGTGCCATTGCCGTTTTGTTGCTCATGCTGACTACGATTGTATTCTATAACCCTGGAAACAGACGAAGTGTATTATTCGCTGGCTCGGCGTTTATTACTGCAGTATTCGTAATATACTTCTTGTACGGATTAGTCTTTATCAAGTTTTTCCACCTAGTCCAGGCTTTATCTACAGTTAGATTCTGGCTGTTTAAAGGCCTGGCTGTAGGCGCTATAGTTTTTGGCATTCTGAATATCAGGGATTTCGTAAGATATAAGCCAGGAGGATTGGGAACCGAGATGCCCCTCCTCCTGCGGCCAAGAGTTAAAAAGATACTTTCCAGAATAACCTCAACTAGAGGAGCCTTCTTGACCGGAGTATTTGTCACCGTCTTTCTATTACCCTGTACCATTGGGCCTTATGTAATTGCCGCCGGTATTTTATCCGTTTTCGACATGGTCCAAACTGCCCCCATTCTGCTTTTGTATAACCTAGTATTTATTGTGCCTATGTTAGCCATAGTCGGGATTGTTTATTTCGGACTGGGCAGAGTCCACGACGTCTATCTTTGGAAGGAAAAAAACATCACCAAATTACACCTGATAGCCGGGATTATAATACTAGGTCTGGGAATAGCCATGCTTCTGGGACTGGTTTAATTTAACTGCCCTTGCTATAATACCAGCGCTATGGTCTCAGGTTTACAAACTAATCAAAGATATATCGTGGTAGTGGCGGCAATTTTAGCCTGCCTTTTTATCGGGGGGATTTTGGGTTGCCAATGGCCAGGAGAGAAAATTAAAGCCCACGAAGTCACCTTTGAGCAGCTATTCTCCAGCCCGGAACAATTCCAAGGAAAGGATATCATTCTGGAAGGTTTCTACTTTCACGGGTTTGAAATTATCGTGCTGGCTGAGGGCCTGGAGTATTCAGGATATGCTGAGGGGCATCTAATACCCCGAGGTAGAATGCTCTGGATTGAAGGAGGCATACCCCTGGAAATCTATAACCAGCTTTATCAACAACAGATGATGGGGCCCGATGAACGCTACGGAAAAATCAAGGTCAAAGGCAAATTTGAATACGGCGGACACTATGGACACGTGGGCGGGTACAACTATCAGATAACCCCCTCACAGGTCGAACTTCTAAGCTGGACTCCTTCAGAAAAGTAGCGCAGAATATTACCCATTTCTTCTGTCATCCCTCTTACTCTGCTATAATGAGACTATGAAAAAGCCACTTTTGGTGCTGCTTGACGGCAATGCTCTTGTCCATCGTGCCTTCCACGCCCTGCCACCACTCACGGTGAGTAAGACGGGAGAGATGGTAAGCGCCGTTTACGGCTTTGCCCTTATACTGCTGAAAGCAATAAACGAACTTAAACCCACCCACTATGCTATCGCCTTCGATAAAAAAGCACCTACCTTCAGACACCAAATGTTTGCCCAGTATAAGGCACAGCGACCCCCAACCCCAGACGAATTGGTCAACCAACTAGGGCGGGTAAGACAACTGGTGGAAGCCTTCCATATCCCTATCTTTGAGCTTGAGGGCTATGAAGCAGACGATGTTCTGGGCACACTCAGCCTGCAGGCCAGCCGTCAGGATATTGATACTATAATCGTTACCGGCGACGCTGATGCTATGCAACTGGTATCACCCCGAGTAAAGTTGCTCTACCCAAAACCGAGGCGAGCCTTCAGCAATACTATGCTCTATGATGAAGCCGCAGTATCTCAAAAATATGGCATTAAACCTGATCATATTGCCGACTTTAAGGGACTGGTGGGCGACCCCTCGGATAATATCCCTGGCGTCCCTGGCATCGGAGAGAAAACAGCCGTCAGGCTCATCCAGCAATTTGGCACTATAGAAGAAATTTACGACCATATAGATGAGGTGACCCCACCCAAGCTCCAGGGGCTGTTGCGACAAAACGAAGCCCTGGCTCGCCAGAGCAAAGAGCTAGCAACCATCGTTACCCAGGTACCGCTTACCCTTAACCTTGATGACTGCCAGATTAGCCATTATGACCGCCAGCAAGTAGCTGAGCTTTTTCGCGAGTTGGAGTTTGCTAGCCTATTACCTAAATTACCCGAAGTTGAAGCACCCAAAGTCTCGCCTCAGGTTAAAATTAAGCCACCCCCCGAAAAAGATTATCATATTGTAAATACCACTTCGGCCTTTGATGAGCTGCTAAACCGCCTGTCAGCAGCTAAGTCCTTTGCCTTTGACCTGGAGACAACAAGCCTAAACGTTATGTTAGCCCAACTGGTAGGCATATCTCTATCGCCAGCCCCGGGCGAGGCTTACTACATTCCAGTCGGTCATGTCGGCTGGGGACAGGTGGAACAACTGCCCCTCGACCAGGTCATCAATGAGCTTAAGTCTCGGCTGGAAGATGCTACCTTAGCTAAGCTTGCCCACAACGGCAAGTATGATATGACGGTGCTAGCTGAGTACGGGGTAACCGTCAACAACCTGACCTTTGACACTATGCTGGCTGCCTACCTCCTGGGCGAAAAATCTCTAAGCCTGAAAGCCTTGGCTTTCAGTAAGCTAGGCATTGAAATGACGCCCATTTCAGACCTCATTGGCTCTGGGGCTAAGCAGCTTTCTATGTCACAGGTAGAGGTAAAACAGGCTGCCGATTACTCCTGCGCTGATGCTGACATCACCGGACAACTGGCTGAATTACTAAGCCCCGAGCTTCACCAGCAGGGACTATGGCAACTGTTCTCCGAGGTTGAGCTGCCACTGGTACCGGTGCTGGTCAGCATGGAGAGGAACGGTGTCGCCCTGGATATAGAGCTAATGAGGCAGATGTCTCATCGCCTCGGTGAGCAGTTACTCAAGCTGGAGGCCGAGATATATAACAGCGTGGGGCACCGCTTCAATATAAACTCACCCCAACAACTAAGCTTCGTCCTATTTGAGGAGTTGAAGCTGCCACCTGCCCGTAAAACTAAGGGCGGTTATTCCACCGGGGCTGCCGTGCTGGAGGAACTGCGCGGAGTCCACCCTATAATAGAATTTATTTTAGACTACCGCCAGTTGGCCAAGCTCAAGTCAACCTACATTGACGCCCTACCCAGCTTAATAAACCCCAAAACCGGTCGGGTGCATACCAGCTTTAATCAGACCAGGACAGCCACCGGCCGGCTTTCCTCCAGCGAGCCTAACCTGCAAAATATCCCCATCCGAGGTGAACTGGGCAGGGAAATCAGGCAAGCCTTTATCGCTCCACCCGGGTCTTGTCTCCTGGCCGGAGACTACTCACAGATTGACCTCCGTGCCCT
>CP070810.1:238970-243909 GCA_020343755.1 Dehalococcoidia bacterium | reverse complement strand
GTGGACTGGTGTGAAAGCCCCGGTCAAGCTAATGCGGGAAGAGGCAATTAAGGCGCTACAAGAACATGAAAACTAATATAGCTCTCATCGGTTTCATGGGGACGGGGAAAACTGCAGTTGGCAAAGCTCTGGCGGAGAGGCTGGATAAGAAATTCATTGAGCTGGATTCTTTGATTGAGCGGAAGGCAGGGAAGACTATACCCGAGATATTCAACCAGGATGGTGAGATAGCTTTCCGGGAACTTGAGATCGAGGTTACCAAGGAGGTTGCCGAGAAGAAAAATGCAGTTATTGCTTGTGGTGGCGGGGTAGTCCTGAATAAAATAAACATTGATAGGCTAAGAAAGGAATCCTTAATAGTCTATCTCACTGCGTCCCCAAAAATAATACTAAAACGGACATCAAACGATACCGAAGAAAGGCCGCTCCTTAAAGTAGCTAATCCCACTCTAACTATCCAGGAGCTTTTAAGATTCAGGAAACCCTTTTATGAACGAGCTGCCGATATTAAAATAGATACCTCAAAACTGGATGTTGAGGCTATTGTTGAGCAAATAATAAACAAGCTGAAAGAGGATGAAAGCTTCAATTTCTAAAAGTGAAATAAAAGGCAAGGTGATAGCTCCTTCCTCAAAAAGCTATACCATTCGGGGGTTGATGTGCGCTGCCCTAGCCAAGGGTGAGACTGAAATAATACACCCTTTAAGCTCAGACGATACTGAAGCTGCCGTAAATGTGTTGAGCCAAATTGGCATTCGTGTCCACCAAAAGGAGGACTCTTGGCAGGTTAACGGAGGCAATTTCCACAAGCCAGCCACCGACCTACTCTGTGGTGAATCTGCCACTACCTTGAGATTTATGACTGCTATCTGCTCACTAATCCCCGGTAAATGCAGATTAGTCCCTGGGCCTTCTCTGGCCAAGAGGCCAGTCAGACCGTTAATCCAAGCGTTAAGACAACTAGGGGTCAACTGCTCTTGCCAAGGTGAGGTAGCGCCGGTAGTTGTTGACGGAGGAAGATTAAACGGTGGAGTAGCCGAACTACCGGGTAATATAAGCTCTCAATTTGTATCGGCACTACTGTTCATATCCCCATTTGCTGATGGGGGGGTAACAATCAGGTTGACCACACCGTTAGAATCAAAGCCCTTTGTGCTGATGACCCTAGACTGTCTGGAGAAGTTTGGAATAAAAACAAACTACTCTAAGGATTTAACGGAATTTAAAGTATCAAAGCAAATATATAAACCGACTAAATATAAGGTGGAAGGAGACTGGTCTTCAGCTTCGTATTTCTTGGCTTTAGGGGCTTTATCTGGAGCGGTGCAGGTTGAAAACTTAAATCCAGAAAGTTGGCAAGGCGATAAAATAATATTAAACTTCTTGAAAGACATGGGGGCTTTGGTCAAGATAGACAAAAATTCAGTCACAGCAAGAAGGTCAAGGTTAAATGCTATACGAGCTGATTTGTCCGACAGCATAGACCTTCTGCCCACTGTAGCTGTTCTAGCGGCAACGGCAAACGGAGTGAGTGAACTCACCGGAATAGAAAGGGGGCGGATAAAGGAATCAAACCGAGTTTCGGCAGTAAGGGAAGGGCTTCAAAAAATGGGAATAAAAGTCCAAGAAGAAAGAAACAGATTAATCATCGCTGGCTCAACACCGAAAGGCTCAGCCATAGATTCCAAGGGTGACCACAGGATTGCCATGGCTTTCAGTCTCCTCGGTTCAGCAGCTGGGGAAACGATAATAAATGATGCCGAATGCGTGTCAAAGACATTTCCACAATTCTGGGACGTATTAAAAAGCATAGGCGGGGAGGTAAAGATAAATGGGAAATAGCCTGGGTAAGCTTTTCACAATAACCAGCTTTGGTGAAAGCCATGGTAGATGCGTGGGAATTATTATAGATGGATGCCCGGCCGGTTTACCTATTACTGAGGAGGATATCCAAAGGGAGGTGGATAAGAGAAAACCAGGGGTAAGTATGGCAGCAACCGAGAGGGCGGAAGAGGATAAGGTCGAGATTCTCTCTGGCATTTTCAGTGGAAAGACTACCGGTGCCCCCATCTGTATGGTGATATGGAATAGAGATATAGATTCTAGCCAGTATGAAAAAACCAGATTCCTGCCCAGACCGGGTCACGCTGACTATACTGCCTTTATGAAGTACGGAGGATTTAACGATTTCAGAGGTGGAGGTAGATTCTCAGGTAGAATCACCGCTACTTTTGTCATGGCTGGAGCTATTGCTAAAAAGTTGCTCAATCTAATCGGTATTGAGGTTCTGGCTCATACTATTGAGATAGGCGGAGTAAAGGCTGAGCCCAAGGGGTTTGATGAAATAAGAGAAAATGTTGAAAGGAATCCGGTCAAATGTGCTGACCTGAAAGCCGCCGAAGCCATGGCTAAAGCCATTGAGAAGGTGAAAGAAGAGGGTGATAGTATTGGCGGGATTATAGAAGGCATAGCCGTTAATGTACCAATCGGCCTGGGAGAACCGGTCTTTGACACCTTAGACGGAGACCTAGCCAAAGCCCTGTTTGCCATTCCCGCAGTCAAAGGGGTTGAATTCGGCTCAGGTTTCTCAGCGGCGAGAAAAAGGGGCTCAGAGAATAACGACCCATTTACCATCAGAAATGGTAAGATAGTCACTGTGACCAATAACGCTGGTGGTATCCTTGGTGGAATAAGTAATGGCATGCCGATAGTGCTCAGGGTCGCCATTAAGCCAACCTCCTCTATAGCTAAAAGCCAGCCGACGGTAAACATTAAAGATATGCAGAATGCCACTTTGACGATCAAAGGAAGGCATGACATCTGTATCGTCCCCAGAGCAGTAGCGGTAGTAGAATCAATGATAGCAGTGACTCTCTGCGACTTCACTATGAGAGCTGGACTAATCCCGAGGGTAATAAAATGAACTTAAAAGATTTAAGAAGGAAAATAGACGAGACCGATGCCAATATAGTTAAGCTTATAGCCGAGAGGATGAGGATTGCCCACGAAATAGGCGAGGAGAAAAAGAAACGGGGAAAGCAAATTGACGACAGAGAAAGAGAAAAAGGGGTTTGGCAAAATATCAAAACCATTGCCCGAGATGAAAACATAAGCCAGGAAGTTATAGCCAGAATCTATAAACAAATAGTAACGGCGTGTAAAAGGACGCAAGGACGGGAAGTCGCTTTTCAGGGTGAAGTTGGTGCCTATAGTGAAGAAGCGGCTCTTCAGTTTTTCGGGCCTTCAATCACAACTAAGCCCTACGAAAGCCTGGACGAGGTGTTTAAGGTTGTAGAGCAAGATGAGGTGCAGTTTGGAATTGTTCCGGTTGAGAACTCGCTGGAAGGGAGTATAAGTCGAGTATACGACCTGTTTTTGGATTCCAGCCTTAAGGTCTGCGGTGAAACAGAGCTTCGAGTCTCCCATTGCCTGATAGCCAGTCCAGAAGCACGGCTGGATTTAATAAAACGGGTCTATTCCCATCCACAAGCTCTGGCTCAATGTAAGACCTTCTTAAAGCATTTAGGCTGTGAATTAATCCCAACCTATGATACCGCTGGCAGCGTAAAAATGATAAAGGAGAAGGCAATAACCGATGGTGGCGCCATTGCTAGCGCCAGGGCGGCAGAAATCTACAAGATGAAGATTATTGCCAGTGAGATAGAAGATACCCCAAATAACTTTACCCGATTCTTTATCCTATCCAAGGAAGATTCACCACCCTCAGGGAGCGACAAGACTTCTATCGTTTTCTCAGTCAAACACAAACCAAGGGCATTGTATGAGTTCCTTAAAGAATTTGCCATCAGAAATATTAATCTGACCAAGATTGAGTCCAGGCCAACGAGACAAAAGCCGTGGGAATATAACTTTTATCTTGACTTTGAAGGTCACCGAGAGGATAAAGTACCCCGAGAGGTTCTAGAAAACTTAGAGGGGACTTCGCTCTTCTTAAAGATATTAGGCTCATATCCCAAGGCAAAGTAAAGCGTGAGGGTAATCAGGTGAGAGTAGCAATAATTGGTGGCTCGGGAAAGATGGGGCGGTGGTGTGCCGCTTTTTTACTAAAAGAAGGGCACGAGGTAGTAATAACCGGTAGAAATGAGAGCAAGCTGCTGGAGGCAAAGAGGCAACTGGGAGTTGAGGTTGCCACCAATGTAGAAGCAGCTAAGCAGGCTCAAGCCATTATAATATCAGTGCCCATAGACAACTTTGAGCCGGTGGTAGAGCAGATTTGCCCCCATACCCACCCTGAGCAAGTCATTCTAGATATTACCTCCATCAAGGCATTCCCAGTCAAAATAATGCATAAACATATTAAAACAGGATTAGTGCTAGGTGTGCACCCAATGTTTGGCCCCGGTGCCAGAGGTATCGCCAATCAGAGCTTTGTTTTGACGCCGACTAATGAGGAGGAGACAGCCCTAGCCCAAAAAGTCAGGGAGTACCTGGAAACTAGAGGGGCTAGAGCCAGTCTAATGAGCCCTGATGAACACGATGAAATGATGGCTGTCATCCTTGGACTGTCCCATTTTATTGCCATAGTCTCAGCTGATACCTTACTCAGCATTGATAAGTTAAAACAGATGAGAGTGATTGGTGGCAGCACATTTAAACTGTTGCTAACGCTGGCCGAAGGTGTTATTTCAGAGGACCCTGAGTTTTACACCTCCCTGCAAATGAATTTACCCAATGTTGCCGAAATTGAAAAGCTCTTCCAAAGAAAAGCCAAGACCTGGGCAGATCTGGTCGAGAATAAAGATAGCCAGAGATTTGCCCAGAGAATGAATGAACTGAAAGACAGGCTTTACCAAGTTAATCCCGATTTTGGTAAGGCTTACAAAGCTATGTATAAGCTCATGGAAGGGTTGTAATAGCTGGCAGGGGCTAATCTAGATAGCTTATTTGGGACGGTGGCCTTTTCTTTATGTCAACTTCT
>CP070810.1:221997-238870 GCA_020343755.1 Dehalococcoidia bacterium | reverse complement strand
GGGGAATCACACATTGTTCGGGTTAATAGCTACTGGCTTGATATTGTGCCCACCGGGGGTTACTTCCTGTTTAGTGACCACCTAGACCGTCCTGGGCTCATCAGCGCCGTCAGTAAGGTAACCGGTGATGCCGATGTAGATATTAGTGCTATGCACGTGGGCCGTCTAAAACCCAGGGGACAAGCTCTGATGGTATTAGCCTTAGACGAACCCCTGTTCGAGGAACACTTGCAGAAAATACTATCCATCCCCGATGTCTATACCGCCAAACTGGTAAAGTTATAGCCCTGAAGGGGGGTTCGCTTTCCTTCCCAACATTGGGGTAATTGTTGCTGATTATAGTTACAGTGAATGAGCCAATGTGTCACTAATGATTGGACGAGAACATTTTGTTTACAATAAGCCGCTATTGTGCTAGTATCAACTGCCATCGTATTGCCACTAAGGATAAGTAAATGCGCATAGAAAAGCAAAGATACACCGAGCGGTTTGGCTCAATAAAGATAAATGATGTGCAAAAAGTCTTGGAACTTGATTCTGGGAGATGGGCTGACCTGCCGCTTAAGGAAGAAATAGCGGTAGTCAAAATAGAAGAGGATGTTATCAAGCATTTTGAGGAGAAAATGGCTATTGTTATCCCGATTAAGAACGAGAAGCTCAAGCTCTTTGAAGGGGTTATCAGCGGCGTACCCCACGAGTGTCTGATAATAGTTATCTCCAACAGTGAGAGAAAGGAAGCTGACAGATTCAATATGGAAAGGGATACCCTAGAACAGTTTTGCCACTTTACGCAGCGTCAAGCCTTGATCATCCATCAAAAAGACCCGGTTATAGCTCAGGCTTTAGCCCAGGCTGGATATACTGATTTGCTAAATAAAGGTGGAAAGGTGGTAAGGGATGGCAAAAGCGAGGGGATGGTAATCGGTTTATTAGTGGCTATGCTGGCGCAAAAAGAATACGTCGGTTTTGTTGACGCTGATAATTACTTTCCTGGGGCAGTTTGGGAATACGTAAAGTGCTATGCTACTGGCTTCAGTATTTCACAGTCACCATATACCATGGTCAGGATTCTATGGCGATACAAACCGAAGGTATCAGGCGAAATCTACTTTAGAAAATGGGGGCGTGTATCAGAAACAACAAATAAGTGCCTGAATTCTTTGATCTCAGCAAAAACGGGATTTGAAACCGATATCATAAAGACAGCCAACGCTGGCGAACATGCTGCGAGTGTGAAGCTGGCAAAAATACTGCCCTATGCTTCGGGCTACGCAGTTGAACCACAGGAGTTGATATCCCTTTGCGAAGATTTCGGCGGTGTATTGCCTACAACTAATCAGAAGGTAGCCAAGTATGGGATAGAAATCTTCCAAATAGAAAGCAGAAACCCTCACTTTCACGAGGAAAGAGGCACCGTGCACTTGCAGGAAATGTTGCTACAGGGGCTTGGCACTGTCTATCACTCGTCACTTTGTGACGAGGAGACGAAACAAATGATAGTAAAAGAGCTACTAGCCCAACGGGCTCTGAAACGAGGTGAGGAACCAGCCAAGCCTCATATTAACCGCCCTCCCAGCAAGATAAACATCAACAGTTTTAGCAACCTTATGGCTGAGCATCTGGACTCGTATTCAGCATTAAAGAAATAGCGATGGCAAATTATTCTACAGAGCCAAGACTGATAGCCTTTGATATGGATGGCACCTTAATTTCTGATAGGTTTATTTTTAGATTGGCTCATAGATTTGGCTTTGAGGCAGAGCTAGGGGAGATAATATTAAGGAACATTCCAGAGTACGAGAAGACAAGAAGCGTGGCGTCTCTGCTGAAAGAAATAAAGGTTAGGGAAATTATTGATACCCTCAACCAAATCCCACTCTCACCAGGCACCCAACTGACTGCGCTAGAACTCAAAAGAGAAGGGCATGTGCTTGCTATTATTAGCGACAGTTACACTATAGTTACCGAGCGGTTAAAGAAAAGACTGGGCTTTAACTGCACTGTAGCTAATAAGCTTGTTGTGGAGGGTGGGAAGATAACTGGGGAAGTAGAGATGCCGTTAAATTGGACAAGCAATAGAACGGGGTGCCTGAAGCACTCAGTATGCAAGCTAAATGCCCTGGTCAGGCTTTCAGAAAAGACAAAAATACCATTAGAAAGAACTGTAGCTGTTGGCGACAATATTGCTGATATATGTATGCTCAGGCAAGCCGGCCTCGGCATAGCCTTCAATCCCAAAACCAAAGCTGTTGAGCAAAGCGCTGATATTACGATAAACAAACACATGTTACAGCTTTTAACCATCATAAGGGAGCAGAGATTATCCAAAGCGTCACCGACTCATACTGAGCAGGGTAACATTAGTCCAATTTGTTTATTTAGCAGCAAAGAGGAGATTAGGCATCTACACCAGCCGATGGAAGACTAGTCCGGCTGGTGGTTTGGGATAAAAGTAGGTTGATTTTCTGGGCATCCGGTCACCGGCATCAGCAACGGCTTTAACCGTTTCTGCCTTAACCGGAGTTAACAGAAAGGCCAGTTGATATTCCTGGTTTAATACCCTGCTTACTGCGTCCAGCTTATCATAACTATAGTCAAGGGATGCTTCCTCTCTGCCCCCGCCCAGTCCTAGTAACTTCTCCAGTATAATATGGTCAAGAATACTAACATCTAACCTCTTATATAGCTCACAATGAAAGTAAGGTATCATCTGGCTAGTAGCAGTAAAGTCGCGCAACCTTAGTAGATAGAGGAGCTCTGGAGCTAAACCAAAAAGGACTAACCTAACCTGATTTGTATCTTTCCTAGCCAGTAAATCGTCGACCCGCTGCCAAATACCGGGCATACTTAGTGGCAACTCTTCTACCTTAAAGAACGACCTCAACTTAGCCAGTAGCTCATTTAAGCTTGCTCTTGATATACCGCGAACCAGCCGATGAGGTGGTAGAATAATAAGCCCTGGGTCGGCAAAGCTTACCAGGGTCATCATCACAAAATTAAACCCCTCATCTCCTGTGACTGAAGGGGCGCAAGCCTGTCTTTCCCGCTGATGGGTAAGAGCACTCTCATAGCGATGATGTCCATCAGCAATATAAAGCGGTTGGCGAGCTAAGTTAGCGCCTATCTGACTCACAACCCCGGGCTCAGTGATAGCCAAAATATTGTGACTCTCTCCATCAGCCGTGCTCAGACTAATTATAGGCTGGCTTGGCTCCCCTAGGGCTAACAGCGAGGAGACGCTCTCTCCCTGGTCTTCATATAGAGCTAAAATTGGGCTAGTATTAGCTTGGAGCGCCCATAATAGGCTTAGTCGGTCACTCCCTGGCTCGGCTAGCGTGCCCTCATGAGGGCGAATCACCTTCTTATCCCATTCCTCCAACCTAACACGAACGATTATCCCCCGGCGTCTATATTGCTTTTCCTGATGCATAAAATAGTGGTCATGAAGATAAATGGCGGGCGCCTCATCAATCTTAAGAACACCTAGCTTCAGCCACTGCTCCATGGTGGCTGCTGAACGAGTATACCTATTGTCTATAATTGTGTCCCGGGGTAACTGCCGGCCATGCTCCATTCGGACAAAGTTATACTCACTTCGATGATAAAGCTCTTGCTCCAGTTGAGGGGTAATAATGTCATAGGGGGGACAGATAACAGATGACAGGTCGTTAACTAACTGTTGATTATAACGCACGCCCTGAAAGGGGCGAATCTCAGCCATGCTTACCTAATCCTCTTCTAATTGAATCTAGGGCAGGTAATTCTGCGCTAACCTAGTTTACTGTATGCCACTAAAAGGGCGCAAGTGAGCCACAGTATGATATATGCTATAATTTAGCAGAATAATCATTATGGAAAGCGGTCGATGAAGGACTTAGCTCAGGTAAAACAAAGAATAGAGCAGCTAAGGGCTCAGATTAACTACCATAACTATCGCTATTATGTGCTGGATAGCCCCGAGATTAGCGATGCCGAGTACGATTTATTAATGCGGGACCTTCAACAGCTGGAGGAGGAGTACCCCCAGTTTCTGACCCCCGACTCACCTACTCAACGGGTTGGCGCTGCCCCGGTGGAAGCCTTTGGCGTGGTAGAACACCCATTGCCCCTACTATCCTTGGGCAACGCCTTCTCCCAGGAGGAGCTACTGGCGTGGTATACACGAGCCTTAAAGCTGGTAGCTGAACAGCGGTTCAAATTTGTCTGCGAGCATAAGATTGACGGGTTAGCGGTAGCCCTGACCTATGTTAACGGTCAGCTAACTACCGGAGCTACCCGCGGCGACGGTTTCCGCGGTGAAAATATCACCCAGAACCTGCGAACCATCAGGAGTATTCCACTTTCGGTGCCCAAAGAGGCACCACCCCGATTTGAGGTGCGGGGTGAGGTTTTCCTGCCCAAAGCTGGTTTTCATAAACTAAATCAGGAGCGGGCTAAGGAAGGGCTGCCCCTGTTCGCTAACCCCAGGAACGCCGCCGCCGGCTCAGTGCGCCAGCTTGACCCCCGCATTACGGCTAAACGCCCACTGGATATATATATCTATATGCTGGGTTACGCTGAGGGTAAGGCGACTCCCCCAACTCACTGGGAAACTACGGAGTATCTCAAGTCCTTGGGCTTTAAGGTAAACCCTAACAATAGCCTACTTGCCAACATTGAGCAGGTTGAACAGTATCACCAGACTTGGGTAGAGAGGCGGGAAAGCCTACCCTATGAAGCTGATGGCATCGTGGTTAAAGTAGACTCGCTTAAGCTACAAAGGCAATTGGGAAGCATTGGTCATGAACCACGATGGGCCATAGCCTATAAGTTTCCGGCTATCCAAGGCACTACACGCCTGGTTGATATAGGTATCAGCGTAGGCAGGACTGGCACCCTTAACCCGTATGCTATTCTGGAGCCGATCTCAGTAGGGGGAGTAACTATTAGACAGGCTGCCCTGCACAATGAAGACGACGTCAGACGCAAGGACATCCGTATTAACGATACGGTTATTGTCCAACGGGCAGGCGAGGTTATACCTGAAGTGGTGGGACCAGTAACAAGTAAGCGCACCGGGCAAGAAAAGGAATTCAATCTCCTAAAAAAGATTTTTGATAAGGTGAAAAAACGCCCGGCATGCCCGGTATGCGGGGCCGAGGTGATTAAACCCGAGGGCGAGGTAATGTACTACTGCTCTAACGCTGCCTGCCCGGCTCAAGTCCACGAGCGACTACAGCATTTTACTTCCCGGGGAGGTATGGATATCAGGGGCATAGGCGAGTCCCAGAGTGCCATGCTGCTAAGGGAAGGGCTGGTCAAGAATATCGCCGACCTATACGACCTCAAGGATAAAAAGGAGCAGCTTACCAAATTAGAAAGAATGGCAGAGAAGAACGTAACCAATATGCTTAACGCTATTGAGAAGAGCAAAGAGACACCACTGGCCAGGGTTATCTTTGCCTTGGGTATACGTCATATCGGTGAAGAAATGGCAGAGCTTCTGGCAAAACACTTTGGCAGCGTAGGGAGACTGCAAAATGCTTCCAAAGAAGAGCTTCTATCCGTTCCCACTGTCGGCCCCAAGATTGCCGATAGCATAATCGCCTTCTTTGGACGAGAAGAGAATCGCCGGATTATTGATAGGCTAAGAAAGGCAGGAGTTCGGTTAGAGGAGGAGGCAGCTAGACCTCTCGAAGAGTTACCCTTAGCTGGACAGGAATTCGTTATTACCGGTAGGTTAGAAACTTTTAGCCGGCAAGAGGCAGAGGCACGGATAAAAGCCCTCGGTGGCACAGCCAAAAGCGATGTTACCACGAAGACTACATACCTTGTCGTCGGAGCCGACCCCGGCTCAAAACTAGCCCGCGCCCAAGCTCTAGGCACCAAACAGCTCACCGAAGAAGAGTTGCTCCAGCTTCTAGGGAAATAACTTGACATGGAAAATGAAGTTTATCAAGGGTAGATTGAAGGGGCGAAGCCCCTTCAAATCCTATACTCCCCCGCTCCTTTGAAGGAGAGGGGGATACAGGGGGTGAGGTAGGAAGTAGTCTTAATGAAGTTAATTGTAGGATTAGGTAACCCGGGACGCGGTTATGCCAATAACCGCCATAATGTAGGATTTGTCTGCCTTAACCATTTTGCTAGGAAACAAGGCATCCGATTTGATAAAAAGCAAGGTAAAGCCCGAATTGGTACAGGCGAGGTAGCTGATAGTAAAGTAGTCTTGGCCAAGCCCCAGACCTATGTGAACCTAAGTGGTCAGTCGGTTAGCCGGCTGATAAAGAAATTTAATATCAACCTCAATGACCTTCTAGTTATCCATGATGACCTTGACCTCCCAGTGGGTAAAATCCGCATCCGCCATGGTAGTAGCTCTGGTGGACACAAAGGAGTTGATTCCATCATCTTCTGTTTAGGCAGCCAGGACTTCTCTCGCCTTCGGGTGGGTATTGGACGACCAACTACCGAAGGCTTTGCCGAACCCAGCGAGGCTGATATTGTTGCCTATGTACTTAGTAATTTCACCCCTGATGAAAAACAGATTATAGTCCAAGTCATACCCAGGGTGAGTGAAGCCATCTACTGCCTCCTCGCTGAAGGTCTGGTGGCAGCCATGAATAAGTATAACTAGTCTTATATTTATCAACCCTATCCCCTGTATCCCCTTCCCCTTGATAAGGGGAAGGGGAATGTAATTTTTTAGAGGGGCTATACCCCTCTAAAACTCCTTTATTATCAGTTCAGAGTAAGGAGAGTTAAAGAGAGGCTTTTTACCCCGTATTCGCCTCTCTCACACAATTAATTCCCCCTCATGCTACGAATACATCTCCATATTATGGAGAGGGGGAATACAGGGGGTGAGGTTAATAGATAATATCATAACTAGTTTTTGCTAAGGTTTAGGCTCAGGTGCTATAATCTATAATCAATATAAAAGTAAGGATTTGTGGAGTGACAAGTAAAAAGACATTCATTGCCGTTATCGGCGGTCGTCAACCTTCGTCAGAAGAAGCCCGGCTGGCTGAGGAGGTAGGTCGTGAGCTCGCCAAACAGAGGGCTATCTTAGTCTGTGGTGGTTTAGGTGGGGTGATGGAGGCAGCCTGCAAAGGTGCCAGTTCTGAGGGCGGGGTAACCATCGGCATTCTCCCCGGAGATAGTCGTCAGGCAGCAAACCCCTATGTTCAAATTCCCATCGTTACCGGGATGGGCTACGCCAGAAATGTTGCCGTGGTTAAATCAGCCCAAGCAGTTATCGCCATTGGTGGCAGCTATGGCACCCTATCTGAGATAAGCCACGCTTTACAAAGTGGCATCCCGGTTATCAGTTTAAACACCTGGGCACTATCTAAAAATGACCAACAGGATAATTCAATTATCACAGCCCAAAGCCCTACCGAGGCAGTAAATAAAGCTCTTAGCTTAGCTATAAACTAATAACCTAGCAAAATCAAGGTTACCAGAGCCAAAGTGTCAACTATTGAAAGGGTTAAAGCCAGGGAAATCCTAGATTCCAGGGGCAATCCTACCCTGGAGGTTGAGGTAGAGCTAGTCGGTGGCATAATAGGTAAGGCGGCGGTGCCCTCTGGTGCCAGCACTGGCAAGTATGAGGCGGTAGAGCTCCGCGACGGAGATAACTCCAGGTTTAACGGACTGGGTGTCCTCCAGGCGGTAGCTAATGTTAAAGACCATATTGCCCCAGCTATAATCGGTATGCCAGTTACCGAGCAAGCAGCTATTGACCACAAGCTAATCGAGCTTGATGGCACAGCCAATAAATCACACCTGGGGGCTAACGCCATTCTGGGAACATCATTAGCTGTGGCCCACAGTGCAGCCAAGCTGCATAATATACCCCTATACCGCTACCTAGGTAAGGTAGCCACCTATACCCTACCGGTACCGATGATGAATATCCTAAATGGCGGCAAGCATGCTGCGGGGTCGACAGATTTCCAAGAATTTATGGTAGTTCCGGCTGGAGCCAGAAACTTCAGTCACGCTCTTCAAATAAGTGCTGAGGTCTATCACAGCCTAAAAAGAGTGCTTAAGGATAAAGGTCTGGATACTAATGTAGGCGACGAGGGGGGATTTGCCCCCCCATTAGCCTCAAATAAACAGGCAATAGAGGCAGTTCTAGTCGCTATTGAAAAAGCAGGCTATAAGCCAGGCAAGGACTGTTGTATTGCCCTAGACCCAGCAGCTAGCCAATTCTATAAAGATGGTAAATACATCCTGACCAAGGAAGGTGCTTCACTCACTAGCCAGGAAATGGTTGATTATTACGTCAAGTGGGCAGCAAGCTATCCCCTCATTAGCATTGAGGACGGAATGGCTGAGGATGATTGGGATGGTTGGCAACTGCTAACTCAAAAATTGGGCAGTAAAGTACAGATTGTTGGTGATGACCTCTACGCTACTAATGTAAACCGCCTCAATCAAGGCATCAATTCAAAGGCGTCTAACTCCATTCTTATCAAACCAAATCAAATTGGCACCCTTACTGAAACCATTGCCGCTATTCAGAGGGCACAACAGGTAGGCTGGACGGCAATAGTAAGTCACCGCTCAGGTGAGACCGAAGATACTACTATAGCTGACCTAGCTGTGGGGCTAAATACAGGTCTAATTAAAGCTGGCGCCCCTTGCCGCTCAGAGCGCGTTGCCAAGTATAATCGACTCCTTAAAATAGAAGACGAGCTCGGGGAAAGGGCTAATTTTGCCGGCATGGGCGCATTCTACAATTTGAAAGGAGGCAAAAATGACAACCAAAATTGGCATTAACGGCTTTGGGCGGATAGGCAGATTAACCTTCAGGTCAATTAACCAATACCAAAGCGGTAAACTTGAGGTGGTAGTGGTTAATGACCTTACTGATGCTAAGACTAACGCTCACCTATTAAAATGGGACAGCACCTACGGTCCCTATCCAGGCGAAGTAGAGGCGACCGAGGATTCAATTATTGTTGATGGTAAGAAGGTGAAGGTGTTAGCCGAACGCGACCCAGGAAAAATCCCGTGGCAAGACTACGGTGTAGATGTAGTAATTGAATCAACCGGGCTATTTACCGATGGCACCAAGGCAGCGGCTCACCTACAGGGTAACGCCAAGAAGGTAATCATTTCAGCCCCGGCACGCAACGAAGATGTAACCATTGTCCTCGGCGTAAATGAAGGTGACTATGACCCAGCTAGGCATAAAATTATATCTAATGCCTCCTGCACTACCAATTGCATTGCTCCTGTGGTCAAGGTATTGCATAAAAGCTTTGGCGTAGATAAGGGGTTAATGACTACTATTCACGCCTATACCAATGACCAGAGGATTTTGGATATGTTCCACCGCGACCTACGTCGGGCTCGAGCTGCAGCGACAAACATTGTGCCCACCACCACCGGCGCCGCCAAAGCAGTAACTCGGGTTATTCCTGAACTTGAAGGTAGACTCCACGGGTTAGCCTTCAGGATTCCAGTAGCTGTAGTCTCAGTCGTTGACTTCGTCGCTGACCTAGCCAGAGAGGTTGATGTTGAACAAGTGAATCAGGCCTTCCAGGCGGCTGCCGAGGGACCTCTAAATGGAATTCTGGAGTATTGCCAAGATGAGCTAGTCAGCATGGATTTTAAGGGTAATCCGGCTAGCTCTATTGTTGATGCGCCGAGCACTATGGTCATTGGTGGTAATATGGTCAAGGTGGTCGCCTGGTATGACAATGAATGGGGCTATAGCTGCCGCTTGGCTGACCTTGCTGCCTATGTTACTGATAGAGGACTATAGCTGACAGCAAGCACCCCATACTAAATAGGGATTGACATTGTCATACAAGGTGTGCTTAAAATAGCAAAGCGAAGGTAATACTGAAGTATAAAATGAAATTATTAGTCATAGGTTTCGGACAATGTGGCGGTAGGGTTGCTGATGAGTTTGCTCGGCTAGGTATAAGGGCACGCGCCAGCCGTGGGATCAACATAATTACCGGAGCCTTCGCCGTTAACACTGATGTTGCTGATTTGACCGGACTATCCACAATAAGGCCTGATTACCAGCATAGAATACTCGTCGGAGGTCAAAGGACTGGTGGTCGTGGCGTAGGCAAAATTAATGAGATGGGTGCCGAGATAGCCAGAGAAGATAGTGACAAGATTATTGATGCTATTAGGACAACAGAACGACTCGCTGAGACAGATGCCTTCTTATTGATTGCTGGCGCTGCTGGTGGCACCGGCTCTGGAGCAATAGCAACAGTAACCCAAAAATTAAAAGAGCGCTATATAGAAAAACCGTTATATAACCTTATTGTCCTTCCATTTCAGCACGAAGAAGAAGTAGAGGGAAGGACTATCTATAATTCGGCTACCTGCCTTAAATCTACTTACCTAGTGGCTGATGCGGTAATTCTTATTGATAATCAAAGGTATGTCAGTAAGAACGCCTCAATTAGAAGCAACCTAGCTAAAATTAATGCTCTAATAGTTGAACCATTCTACAACTTACTCTGCGCCGGCGAAGAGAAGAAGCCCCAATACATTGGCTCAAGGATACTTGATGGCGGAGATATAATACAGACTCTAGCTGGGTGGACAGTGATAGGTTATAGCAAGTCACGAAAAGCGAGAATCAAAAAACCCTTTGATTTTAGGGAAAAGATGACTGAAAGCCAAAGGGGAGTTCAAGTAATGAACAACGCCCTAAGTGAGCTGTCACTCCAGTGCAACCCAAAGGATGCAGGCAGAGGACTATATCTCCTCTCTGCACCAGCTAAAGAAATGGATATGAATCTAGTTAGTGACCTCGGAACCCACCTGAAGCGTATAGCTCCCGAGGCTATAATAAGGACTGGCGATTACCCTAGGGGGGAAGGCCCGCTCAATGTTACTGTAATCCTCTCCGAGCTTAGCGGCGTGAGTAAAATAGTAACCTACTTCACCCACACGATTGAACTCCTGTCTATTATTATGAGGAAGAGGGAAGGTATAGAGCTCGAGCATAGGGACCTCAGGCAAGCCTTTAAGGATATACCTACGTTACTGTAATTGATCAAGTAAGCTAGTCCGAAACAAAGTGTCAGTCTCTAGACTCCGTTTCTTTCTCCGTCTCCTTGGCATAAATCTTCCAAGCCTGCGCTATATTTTTCTCACGCTTTTTCCAGGCTTGGATTATAGCTACCTCATAGTTGCCTAAGGCTTGCCTTATACTCTCATCACAGCCATTGCTGGCTTGCTGCTCACTATCCTTATACGCCTTTTCAGCTTGCTCTATAGCCTTCCTATAGGACTGCTCGGCGTGCGCTATTGCCTCACCCCGAGCTCTTAAGGCTTTCTCTATGATCTCATCGCGGACTTTCATGGCTTGTCTTATACTCCCGTCACGGGCATTCTTGGCTCGCTGCTCACTATCCTTATACGCCTTTTCAGCTTCTATCTCACTCCCCCTGTAAGCCCTTGCCACTTCCTTTTGAGCTTCCAGATAGGCAGCATAGGCACTCTCAGCCCGCGCTAAAATATCACTCAAGGTTGGTGCTGCCCGCTCTCGAACTTCTTCACGAAGTTCTGCCACTTGTTGTTCACTAACTTTCTGGACTCCCTCTTTTTGGCTCATTAAAAACCCTCCTTTCACCTGAGACTTTCTATTTCGGCTACTAATCTGCTAAGAAGTTAAGGCTTGTGCTTTTTCTGCTATTTATATCATATTACCTCCTGTTGGCATCCTTAACTTCCTCGGTCTTTGGCTTAAGTTCCCTCCTCAGATGGCTGTTCATCCTCCGTCTTTCCCTTTATCTTGGCTTGTTTAACTTTTTTGGCCTCTTTATCTTCTTCCTCAGCTTGTTTGGCTTTATTAGCCGCATACATTCTGGCTAGAAACTCCAAACGGGTCTCAGCCGTCCTCTCAGGCTTTTTACCTGTTTCCTCAGCAGCTTCCTCAGCCAACTCGCCTGTTTCCTCAGCCTGGCTTAGCACTTCCTCAACGGCCTCCTTAACCACTTTATCTCCTCCAGGCTGACTTATCGCTGCCTCAAACGCTTTTATTGATGCCTGAGCAGCTTCCTTGGCTGCTCTTCTCGCCGCCTCAGCTGCCTCCCTGGCCTCCCTTTTCGCCGCCTCAGCTGCTTCCTTAGATTCTTTGCTTACTGCCTCAGCTCTAGCTATTGCTTCCTGAGATACTCTTTTTGCTTCCTCAGCCGCCTTTTGAGATTCCTTTATCGCCGCCTCAGCAACCTCCTTAGCCGACTTACCTGTTTCCTCCACCATGCTTACCGCTTCTTGAGACATTTTAGTCGCCGCCTCAACAGCCTCCTGAATCTCTTTGCTTATTTCCTCGGCCCTAGCTATCACTGCCTGCGAAGCCCGTCTCGCCGACTCAGCAGTTTTCTTTGACTCCTCACAGACTCCCTCAGCGCCGACTATAGCTTTCTCAAAGATTCCAGCCGCTGTCTCGACGGTCTCTTGAGACCATTTAGTTGTTTCTTCCGCCCGGATTATCGCCCTATCAAAGGTCTTTGCTGATGCCGCGATAGACTCCTCGAGTGCCTTGCTTATCTTGTCAGCCTCTTCCACCGCCTTCTGAGAGGCTTTTTTTGCTTGATCAGCCGCTTTCTTGGCTGACTTGCCTATTTCCTGCACACTGGATGCCGCTTCCCGAGATAGTCTTCTTGCTTCCTCCGCCGTCCCCTTAGCCAATGTGCCTGTTTTCTCCACCCGTCTTATCGCAGCCGCGGACTCCTTTATTGACGCCTCAGCAGCTTCCTTAACCGTCTTGACTGTCATTTCAGCTTTAGCTGCCGATTCTTCAAATGCTCGGGTTAAAACCTCAATCGCTTCCTTAACCGACCTAATTGCTTCCTCGGCCCTGGCTATCGCTTCCCCAGATGCCCTCGATGATGCTTCAGCAGTCTCCTTAGCCTCCTTGCTTACTTTCCTAGCCTTATCCACCGCCTTCTGAGAGGCTTTTTTTGCTTGATCAGCCGCTTTCTTGGCTGACTTGCCTATTTCCTCAGCCCTGGCTATCGCTTCTTGAGCTGCACTTATTGATACTTCAGCCGCTTCCCTGGCTGATTTACTTAGTATCTCAGCCCTAGCTACTGCTTTCTCGATTGCACCAATATCGATTTCCATATCTCTTAACAACCATTCAAGACTTTAAAACAAATCTCACTTAGCATCCCAACCCAAGGGTTTAACACTTTCGTCGTATCTTCTATTTTATGATACGCTACCTAGTTTTGCAATACAAACCCTGTTAAAATCAAAAATGCGTATATGTTAATTGACATTATCATATAAATATGCCTAAAATAATGAAAATACTGATAATGAGGTGAGAAATGAAATTAGTAGTCATAGGTCTCGGACAATGCGGCGGCAGAATTGCCGACGAGTTTGCCAGACTAAATAGAAGGGCGCGTGGTTACCGAGGCATTGAGATAATTACTGGTGCTTTCGCCGTAAACACAGACGCTGCTGATTTAAGCGGGCTAACTACCATAAGGCCTAATTACCAGCACAGAATCCTTATCGGCGGTCGAAAGACTGGCGGTCACGGCGTAGGCAAGATAAATGAACTGGGTGCTGAGATAGCCACAGAGGATGGTGACAAGGTCATCGATGCCATAAGAACAGCTAGGCGTTTCTTTGAGTCGGACGCCTTCTTAGTAATCGCCAGTTCTGCCGGTGGCACCGGCTCCGGGTCAATATCAATACTAACCAAAATGTTAAAAGAGCGCTATATGGACAAACCAGTATATGCCCTTATCATCCTTCCCTTTGAGCATGAAGAGACTACAGAGGAAAGAACTATCTATAACTCAGCCGTATGCCTGAAATCAGTCAGCTCAGTAGCTGACGCCGTAATTCTTGTTGACAATCAAAGGTATGTTAGAAAGGATTTCTCACTTAGAAACAACCTAGCCAAAATTAATGCCCTAATGGTTGAACCATTCTACAACTTACTCTGCGCGGGTGAGGAGAAAAAGCCAAAACACATCGGGGCAAGGATGCTTGATGCCGGAGATATAATACAGACTCTGGTAGGATGGACAGTAATAGGCTATGGTAAATCGCCACTACCACTAATCAGACTTCCCTTTGAACGAACCCGTAACTTTCGGGCTAAGAGCACCGAAACCCACAAGGGGATTCACGCAATGGATGAAGCCATAAGTGAGCTATCACTCAACTGCAACCCCAAGGATGCAGCCAGAGCCCTATATCTCCTCTCTGCACCAGCTAAAGAAATGAATATGGACCTAATTAAGGAACTGGGAGACTATCTGAGAGACCTAGCTCCAGAGGCTGTAATAAGAAATGGCGATTACCCCAGAGAAAGGGGCGTGCTGGATGTAGCTCTAGTCCTGTCTGAACTTAAGGCTGTGAGCAAAGTCAAGGAATACTATAATAAATCGGCCAGCTTTATCTCGGTGATTAAAGAGAGACAGGAAGAAATAAAGGGCAAACTGAGAGAAATAGAAGATGCCTCAAAGGATATACCCTCGTTATTATAACTAGCCAATTCGAGCCTGTTTTGAAGAATGCTATCCCTCTTCATAGGAAGAGGGATAGTTAATTTAAGGGAGACACCCAAAAATTCGATACTTATTTTTTAGTCAAAAACCTTGGGAAACCAGATAATATGGGGTATAATAAAAGCAACCGAAGATGGCTTCCCAAGTTTTTTATCGTAAGTGGCGTCCGCAAACCCTAGCCGAGGTAGTCGGTCAGGAACAGGTAACACAGACACTACGTAATGCCCTCAATAGTGGTCGCGTATCTCACGCCTACCTTTTTTGTGGTCCGCGAGGAACAGGTAAGACCACCACTGGTCGTATCTTGGCTAAGGCAGTAAATTGCCTTACCAATGGCAAGGATGAACCGTGTAATGCTTGCCCCATGTGCCAAGCAATAAGTGAGGGTAGGGCTCTGGATGTTATAGAAATAGATGCTGCTAGCAATCGCGGCATTGACGAAATCCGAGACCTCCGCGAGAGGGTCAACTATGCTCCTAACCAAGCCCGCTACAAAGTCTATATTATAGACGAAGTTCATATGCTGACTAAAGAAGCCTCTAATGCCCTGTTAAAGACGCTTGAGGAACCACCACCACACGTTATTTTTATTCTAGCCACTACCGAAGTCCATAAAGTCCTGCCCACCATTCTGTCACGGTGCCAGCGATTTGATTTCCGACGCATCTCACAAACAGATATAGTTTCAAAACTCACCCGTATTTGTAGTCAAGAAGGCATTCATATGGAACCAGAGGCACTACGGCTCATCGCTAGGAGTGCCACCGGTAGTCTGCGAGACGCAGAAAACCTGCTGGAGCAGCTAACTACCTATTATGGCTCTGAGGTCGGACTCCAGCAGGTGCAGGCTATCCTGGGTACCACCGGAGACTGGCGAGTCAAAGAGGTGGTAAAGCACATTATAGATAATGATGTTTCTGCCGGGATAGCGACTATAAACAGTGTCAATAGCGATGGCCTGGATTTACGCCAATTCAATCGGGAACTGGTGGAATATCTCAGGGGCTTACTCCTAATAAAGACTGGCTCCGACGAAGCTATAGACTTCACAGCCGAGGATAAAGCTGAACTGAAGGCTCTAGCGACTAAAGCCTCCCTAGCTCAAATATTGAAGGCAGTCAAGCTCTTTGGTCAGCTTGAGCTTGGTTTTGATAACTACTCTACCTTACCCCTAGAGCTAGCCCTAGTTGACTGTGCCCTGACTCCAGAGGAGGAAAAGGGAAGCCTTGCTATAGAAGCCGAGCCTGAACTGCGTCAGCCAGTAACAGCGGCTCCCTCACCAGTGGCTCCACCCCAGCCAAAAGCCAAACCTGAGCCAACTAACATCCCCACACCAACACCGGAGGCGACTATTACCCCACCGGAACCAGGTAGTGAAATCGAACAAATGAGACAAAACTGGAGGCAGGTTATTGAGCAAGCTCCAGAAAATACTAAAAGAACCCCGGCTATTGCTATTCTCAGAAGTGCTGGAGTTAAGCCAGTGGCAATGGAAGACGATACTATAATTTTAGCCTTTAGATATCCATATCATAAGGAGCAAATAGAGAAGCCTGAAAATCAACAGATAGCCGAAAAAATCATAGGTAACTTCCTCGGGCGTCCCTGCCATGTGCGTTGTATTTATGAACCGGAAGCTAATCACCTGCTACGAGCAGCACTAAAGATGGGTGCCCAAATTATTGATGTGGAGGAGAAATGAATTTATCTATGCTAAATCAGGCTCGGGAACTTAAATCAAAGCTGGACAAGGCTCAAAAAGAGTTAAGCACCACCATTATAGAAGCTACCTCAGGTAAAGGCGCAGTCAAGGTTACTATTACTGGTCAACAAAAAATACAGTCAATAAAAATTTCACCCCAAGTGATAAATCCTGATAAACCCGAAGTGCTAGAAGGATTAGTATTAAAAGCGGTAACTGAAGCCATTGCCAAATCGCAGAAAGTGGCTGCCAAGTGCCTTGGGGGTATTAAATTCCCAGGGCTAACCTAATATACTAAGGCTCTTTATTTAGAGTAAGATTGAAGGGGGTGAGGTTGAACCAGGGACTCATACCTACCACCGAATCGGTATATAAACTCATCCAGGAGCTTAACAAACTACCTGGCATTGGACCCAAGAGCGCCCAGCGACTTGCCTACTACCTGCTGCGTGCCCCGGAAGAGCAAACCAAGCTTTTAGCCGATGCCATTGTGTCAATAAAACAGAAGACCAGGCTATGCTCGGTTTGTTTTAATGTGACCGACGCCGACCCCTGTTCCATCTGCCGCAGCAACCAGCGCGACCGAACTGAGATTTGCATTGTTGAGCAGCCACAAGACATCCTAGCCCTGGAGCATACCAGGATTTATAACGGACTGTATCATGTGCTACACGGC
>CP070810.1:219216-221897 GCA_020343755.1 Dehalococcoidia bacterium | reverse complement strand
ATTATGGGGAAAGTAGCCATTAGTGCGGATTCTGTTTCCCTAACCCATGAAAAGGCAAGGGAATACGGCTTTACCTTGATTCCCTGCCCTATTATTCTGGACGGCAAAACCTATCTGGATGCAGAGATAGATATGGATAAGCTTTATGCCCGATTAGATACCAAGGAAAACCTGCCTAAGACCTCCACAGCTAATGTAGAGGAATTTTTACGGTTTTTTACCGAGCTCAGCCAGGGAGCAGGGTCTATCTTGCATATCTGTATGTCCTCAGTTTTTAGCCCCCAATATCATAACGCGTTGAAAGCTAAGGAGGTGGCTGGCAAGAAGCTGCCGGGGACTAGGATTGAGGTGGTTGATTCGCGGGCAATAGGCATAGGGGTTCACTTTCTTGCCATAGCGGCGGCCAAAGTAGCCGCCCAGGGCAAGAATATAGATGAGGTTTTGGAACTGGTTAATCGTCTCTTACCGCATGTGGCTAGTTTGACTGCCCGGGATACCCTTTTCTATTATGATAAGGGAGGCAGGATATTTGAGGCTCGCACCTGGGCTGAAGCCGAGTCAGCAAGCAGCTTTAGGTCTATCGTTGAAGTTGATGCTTCCACCGGAGGAACAGTGAAGCCCATAGCCAGGGCTAAAACCGTAGCCCAGATAATGGATAAGCTGGTTGAGATAACCAAAGAGAGAGGCGATGGCAACAAGTTATATGGTGCTATCGGTTATACCAGGGGAGCCGCTGACCGAGCTGAGAAGTTGAAGGATATGCTTCTATCCGAGCTTGATTTCGACTGGCTTTATATTGCTGAAGAGGGGGCGAGTGTAGCTGTTCACAATGGTAAAGGGCTTATTGACTATGCCTTTTCAATCGGGCTTGATTAGGCGAAATTAAGAGGGTGACAAGATGGTGACAAGATGGTGACACCCAGTCACAGGATAAGGGTGGCGGTGGATGCTATGGGTGGTGACTATGCCCCCAATGATATAGTCAAGGGTGCGGTCTTGGCTGCGGAAAAAGGCGATGTTGACATCGCCTTAGTTGGTCCTACCGATATTGTAGAAGCTGAGCTAGCCAAGTATGATACCTCTGGTTTACCCATTCGCTGCGTCAGGGCTGATGAATTCATTAGAGAAGACGAAAATCCGGCTCTAGCTGTGCGCCGCAAGCCTAATGCCTCTATAGCGGTAGCGACCAAGATGGTTAAAGACGGGGAGGCGGATGGTTTAATTGGTGCCGGTCCTACCGGAGCTATAGTCTCGGCTGCTATCCAGTATCTGGGTATGATAGAAGGGATAGAGCGTCCTGTAATCGGTGGGGCTATCTTTGACCCGGCTCCAAATACGGTGGTGTTTGATTGTGGGGTTAACATTGATTGTAAGCCATATCACCTATTAACCTTTGCCATTATAGGTTCTATCTACTGTAAAAAGCTGCTCAATGTGGCTAATCCCACCGTAGGTCTATTAAACATTGGCGCCGAGGAGACTAAGGGTAACCAACTGACGCGGGAAACCTATCGTCTCCTCCAGAGAAGCGGTTTGAATTTTATTGGCAATGTAGAGGGCGGTGAAATCATGAGCGGGCGAGCCAATGTTATCGTCTGCGACGCTTTTGTCGGTAATGTAGTGTTTAAGTTTGTTGAATCGTTAGGCTTATTTGAGGATTTAGCCGGAAGGGACGAAAAGCATGACCTGGGTGGTGGTCTCATCTGGGGGATTAATGGCATTGTTCGGAAGATACACGGGGCTAGCCGAGCTCCTCATGTGGCGGTAAAGATAAATCATGTTAAGCTGGCGGTTGAAGCTGACTTGATAGGTGCCATCAAATCAGAGTTAGCTACCTTTATAAAGGAAGTCAAATTATAAAAGTGGAGGGGGTTGATATGAATAAAGTAGCTGTTGTTACCGATAGTACTGCTTCTATTCCTCCAGAATTGATTCAGGAATATGACATTAAGGTGCTTCCCCTGCTACTACACTTGGAGGGTGGGACCTACAAGGACAGAGTAGATGTAAAGACTCCGGCTGAGCTATTTGAGCTGGTTAAAAAATCAACCCAGTTCCCTACTACCGCAGCACCACCGCCAGGTGAATATGTTGAGGTCTATCGCCAGCTAGGTAAAAAAGTGAACAATATTCTCAGCCTAACCATGTCATCAGTTTTGAGTCTGACCTTCGGTTCAGCTAGCCAAGCCAAGGAAGTGGTTAAAAGCGAATTACCGGATATTAATATAGAGGTATTTGACTCCAGGTCAACCACAGGTGGTCTGGGATTAATGGTACTAGCCGCCGCCCGGGCAGCGGCTTCAGGTCAAGATATGCCGGCGGTAGTTAAAGCAGCTGAAGAGGTAAGGTCAAAGATTAATCATTTATATGTCTTTGATACCCTATCCTATCTGGCAAAGAGCGGGCGTATCAGTAAAGCGGCTGCCATGGCTGGTAACATGCTCAGTATGAAACCCATTACTGAGATGCCCACCTCCTTGGGCAGGGCGGTAGTGGTGGCCAGACCGAGAACTAAAAAGAAGGCGCTCCAAACTTTACTGGAGATGGTAGGAGAACGGGTAAAAACTAAAGGTCCACTGCACGTTTTGGTGGAGCATGTATGCGCACCAGAGGAAGCGGAAAGGCTTAAGCAAATAGTCCAAGACCAGTTTAATTGTGCCGAAGTCCTCCTGTGTGAGTAT
>CP070810.1:213765-219116 GCA_020343755.1 Dehalococcoidia bacterium | reverse complement strand
GCTTGACCTCTTCAGCATCCACGAGGAAGCTGGTCCGGGGTTAGTTCATTGGCATCCTAAAGGGGCAGTGATACGCCGTGGTATTGAGGATTTTTGGAAGGCTGAACATATTAAGCGTGGTTATGATGTGGTATACACTCCTCATATTGCTAAACTGGACTTGTGGATAACCAGTGGCCACTGGGAATTTTATCGTGATTACCTGTATAGCCCAATGGAGGTAGAGGGGCAAGAGTATATTATTAAACCGATGAATTGTTTGGGGCATATCCTGATTTATCAAACAAGGCAACATAGCTATCGGGAGCTACCACTGCGTTACGCTGAGCTGGGCACTGTTTATCGTTATGAACGCTCTGGGGTATTGCTTGGTCTGTCCCGGGTCAGGGGCTTTACTCAGGACGATGCCCATATTTTTTGCCGTTTTGACCAGCTAGAAGATGAGGTGGTAGGGGTATTAGATTTAGCTCACTTTATGATAGACACCTTTGGTTTTACCAGCTACCAGGTGTTACTTTCTACTCGTCCTGAGAAATATGCTGGCACGATACAAGCTTGGGAGGAAGCTACTGAGACCTTAAGCCAAGCTCTGGCGCGGCTAAAGGTCACCTATAATATAGACCCGGGCGAAGGTGTATTCTACGGTCCCAAAATAGACATTAAGTTCGAGGATGCTCAAGGTAGAGGATGGCAGGGTCCTACTATTCAGGTTGATTTTAACCTGCCTCAGCGTTTTAATGTTACCTACATCGGGGAAGATAGCAAAGAGCATTTGGTAGCCATGATACACCGTACTGTGCTGGGTAGTATGGAGCGCTTTCTTGCTTCGCTTATTGAGCATTATGGAGGCGCCTTCCCGGTATGGCTGGCACCACTTCAGGTAATGATAATACCGGTAGCTGACCGCCATCTGGACTATGCTTATAAGTTGGAGGCTGCGCTTAGAAGCGACGGGGTGAGGACAAAAGTTGATGCTCGGTCAGAAAGGGTAAACCTCAAAATTCGACAAGCCCAGTTGGATAAGATACCATATATGCTGGTAGTAGGTGACAAAGAGGTAGCTGCTTTTACCGTTTCCGTGCGTTTACGCAGTGGTGAACAAGCGGCTTCCCAATCCTTTGATAGCTTCAAGGAAAGTGTGAAGGGAACCATAGCCAATAAGGTAAAAGATTTAAGGTTGTGATTTGATTACTCTAAGCGAGTATGTTATAGTTCTTGTCCGTAAAATAGCTGAGGCTTGAAGGAGGTAAATAAGGACATAGTTAAGAAGCTGCGTGTTAATGAGAGGATTATAGCCAAAGAGGTTCGCCTCGTGGGGGAGAAGGGGGAGCAGTTGGGCATTATGCCCTTATACCAGGCGCGGGAAATAGCCAGGAAGCGAAACCTCGACCTTGTTGAGGTAGCGGTAACCTCGGTTCCTCCAGTATGCCGCCTCCTTGACTATGGAAAGTATAAGTATGAGCAAACTAAGAAAGAGCGCGAGGCTAGGAGGAGCCAGAAGGTCTCGCTGTTAAGGGAGGTTCGGTTACGACCTAGAATAGATAATCATGATTTTGAAGCTAAGACCAGGTTAGTAAGGAAATTGCTGGATGGTGGTGACAAGGTTAAGGTAAGTGTAATGTTCAGGGGACGCGAAATCACACACCCTGAGATTGGCTGGAGGCTATTGCAGAGGATGACGGAATCACTGAAGGAAGTGGCTTCTCTGGAGAGACAACCTGGAATGGATGGCACCAGAATGGTTATGATTTTATCTCCTGTAGCCGCTCAAAAAACTAAATTAAGGAAGGCTGAGGGAAGCTAGGATGCCGAAAATCAAAACCCATAAGGGAGCGCAGAGCCGCTTCCATATTACTGGTAGCGGCAAAATTATGCGGACTAAGGGTGGGAAAAGCCATTTGCGCCGGCGAAAGGCAAAACGAACCAAGCGCCTTTACGATGAAACAGTACCAACAAGTCCTAGTGATAGGGTTCGGGTAAAAAGGCTTTTACCTTATGGAGTTAGATAGGAGGATATCGTGCCACGAGTAAAGACAGGCATAACTACACGTCATCGACATAAGAAGGTATTAGCCTTGACCAAAGGGTATAGGGCAACCAAGCATTCCCTTTATCGTCGAGCTCATGAGTCTATGCTCAAGTCATTGAGCTATGCCTATAGGCATCGCCGTGAGCGAAAGGGTGATATGAGGCGTCTGTGGATTTCACGGGTTAATGCTGCTAGCCGAGCCCAGGGCCTCACCTATTCCCAATTTATGGATGGCTTAAAAAGGGCTGGAGTTGAGATTAACCGTAAGCTCTTAGCTGATATGGTAGTCAGAGAACCTGAATCCTTCGCTAATTTAGTAACCATAGCTAAAGGCAAAGTTCAGGACTAAAAGATTGTTTAACCCTGTTCTCTGTATCCCCTTCCCCTTATCAAGGGGAAGGGGAAGATAATTTCTTAAGAGGGGTTTCGCCCCTTTAAGACTTCCTATTACTATATTCTCTTGACCCTTTTGCTACTGATAACCTATAATCCAGAATAATGAAGAAGGAAATATTCTTTGATTTAGAAACCCAGCGTTGGTCGACAGAGGTGGAGGGCGGATGGAACAATGTTCGTGGGTTCGGTTTGTCAATTGCAGTGTCTTGGGATAAGGGACATGGGTTTCGTGATTGGTCTGAAAGTAAAGTGCAAGAGCTGATTAAGGAACTAGCACAGTTTGACATGATTATCGGATTTAACCTACTAAAATTTGATTATGAAGTGCTGAGCGGGTATGCAGATGATGTCCACATGCTGTTAGATGGAAAGACACTTGATATTTTCATTGATGTGAAAGATCGCTTATCGCCTGATGTGAAGTGGCCAAGTTTAGAAGAAATATCTTCGCCTACATTAGGAGTAGAGAAATTGGGGACTGGATACGAGGTAGTGAGTTGGTTTCAAGAGGGGAAAATTAAAGAGGTTATAGATTATTGTCGGCAGGATGTGGAACTGACAAGAGAGATTTACGAATATGGACGGGAACATGGACTGATTTACTATTGTCCAACCAGAGGAGTAAGGATTGAGGTTAAAGTGGACTGGAAATAGAAATATTGTTTAATCAGAGGGTAGGTGGCTAACAAATATCTAAAAGGGATGAAGTTAATAAACAATCTTGGCTAAGACAGCTATGTTAAACCAACTTGAAGAACTAAAACTAAACGCGTTGCAAGAGTTAAAAGATGTCAACGATATTAAGGGGTTGGGATCTTGGCGAGTTCGTTATTTGGGCAGGAAGAGTAATCTAACCAAGGTTCTACGTAGCTTAGCCTCGTTACCTCTTGAGGAGAGGAAAGTCGTTGGCGCTCGGGCTAATCAGGTTAAGGTCGACTTAGAAGAAGGTTTAAGGCAAAGGGAGCGAGTTCTACAAGAGGCACGACTGGTAGTATCGGCTAAGGAAGAGCCTATCGATGTTACCCTGCCCGGTCGTCCTTTTCCCATAGGTCATTTACATCCTATTACTCAAACACTCTATGAAATATGTGACATATTTGTCTCTATGGGCTTTCAAGTAGTGGAGGGGCCGGAGGTAGAGTGGGACTATTACAATTTTGAGGCATTGAATATTCCCAAGGAACACCCGGCCCGTGATACCATGTCAACATCCTGGATTGATTTTGAGACAGATAGCGGCGAAAGCCCCATGCTCCTGCGAACCCATACTACCTCGGTAACCGCTAGGATTGCTGAGACCGTGCCACCTCCAATAAGAGTAGTGGAGCCGGGAAGGGTTTATCGTTATGAGGCTAGTGATGCTACCCATACCCCTATGTTTTATCAAATTGATGGTTTCGTTGTTGATAAAGGGGTTACTATAAGTGAATTGAAGGGGACACTTTTTGAGTTTGCTCGTCGTTTCTTCGGCGAGAATAGGAAGGTGCGCTTCCGCTGTGACTACTTCCCCTTTGTTGAGCCTGGCGTTGAGATGGCGATAGAATGCTTACTCTGTGGTGGCAAAGGCTGCCGCTTGTGTGGCAATACTGGCTGGATTGAAATATTAGGCGCTGGAATGACCCACCCTCAAGTGCTTCAGCGTGGTGGTATTGACCCTGAGGTTTACACCAGCTTTGCCTTCGGTATGGGCATTGACCGTCTTCCCATGCTTCGCCATCAAATCGACGATACCAGGCTGTTTTATAGTAGTGACCTTAGATTTTTGAGGCAGTTCTGAGAGATGAAGGTTCCGCTTAACTGGCTCCGGGAATATGTTGATATTACCCTGCTCCCGAATGACCTAGCCAGCAGATTGACAATGGCTGGCACTGAGGTCAAGGGGATACAGGTTATTGGTGATAGTTGGGAAAACATCGTTATCGGTCAAATAGTGGCTGTTAACCCACACCCCAATGCCGACCGTCTTAGGTTAGCTACTATAGATTTAGGCACGGAGCGGCAAACTGTTGTCTGTGGAGCACCAAATCTCAGGCTTGGTGACAAGGTAGCCTTCGCCCGCGTTGGAGCTCAACTTATAGATGGGCATAGTGGGCAGGTATTCCGGCTGAAATCAGCCAAGATTCGAGGCGTGGTGTCTAATGGTATGGCTTGCTCAGAGAAGGAACTGGGCATCTCCGACAGTCACGAAGGGATTATAGTCTTGCCCGCCGAAGCACCCATTGGTACTCCGCTGGCTAACTATCTAGGTGATACCATTCTTGATATAGATGTAACCCCTAATCGCCCTGATTGCCTGTCTATTGTTGGCATAGCTAGGGAGGTCACTGCCCTGACTGGACAAGGTCTGCATCCTCCCGAAGTTGAGTATGAAGAAACAGCATCGCCTATAGCCCAGCAAATATCAGTCGACATTGCCGGCCCTGACCTGTGTCCCAGATATTGTGCCAGTCTAATCACCGGGATAAAACTGGCTGAGTCTCCGAGGTGGATGCAGCAACGATTACTGAAATGCGGTATGCGCCCGATAAATAATATTGTAGATATTACTAACTATGTTATGCTGGAATATGGGCAACCCCTACATGCCTTTGATTATCACCAAATTAAAGGCGGAAAAATTATCGTGCGCCGGGCGACTGAGGGTGAAGCTATAGTTACTCTGGATGGAATAGAGCGGCTCCTTTCCCGAGATATGCTGGTTATTGCTGACGAGGAGCAGGCAGTGGCTATCGCTGGTGTAATGGGTGGGGCTGATACTGAGGTTACCCAAGAGACCACGTCAGTACTGCTGGAATCGGCTAATTTTAGCCCACCCAGCATCCACTACACAGGTAGGGTACTATGTTTACCCAGCGAAGCCTGCATGCGATTTGAAAGGGGCATTTCTCCTGAGCTGACCATACCAGCTCTTAAACGGGCTACCCAG
>CP070810.1:208825-213665 GCA_020343755.1 Dehalococcoidia bacterium | reverse complement strand
CCTTATTTTGATTCTTACTTCACATCTATAATGATATTTCTATATTCATCAACCCTGACGTCATACCCGCCGGGGATATAGGCGGTTGAATCATAGTATTGGATGACAGCCGGACCAGAAAAGCTGGCTCCAGGTGGCAATCTTTCGTGTTGGTAAATATCTGCCTCGATAAAACCTTTGGCCTCAGTGGAGTAAACCTTACGCCTCCCAATTAGGCTATCCTCTATTTCCCCCTCCCTTTTAAACTGGGGAAGTTTTGGCTTATCGTGTATTCCCACCCCGGTGACGCGTATCCCATAGATCTCTACACTCTGCTCTTTAGCTGAGTAAGCATATTCCCTTAGATGCTCCCGATGAAACTGGTCACGAACGTCCTCCAATGTTTTTGGCACAGGTCGGGATATGGGAATGGTCAACGACCTCCATTGGCCCACATATCTCAGGTCTAAATATCTGAGAAGTTGCATCCTATCTTCTCTGATTCTCTCTGCTCTCAATCTTTCAAGGGCTTCGTCTTCCATCTCCTGGAAGCCTTTCTCTAAGCTACTTAGGTTAACAGTGGCTAGGTCGGCGATGAATGTCTTGGATATGTCATGGCGAATATCGGTCAACAGGCATCCCGTGGCGGAGCTGACCCCGGGCCAAGGGGGGATAATTACCTTTGGGAAGCCCAATTCCTTAGCAATATCTACCGCATGGAGAGGACCTGCCCCTCCAAAAGCAACGAAGGCAAACTCCCTCGGGTCGTACCCCTTTCGGGTGCATATCAGCCTTACCGCATCAGCCATATAGGCATTGGCAATTTGAACAATGGCATGAGCGGCGTCTGCTACCCCCAGATTAAGCTTGTCCGCTATGTGCTCTTTAATAACCTCTTCTGCTCGCTCCCTGTTGAGTTTGGTTTCCCCAGCCAGTAGCGGGGTAAGACGGTTTAAAACCAAATAGGCATCGGTGAGGGTGGGCTTATCTCCTCCTTGCATATAACAGGCTGGACCAGGGTCAGCCCCCTGACTCTGTGGTCCTATCCTGAGCGACCCTCCCTCGTCTATCCAGGCTACGCTTCCACCACCGGCACCGATAGAAATGATCTCGATATTTGGGAACATAATGGGGTAGCCAAATTCCACCCACCACTCCTTTGTCACTCTCATGTTTCCATTGTACATGAGTGAGATGTCGGCACTTGTCCCCCCCATATCCAGACTAACCGCATTGGGAATCCCGCTTAGCTCCTTGGCTATGTAAGCCCCGGCGATAGCCCCAGCGCAGGGACCAGAGTTGGCAATTCGAGAGGCGTAGTAGGCAATCGTTTCCGCCGTCATAACACCACCACCGGAATGGACCACCAGTACATCCCCTTCGTATCCCATCTTTTTTAACCCGTCAACAAGACGATAGAGGTATTTGCTTACAACCGGCGATAAACAGGCATTGATCATGGTTGTGCTCGCCCGTTCATGCTCAAATATCTCGGGAAGAATTTCAGCCGATACACATAGATTGACCCCAGGCATTTCTTGCTCTATGATTTTTTTCATTTTAAATTCGTTTTCGCTGTTCATGTAGGAATTGATGAAAACTACAGCCACAGATTCGATGCCTCTTCTTTTAAGAATCCGACAGACTTCCCTCGCCTCCTTCTCATTTAAAGGTATTCTCACATTACCTTCGTAATCTACCATCTCCTCCACTTCCAAACGGTTCCTTCTCTTGATATATGGCTTGACCTTATCCTTATAAGCATCCCAAATGTCTTCCCTCACCCCCCTTCCTATCTCTACAACATCTTTGAAATTCTTGGTTGTGATAAGTGCGGCAGGCGGTAAATTGCGGGTAATTAGGGCATTAGTCCCAACAGTGGAGCCGTGGATGATAACCATAATCTCTCGAGGGTTGACTCCCGATTTCCTTAATCCCTCCAACACCCCCTCAGCCGGGTCTTTAGGGGTTGAAGAAGTCTTTACTACCCAAACTCCCTGCGTTTTTTCGTTATAAACAAAAAAATCGGTAAATGTCCCCCCTACATCAACTCCTATCCTGTACATAAACTATTTTCCCCTTTGCTAAATTGACCTGTAAAAGGGGCGGTGGTGTAGTTCTTATCCCTACCCACTGCCCCCTCCTCCTCAAAGTAAGTATACTATATTCCCTCGCGCTAAACAGTTGTTTTTTGACCTTTTTGCAGGAACACTATTACTTAATGTTCTCTCGCTTAAGAGCCCTTACTGGTTTTAGGAATTACCTTCACCCTACTATAACCTTCCACCCCTCGTAGGCGAGAAGAGACACTGCGCCTAATCCTATTACTCCCGTCAGAAAGGTCATTACCGGAACCCACTAGCGTTGATAAGCTGCACACTTTTGGTAGCATGTCAAAGAGCTGACATTTCTCCCGGATTATCCCTCACAGGAACCATCTTTGGCTTCTTAGTATAATAAATTTGTATTTCTGATTTTGTCAAGTATGTCTCCCTCAGAATTCCAGCTTGGTTCCATTAAGCCGGACTTCTTCCAGGAGCCTGTAACTCTCTCCACACCTTCATCGCTCCACCTCGTACCAACCTCAGTCCACCGGTTTATCTCCCTAAACTCCCTTTCTACGGCGCTGGTGGCTACCATCACCAGCTCTGGGGCAGTCCCTTGTTCCGATGCGTGACAAGTTTAGTGGTTGTCAAAGGTAGGGGAAATAGAGTAGGCTCACCTAAGGAAAAACCACCACAACGATGGAGGTGAGCCTGAGCTTAGTATATCAGAAGATGGCCTGGATGTTAGTAGGCTGGAGCGATATCTGGCAAAGGCGTTAGAGAAGTTTGAGAAGGCAAGGTACATTATGCCCAGCTTAGCCTCAAAGTCATCTTCTCCTCTCTCCCGGGATTGAATCATCGTTCTATCCACCTCCAGGACAACAATCTCCTGCTGCTTACCGTCGTTGGGGACTTTCTCAGCCTAGCCAAAGACTGCCTCTTGCCTTGCCTCTTCTTCATCCCTGAGCTTCTTCCCTTCCTTCTGAGCCCAGCGGTGGATAGTCCGGTGGCTTATCTCATTCTCTATCTCGTGTCTGAGGAGAGACATTGCTTGACGGAACGGATATTCAACGGCCAGCTCCCTCACCCACCTTGTTGCGCTCTGATAGGGGCTAAGACCCAGGACATCATCCAACAGGAAGCCGAATTTACCCTTCTCTTTATACTTCACCTTGTGCCTCTCAAACCTTATCAGCCCCAGCCGGGTGAACAGGTATGGCGGCACTTTCTCCCGGCAACCTACCTTGCCCTTTGCCTCCTCCAGTTTCTTCGTCTCTATCTCTTGCAGTACTCTGGCAAGGAGCTGGAGTCGAACTGGAGCGCAGAATCTGTTAAAGCTGAGGATATTAAGCTACGACCGAAAAAAACTGGAAGGCCTATTGGCAGCGAAGATTGAACTGAAATCTATTAAGGGGCACTAATGCGAGGCAGAAAATACCTGTACCCTAAATGGCTAGAACTCTTTTGAGAAAAAAGGCACCCCCTGCTTGACAGGGGGGCCGAAAAAATTCACCAACTTTTGGACGTAACCCGACGAGAACAAGGGGTTGACTTTTAGCGCAAGCTGACATTAGAATGTGCATAAAATACTTAAGTAATGAAGGAAAGGTGATTTCGCTGTGGCGAGAAGAACAAAAATTTGAAAGGAGTTTTTAGATGAAGATGAGATAATTCACAAAAATTCATTACTTCTATTATCTTAAAGGGAGGTTTTAAATGAAGAAGATTTTTATACCGTTAATGACGGTAGCCGTAGTAGCTGCCCTACTTCTTGGTGGATGTATGCCAGGGGCACCGCCAGAGGCACCACCACCAGAGGAGGTCGAGCCGATAAAAATAGGATTGGTTTTCCCTTACTCTGGTATGTTTGGAGGTAGTGCCTGGGAGGGTGACTACGGGTGTGAGCTAGCGGCTGAAGACATAAACGCCAGGGGTGGTGTGCTGGGAAGACCGGTGGAGTTTCTTCCGTACGATGTGGTCAACTGGGAAACGGAAAAGTTGGTTGCTGCTCGCGAGTACTTGTTAGCCGAGGGCGTAGATGCCTTTGACACCCTGTTTGGGGTTGAGGGCTTAATAACAGTTTTCGGAGTACCCGATGTGGGTGGCAGACCTTGTCTCCAGTACCACACCACGGAACCGTTTGCTGAGTTGATTGCTGCCGACCTGGACACGTACTGGAATCAGGTAAGTTATGACGACACGGGAAGGAATTATGGTCCACACGCTTATGTGGGTTATACCAAAATAATCCCGGAAGAATTTGGCTACGACTATGAGGAGCATGCGAGCAAAACGGTAGCCATACTGACCAGCGATTTAGCCTACTCGTTAGACATTTCGGCTCGTTTCAGGGCTCTTATTGCCGCCGACCCTGAGTGGGAAGAGGTATATTATAGCGAGTTCACATTCGGTGGTACCGAATTCGGCGCCCAGCTAGCCGAAATTAGGGCATTAGAGCCAGAACCGGGGCTTATCATGTTTTTTGAGGTTAGTACTGCTGGCTCAGCTGCATTCGTAATGCAATTCCTGTCAGACCCGACCAATTCCATAGTTCATATTCAGTGGGGCATGTCTGACTCTGCATTCCACGAGGAGCTAGGGCAAGCAGCTGAGGGTATCTGTGGGCAAGGGCAACCAGTGTCCAACCCAACCAGAGAGTTTGCCGAGTTTGAGAAGAGATTCTGGGACAGATTTGGTTGGCTCTGCGTAGGTAGCGGTGCCTCACTCTATGACAGATGGATGGGCTGGGCGGAAGCAGTGGAAACCGTGGGTGACGTGACGGATTATCGGGCAATTGTTGACGAGTTAATAAGGAT
>CP070810.1:205090-208725 GCA_020343755.1 Dehalococcoidia bacterium | reverse complement strand
GCTCTAACCAACATCATGGAGACCAGAGCCTTTGGCGCTGCCGGGGATAGGATAATTATTGAGGAGCGCTTAACTGGAAAAGAGATGAGTTGTTTTGCCTTTACTGATGGCAAGACCGTCATCCCTATGGCATCACCCTGTGATTATAAACCGGTATATGATGGTGACCAGGGTCCCAATACCGGCGGTATGGGCAGTTACAGCCCCCCTTACTTTTTTAGTCCAGCACTGTCTAAAACAATAATGGAAACCATCCTTGAACCAGCGGTAAAGGCTATGGCTCAGGAGAAAAGACCTTATAAGGGTGTCCTTTATGGAGGTTTAATGATTTCCCAAGACGGGCCAAAGGTGCTAGAATTTAATGCCCGGTTTGGTGACCCAGAAGCTCAGGTTACTCTGCCGTTGCTTAAAACTGTCCTAGTAGATATTATGCTGGCAGTGATTAACGGCAGCCTTAACCAGATGAATATAGAATGGAGCCATGATGCCTGTGTTGGGGTGGTAATGGCATCAGCCGGATATCCCGGTAGCTATAAGACAGGTTTTTCCATCACCGGACTGAATGGTTTAGATAAGGATATCGTGGTATTTCATGCCGGAACCAAGGTAGGTTCAGAACCGGGGCAGGTATTGACTAACGGGGGACGGGTACTTACTGCAGTCGCCACCGGCAAGACCATCGCTGAAGCTAGAGAAAAGGTTTATGACAATATCTCACGAATTCACTTTGACGGTTGCCATTATCGCAAAGACATCGCCCTGGTAAAGGAGGGAAAATAGGGGGATGGAGGGTTACTGAATAAATATCTAAGAGGGTGAGGTAGATAAAATGCCATTAGTCGCCATAGTAATGGGTAGTAAAACAGATGCTGACTTAATGAGACCGGCAGTAGAAGTACTAAATAAGTTTGGCATTGATTATGAAATGTCGGTAATATCAGCCCACCGCAACCCGGAAAGGGCAAGACAATACGGATTGGAAGCTCGAAATCGGGGAATTGAGGTCATAATCGCCGCTGCCGGTGGCGCAGCTCATCTTCCCGGGGTTCTGGCTAGCTGGACTACTCTACCGGTCATCGGTGTGCCACTACCCACCAGCGAACTGGAGGGTACTGATGCCCTCTACTCCATAGTTCAGATGCCAGCTGGGATACCGGTAGCCTGCGTGGCTATAGGCACCGCTGGGGCTAAGAATGCTGCTTACCTTGCCGCCGAAATCCTATCTCTGAAGCATGAGGAGATACGAAAAGCCTACGAAAAATATAGAACTGATTTACAAGGAAGTGAAAAATGATTGAGCGATATTCTAGACCACGAATGAAAAGAGTCTGGTCAGACGAGAATAAGTTTACCAAGTGGCTTGAGGTAGAGATTGCTGTCTGTGAGGCATGGGCTGAGTTGGACGTCATCCCCAGAGAAGCCGTGCCCAAGATAAAACTAGCTCGCCTTAATCTTAAGCGCATGGGGGAGATTCTCAAAGAGACTCACCATGATATGACTGCCTTCCTTAGGGCTGTGGCCGAGAGCCTGGGTGATGAATCACGCTTTATTCACCTTGGTCTTACCTCCTCTGATGTAATAGATACTGCCCTCAGCCTGCAGCTGATTGAAGCGTCGGAGATATTAAGTCAAGATATAAAAGAACTCATCTCAGTATTGGCCCAAAAAGCAATAAAACATAAATATACAGCTATGATAGGTCGCACCCACGGCGTTCACGCCGAACCACTCACCTTCGGCTTGAAGCTAGCACTGTGGGTTGAGGAGATGAAGCGCAATAGACAACGGCTCTCCGAAGCCAAGAAAGCCATTACTGTGGGTAAGATTTCAGGAGCCGTAGGCACCTATGCTACCCTATCTCCTCAGGTTGAAGAGAGGGCTTGCGCCAAATTAGGACTTGTCCCAGCCCCGGTATCAAGCCAGATTTTACAACGCGACCGTCATGCTCAATTCATCACCACTTTAGCTATAACCGCCAGTTCCCTAGAGAAATTCGCTACCGAGATTAGGGGCCTGCAACGAACCGAGACCCGAGAGGTAGAAGAACCCTTTGGGGTAAGTCAGACTGGCTCTTCAGCGATGCCTCACAAACGTAATCCTGAACTCTGCGAACGAATCTGTGGCTTAGCCCGATTGGTAAGAGGCTATGCCCTAACCTCAATGGGAAATATCACGCTGTGGCACGAACGGGACATCAGCCATTCCTCTACCGAGCGTATCATCCTGCCTGACTCCTGCCTTGCCCTAGATTACTCCCTCGCCCTTTTTACCTCGGTAATGAGGCGGCTGCAAATCTACCCCCAGAGGATGAAACGAAATATAGAACTTACCAAAGGCTTAATTTTCTCCCAGCGAGTAATGCTGGCTCTCATAGATAAAGGATTGAGTCGGCAAAAAGCCTATGAACTGGCGCAACGAAATGCTATGAAGGCATGGCAGGGAAACAAAAACTTCCGCAGCCTGCTCAAGGCTGACCCTGAGGTTACCGCTACTCTGCCACCAGAAGAACTTGAGCCGCTGTTTGATTATCAATACTACTTGCGTTACATCGACGAGATTTTCAAGCGGTTGGGCTTAACTGAAGCCCAATGGAAAGGGAGACCTGGTATCGCTGAGCCTACAGAACTGGGTCCTGAAACAATATGAGCATGAGTCCCTCAGTGTTGACAAATACCAACCTGCCCCTGCCACTATTTTTCCGGGGTAAGGTACGGGATACCTACCACCTGGGTAACCTGCTGCTCATTGTAGCAACTGACCGCATCTCAGCCTTTGACTCTGTTCTACCCTGCGGTATTCCTGATAAGGGCCTAGTGCTTAATCAACTCTCGGCTTTCTGGTTCAACAAGACAAAAAATTTAGTCCCCAATCATTTGATAGAGACAGTTAATGATGTTAACTGCCTTAATTCTTACCTTCCCCTTGAAAGCCGCTTTGCTTATCCTACTTACCTGAACCGTCGGTCTATGATTGTCAAAAAAGCCAAGCGCATTCCTGTAGAATGTGTGGTGCGTGGCTACCTCTCAGGGTCAGCCTGGGCAGAATATCGGGAGCGGGGCACTATTTTCGAGCAACCACTACCGAAAGGCTTAAAGGAAAGTCAGGAATTGCCCCAACCATTATTTACCCCCACCACCAAGGCTGAGACTGGGCATGACCAGCCGCTGAGCATGGATGAGATGAAGCGGCTGGTGGGTGAAACTATAGCTCAAGAAATGAAGGGGAAAAGTCTAGCCATTTATGACTACGCACGAACCTACGCTCAAGCCAGGGGCATTATCATTGCTGATACCAAGATGGAATTTGGGCTGGATAACGGTAAGCTTATTCTTATTGATGAACTGCTGACCCCCGACTCAAGCCGATTTTGGGATGCCGAGCAATATAGAGTTGGACAGTCCCAACCCACCTATGATAAGCAGCCGGTGCGTGACTGGCTGGTCCAGTCGGGCTGGAACAAAGAGCCTCCGGCTCCCATGCTGCCCCCAGAAGTCATTGAAGCTACCACCAAGAGATACCGGGAGGCTTATTACAGGTTAACTGGCTAAGGAACTAAGCCGGGTTAAACTGAAAGAAGTGAGGTATGGAGACCAGCTTAAATATTAGTGTTATATGGTACTTTGCATACTTGACCG
>CP070810.1:201057-204990 GCA_020343755.1 Dehalococcoidia bacterium | reverse complement strand
TACAAGCAAATCGGTATGTTTCTTAAAGGTGCGATAACCTTAGCTACTGCAATACAGCAAATCAAATATGAGACTCACCTGATTGCCAGACATCAATATAGCTGGTTTCAGTTGAAAGACAGTAGAATTAAGTGGTTTGATATAAAGGATAGCGTAGGTCAATCAATCATAAGGCTAGTATCTAATTTCAGAAGAGGCACATAAGAAGCAATGATAAAGTTTACTAAGCTACAGGCTGCGGGAAATGATTTTATACTGGTGGAGACCAGTGATATACAGCGCAATTGGTCACCAGTAGCCATGGCCGTATGTGACCGTCACTCTGGTGTCGGCGCTGACGGCTTGTTGCTATTATTACCGTCAGACAGAGCTGATTTTGGCATGCGCATGTTTAACCCCGACGGCTCTGAGGCTGAGGCCTGCGGCAATGGCTTAATGTGCTTGGTGAAATATGTTGCCAGCAGGGGATTGCTGGCTGATACTGGGGCTGAGCAAATATCAGTAGAAACGATGGCTGGTGTAAGAAAAGCCAGGATTTATAGGGCAAAGGGTAAGCTGGCTAAAATCCAGGTCAGTATGGGGACACCAAAACTTGGGGCTAAAGATATCCCGGTAGTAATAGAAGAAGGCGATAGGGGATTAGTTGACATAAAATCAATGCTGAGCTATTCTATTACTATAGACGATAGAGAGCTGCTCCTGAACTTCGTTTCAATAGGGAATCCACATGCGGTTTATTTTTGTCAGCACCCGGTATCCGATTTCCCGCTGTCCCAAATAGGGCCAAAGGTGGAGCGTCTGTCAATGTTTCCCAACCGAATCAATTTTGAGGTAGCCAATATAGTGAACCGACGGCGGATAGAAGCCCGGGTTTGGGAAAGAGGGGTAGGGGAGACCCTAGCTTGTGGCAGTGGCGCCTGCGCGGTGGCGGTTGCCGCCCAACTAAGGGGTTATATTGATAACAAAGTAGATGTAAAACTACCTGGAGGCATATTGGAGGTGGAGTGGGATAGGGCAGGGGAGATATTTCTCAGCGCTCCGGCTGAAATAGTATTCACTGGGGAGTGGCTAGAAGGGGGTAGATGAAATGAGAATGTCTAAACGAATGGAAAACTTACCTCCTTATCTGTTTGTAGAAATTAGTAAGAAGATTGCCGAGAAAAAGGCTAAAGGTGAGGATATAGTTAGCTTTGCTATCGGTGACCCTGACATTCCTACACCACCCAATGTAATTGGGAGGCTGTGTCAGGCAGCACAAGACCCAGCTAATCACCGCTATCCAGAGACTGAGGGTTTACCTGAATTGCGCCGAGCTATAGCTGACTGGTATAAGAAGCGCTTTGATGTCTCTCTAGAACCTGATAAAGAGGTGTTACCCCTTATCGGTGCCAAAGAGGGCATTGTCCACATTGCCTTATGCTTTATTGACTATAACGATATCGCCCTGGTACCTGACCCAGCCTATCCCCCTTATTCAATGGGCACCATCCTAGCTGGTGGCAGACCGTATTATATGCCGCTTACCGAGAAGAATAATTTTCTCCCTGATTTAGATGCTATTCCAGCTGATGTCCTGAACAAGGCTAAGCTTTTATGGATAAACTACCCTAATAACCCTACTGGGGCTGTGGCTGACCTTGGTTTTTTCAACCGAGTAGTCAAATTTGCTCAGCAGCACAACTCGGCTGTTTGCCATGATGGGCCATATACTGAGGTGACTTTCGATGGTTATCAGCCAGTTAGCTTCATGCAAGCCGATGGAGCTAAAGAAATAGGAGTGGAGTTCCATTCCCTGTCCAAGAGCTACAATATGACCGGATGGCGGATAGGAATGGTGGTAGGTAATGCCACCATGGTAGATGCCCTGAAGAGGGTCAAGTCGAATTTAGATTCGGGAATTCCACAGGCTATTCAATACGCCGCTATTGAGGCCTTAACCGGACCCCAAGATTGTATTCAAGAGCATAATGCCATTTACCAGAGACGTCGTGACCTAGTTATTGACATGCTAAATAGTATCGGTCTTAAAGCTAGAGCGCCGAAAGCAGGGCTTTATATTTGGGCTAAAGTTCCCGAAGGCTATACCTCTGTGGAGTTTGCTAACGATGTCTTAGACCAAGTGGGGGTAGTAGTGACTCCTGGAACAGGTTATGGCAAAAATGGTGAGGGTTACGTAAGGTTATCGCTTACTGTCCCTAATGCAGCATTAGTTAAGGGTTTGTCACGGTTAGCCGGGTGGCGCGACCATAAAAGCAAGTTCAAATCAAGGGGATAACTTGACATAAAGTATGGAGGGTTATTATTACTAAAAGAACAACTCTTACCCAAACACCTCCAGAACGAGCACTCCTAGTTGGTGTAGTCGCCAAAGGGAATGCTGATAGATGGCTAGGGCAGGATTCAATAGAGGAGCTGGCTCAACTAGCTGGCACAGCGGGGGTTAAGGTAGCGGGGAAACTCACCCAGCGGCTACCGGCACCATCAAAAACCCACTATCTAGGCAAAGGTAAGCTAGACGAATTATTATCTCTAAAGAGCAGCGCTAACTATGATGTAGTAATTTTCGATGATGAGCTTTCGCCGCTACAGCAACGAAACCTAGAGGACGCTCTCCAGGTAAAGGTAATTGACCGTTCCGCCTTGATTTTAGACGTTTTTGCCAAGCGAGCCCGAACCCGTGAAGGGCAATTACAGGTAGAACTGGCTCAGCATCAATACCTCCTCCCTCGCTTGGCAGGGCAGTGGAGCCACTTAGAAAGGCTTGGCGGTGGTATTGGCACTAGGGGCCCGGGGGAGGCACAACTTGAGACTGATAAGCGCCTTATCCGCCAGAAAATACATCATTTGAAAGAACAGCTTGAGGAAATAAGGAAACACCGCACCCTATATCGCCAACACCGAAGGAAGAGCGGTATCCCGATAGTAGCCTTAGTCGGCTATACTAATACCGGTAAAAGCACCTTGCTTAATGCTCTTAGTCAAGCCGATGTATTTGTCGAAGATAAGCTCTTTGCTACTCTAGACCCAACTACCAGGCGCCTGACCCTGCCTGATAAGAGTGCAGTCTTAATAACCGACACCGTTGGCTTTATCAGGAAGTTGCCGCTCACTATTGTAACCGCGTTTCGGGCAACCCTTGAGGAATTAGCCGAAGCCAGTATGCTCCTTCATATAGTTGATTTAACTTGTCATAATGCTGCCGAGCAATGGCAAACAGTAGAGGATATCCTTACCGACCTTAACCTAGCCGATAAACCTAGAATCACAGCCCTAAATAAAATCGATTTGTTACTTGACCGTAATAAGACCTGGGATGAGCAAACAGCCATAAACTTTCTTTCTGACCAGTCTCAAACAGTCAGCAGAAATACGGTGCTAATCTCAGCCGCCAAAAAGTGGGGATTTTCCAAACTCCTAGAGTTAATCCACCACACCCTGACCCAAATAGCTCAACCTGCTTAGTGCCTCCGGGAATGGAAATGTATCGCCTCACCAGTAACATCTAGTGCAGCCTCCCAAATCGCCTCAGACAGGGTAGGGTGGACATGCATGGTAGCGATAATGTCCTGAGCGGTTGCCTCTAGCTTCATGGCCAGGGCAGCTTCTGGTATAAGGCTAGTAGCTCGAGGACCAACGATATGAACACCTAATATCTGACCATAATCTTGGTCGGTGATCATCTTTACTAGCCCTCTCTGCTCACCTAAAATTTTTGCCATACCACTGGCTATGAAAGGAAACCTACCAATTCGTAGCTGATGTCCTTGGGCAACTGCTTCCTCCTCGGTGAGACCTACACTGGCTACTTCGGGCAAGGTAAAGATACACTGTGGGACTGCCTGATAATCTATTTTAGAATCTCTACCCATTGCATTCTCGGCAGCTACTCGCCCCTCAGCAAAGCTAACATAGGCTAGCATCATCCCACCAACG
>CP070810.1:198050-200957 GCA_020343755.1 Dehalococcoidia bacterium | reverse complement strand
GGTTGGGACAGGGAAGAGGGCAGCGTTACCATTGTCTTTATGGAAGCGGGAACGACTACTCACCGATTAGCCTTGTTGGAAGCCGGCGATTCTATCGCTGATGTTATCGGACCGTTGGGTTTGCCTACCCATATTGAGAATTTTGGCACTGTGGTTTGTGTGGCTGGAGGATTTGCTGTTGCCACCATAGTGCCTATCGCCGAAGCATTAAAAATGAAGGGCAACAAGGTTATTTCCATTATGGGAGCACGGAGCAAGAACTTGCTTTTTTGGGAGGATGAACTAGGTAGTGTCAGTGACCAATTAATAGTCACTACCGATGATGGCTCATACGGTCGCAAAGGGGTGGTAACCGAGCCGCTGAAGGAGCTGCTGGAAAGTGGAGAGAAGATTGACCGGGTAATTGCTATTGGCCCAAGTATTATGATGAAGTTTTGCGCTAAAACCACCGAGCCCTTTGGGGTTAAGACTATTGTTAGTCTAAATCCAATAATGGTTGATGGCACTGGCATGTGTGGTTGCTGTCGGGTATCAGTGGGTGGGGCGACCAAATTTACCTGTGTTGACGGCCCTGATTTTGATGGCCATAAGGTTGACTGGGATTTGCTCTTTGCCCGTCAGCGTATCTACCTTGATGAAGAAAAGCTTTCTTTTGAGCGATGGCAGAGGCAAAGCGACATTCGTCCTTAATAAGGAGTCCGAGGTAAGTATATATGGCTAAACTTGACTTGAACCGAGTTTCTATGCCCAGGCAAGACCCTAAGTTACGGGCGAGAAACTTTAATGAGGTCGCCTTGGGCTATAGCTCGGAGCAAGCTCAAGCCGAAGCCAGCCGCTGTATCCAGTGCCCCAAGCACCCCTGCATTGATGGCTGCCCGGTAGAGATAGATATCCCCGGTTTTATCAAGGCTGTTGGCGATGGCGATATGCCTGAAGCGGTAAGGATACTTAAGGATAAGAATAGCCTACCTGGTATCTGCGGACGGGTCTGTCCTCAAGAGACACAATGTGAAGAAACATGCGTTCTGGCTAAGAAGGAAGCACCTATTGCTATCGGTCGCTTGGAGCGATATGTGGCTGACTGGGAGCGGGCTAATATGGGATTAATAAACTCACCAGTAATACAGCCGACGCCAACCGGTAAACGGGTGGCTGTGGTTGGCTCGGGACCAGCCGGACTGACCGCAGCTGCTGATTTGGCTAAGCTTGGGCATAGTGTTACCATTTTTGAAGCACTGCATGTGGCCGGTGGGGTATTAATGTATGGCATCCCTGAGTTCAGGTTACCCAAAGACATTGTGCAGGCTGAGATTGATTATGTTGCCTCTTTAGGGGTGGAGATTGAGTTGGACACGGTGGTGGGTAAGACCATAAGTGTAGATGACTTGCTAAATAGTGGTTACCAGGCGGTTTTCTTAGGACCTGGGGCTGGGGCACCAATGTTTTTGAATATCCCTGGTGAGAACCTTAATGGTATCTATTCGGCAAACGAGTTCTTGACTCGGGTCAATCTGATGAAGGCGTATAAGTTTCCCGAGTATGATACTCCGGTGAAGATTGGTCACAGGGTAGGTGTGATTGGTGGTGGTAATGTGGCTATGGATGCCGCCAGGTGTGCCCTCAGGCTTGGTGCTGAGGAGGTCTATATCATCTATCGGCGTTCTGAGGTGGAGATGCCGGCTCGCCGTGAGGAAGTGGAGAATGCCAAGGACGAGGGCATCCAATTTAAGCTATTGACCACTCCCAAGCGATTTATCGGTAATGACCAGAACTGGGTGGTTGGTGTGGAGTGCTATAAGATGGAGCTTGGTGAGCCTGATGCCAGTGGCCGGCGCCGCCCTATTGCCATTCCAGGCTCTGAGTTCATCATTAAAGTTGATATGGTAGTAGTCGCTCTGGGTACCAGACCCAATCCGATTATTCCGTCAACCACTGAAGGTCTGGAAACAACCAAGTGGGGGACGATTGTTGCCGATGAGGTTATTGGTAAAACGACCAAGCCCGCAGTTTGGGCTGGCGGTGATATCGTTACCGGAGCGGCTACGGTTATCAGCGCTATGGGCGCCGCCAAGCACGCCGCCGCCGATATAGACAAGTACCTGAGGGCGACATAGGGTAAATAAGGAGGTCGTGATTATGCAAAGCCAATTAGAACTTGAGGATGAGCGTGTGAAGCTAGTTGATAAGCTCAGGCAAGCACTGCCCGATTTGACGACTAAAGAAGCGACTGTGACTGATGGGGTGTATCGGGACGGGGCACTTAGCCATAAGGTAAAGCGGCTGATAGCCCTAGGTATAGCCCTCCGGGTGGGATGCACCAATTGTATTCTACACCACACTATACAGGCATTAGAAGTTGGAGCCACTAAAGATGAGTTATTGGAAACCATCTCGGTGGAGATGGCCATTAGTGGTACCACTGGGATTGGTGAGTCGTTGCGGGTGGTCAAGATACTGGACGAACTAGGCAAGCTGTAATTAACTCAGCCCCCATAGACGAGTATCTTAGGGGATAGCATCGGATAGCTTATCGTGTGGATTATTTATCAGGTGAGTTTAAGAGGGGCGAAGCCCCTCTTTTTTAATATTCTTCCCCCTCTCCTGTGAAGGAGAGAGATACCAGGAGAGTTAAAGAGAGGCGAATACGGGGCCCTCGCAAAAACGAAGTTTTTGTGGGGTAAAAATCCTCTCTTATATAATCAGTCCCCCTTCCCCTTATTAAGGGGAAGGGGGATAAAGGGGGATAGGGTTACTAGATAAATAATATCTATTCCTTATTCCTTTTAGCCTAAAATTCTAGTAGAATAGGCTTAAGATGAGGCAGGGTTCAACCCCTATTAGGCAGCAGTACCTCAGGATAAAGCGAAAGTATCCCCAGGCTATTGTCCTCTTCCGCCTTGGTGATTT
>CP070810.1:193700-197950 GCA_020343755.1 Dehalococcoidia bacterium | reverse complement strand
GGTCCTCTTATCTCCAGGGCTATTACCCAGTTCTGGGAGGATGTAGTCTGGGGCAAGCTTGATTACCTAGTGGTAGACCTGCCACCGGGAACTGCTGATGCTTCCCTTACCGTAATGCAAACATTGCCTCTTTATGGGGTAATTATTGTTTTCACCCCCCAGGATTTAACCACTATGATAGTTAGAAAAGCAGTAAATATGGCTACCAAGATGGGTAAACCTATTCTGGGTGTGGTGGAGAATATGAGCTATTTATATGTACCCGAAATAGATAGGCGAATTGAGCTCTTTGGCAGGAGTAGAGGGGAAGAGATGGCGCAAGCAGTTAAAGCCCCGCTCCTGGGGCAATTGCCCATAGACCCCGAGTTGGCTAAGTTATGCGATGAAGGAAATATAGAACGCTATAACTCTGACGCTTTCATCAACCTTAGCCGGGTTCTTACTCAAACATTGCCCAAAGCTAAATTAGAGCAGTCCGAGTAGCATACTGGAGGACAGTCTGAAAAGGAGGGGAATAGAAAATGCCTCCCATAGTCTCAATTATAGGTAAATCGAAGTCAGGAAAAACAGCCATTATAGAAAAACTGGTTGGGGAATTAAAATCAAGGGGTTATCGAGTAGCTACTATCAAGCACACTCCTCGGGGTATGACCTTTGATGAGGCAGACAAGGATAGTTGGCGCCACATTCAAGCCGGGAGTGAAGCTACAGCAATCGCCTCACCGGGCAGGATTGCGTTAATTAAGCCCATCGCTCAGGAGCTTACCCTTGACCAGATAGCACGTTTATTTGGTGAGGACTACGACATTATCCTGGCTGAGGGTTTTAAGCAGAGTGACGCACCCAAAATAGAGGTCCATCGTAGGGAGGTTGGTCGACCTCTTAGTAGTATCAAGAAGCTTATTGCCATAGTCACTGATGAACCCCTTGAAACCAAGACAAGGCAGTTCTCCCTGCAAGACATTAGAGGTTTAGCTGACCTTCTGGAGGAAGGCTTCATCAAGCCCCAAAGGGAGCGAATATCGCTTTATATAAATAATATTCCCGTCGTTTTAACCACCTGGCCCAAAGAGGTTATCACCAGTGTTATTCTGGCTATAGCTTCCTGTCTGAAGGGGGTAGGAGAGGTCAGGAGCCTCGAGCTTTTCCTGAGGACGGGTTCAGAAAAATAAGCAAGGTTGAGGTATTAGCCCAGCTCTGCCTAAAATTTCTGAGCTATAATTGAAAAGATTACAGTTTTGCGTTATAAATAGGGGGGTATTAGGCCTCTAGAGCAGTCTTTTGTAGCCCCGCATTAGCCAGTTTACAGTGAGGAAGCTTAGATTTGGGTAAAAAAAAGAAGAAAGCAGAGAAACCAAAGCGCGAAGTCACCAAGCACCAGCTCTCCCAATGGCAAAAGCAAAAGAGGAGACACCGCCTTATTCTTATTTTGGGGATTAGTGTTATTGCTGCCGTTTCCGGGATTATAGGTAGAGGGTGGTATTTTGATCAGTATCTACCGATGCATGAAACGGTAATCAGAGTAAACGATACTGAGTTTAACATGGGGTACTACGTAAAAATGCTTGAACTTAGCGGGGGAGGTCAACCTGACTATTTGCCATATTTAGCTGATCAGGTGGTTACAGCTATTGAGCAAAATGAGCTAATAAGGCAAGGAGCTGAGAGGTTAGGCATTGTTGCTAGCAATAGTGAGGTTGATGAGATGCTTAAGGAATTTGACCCTCCTTTAAGTAGGGACTATAGAGATTTAATCAGGAATGAAATATTGAAGGGCAAGCTTCGTGATGTGTATTTTGAACAACTAGTGCCCACCTTTGCTGAGCAGAGGCATGTCATGGCAATGTTCCTAGAGAGTGAAAACCAAGCAAACGAGGTTAGCGCTAGGCTAGAGGGTGGCGAAGATTTTGGCGAGCTGGCTGGTGAGCTTTCTCTGGATAGTCTTTCTCAAACTGAAAATGGTGACCTTGGCTGGCATCCTTATGGTATTTTATCAGAAACGATGGGGACTTCCATACCTGAGGACTATGCCTTTGCTTTAAGTGTAGGAGCTTTAAGCCAGCCGCTCTATGATGAAGCTAAAACCAAGAGCGTCGGCTACTGGCTGGTTAAGGTGTTAGACAGGGATGAAGAAGAGGAAGAGGTTCAACTTCAAGTGATGTTACTGGGTAGTGAGCAAGAGACGCAAGAGGTAATAACCAAACTAGAGAATGGTGAGGATTTTGCCGCTCTGGCTGAGGAACTTTCTCAACATAGTGAGTCTAGGGAAGAGGGAGGCGACCTAGGCTGGCTTACTTCCGAGGAAATTAATCCCGTCTATCAGGATTTTGTCCTTAATGCTGAGATGGGAACTTTGAGCGAGCCGATAAAGGATGAGGCGGTTATCACTAAAGGGGGATATTGGCTGGTAGAGGTTTTAGAGAAAGAGGATAATAGGCAGATTGAGGAGAGTGATAGGGATCTGTTTAAGGCTAAGGCTCTTGATGCGTGGGTCACTTCATTGTGGGATGACCCGGAGAATGAAATTGAGAGCTATCTCGACGATGAGAAAAAGGCGTGGGCAATAGCGGAAGCTATGAAGCATATAACTTGATGAAGGAGCTAGGGCAGTGAAGAAACAGAGTATTGGCATTGGCTTAATGGGGTTAGGGGTAATTGCTGGCCAGGTAGCTAAGGTCTTAATAGACAAGGCAGATGCTTTGGCCGAAGAGGTTGGTTGTCCTCTCATCTTGCGGAGGGTAAAAGTGCTGCCTCAAGATTTATCCCGGCCGCAGGCGCAAGCGATGGACCCTCAGCTTTTTACTACTGACGCTGACGAGTTTTTCGCTACTCAAGGGATAGACATAGTTGTTGAGGCGATAGGGGGTGAGATTCCAGCCATAGACTATTTAACCAAGGCATTGTTAGGCGGCAAGCATGTAGTCACCTCCAACAAGGAGGTCATTGCCAAGCATGGGGTAGAACTACTAACTTTAGCTCAACAGCATGGGGTAGGGCTGCATTACGAAGCTGCTGTAGGTGGAGGTATCCCACTTATCAGTCCCTTTCAGCATGACCTGTTAGCCAATAAGATAAGTGGGATTTATGCCATAATAAATGGGACTACCAACTTTATCCTCACCAGGATGGCTAGAGACGGTATGGACTTCTCTTCAGCTCTTAGCCGAGCTCAGGAGTTAGGCTATGCTGAGCCCAATCCACGGGATGATGTGGAGGGGATAGATGCTTCATATAAGCTGGCTATTCTGGCTTCTTTAGCCTTTCGGAGTCAAGTTCGACCTGAGGATATTTACTGCGAGGGGATTTCACGACTTAGTAGTCGTGATTTCCAATACGCTCAAGAGCTTGGTTTCGCTATAAAGCTTTTGGCTATAGCCAAGCAGAGCGATGAGTCAATTGAAGTGCGGGTTCACCCGGTCTTTATTCCCGAGGACTCTCTTCTGGCTAAGGTTGAAGGTGTTTATAATGCTATTCTGGTTGAAGGTGACCTGGTAGGCAAGGTGCTTTTCTTTGGTGAAGGGGCTGGAGCTCTACCTACCAGTAGTGCCGTCATAGCTAATGTTGTGGCGGCGGCAAAGGATGTTATCCTAGGCGCTGGTAGTAGAGCCAGGTGGGGAATGCAGCCAGGTAAAGATATCAAACCTATGTCTGAGATTAGAACACGGTACTATCTCAGACTCAATGTTGCTGACCGCCCTGGAGTTTTAGCTCAGATTGCTAAGGTTTTGGGCGACCATCAAATTAGTATTTCTTCAGTCATTCAGAAGCTAGCTGATTCAGTAGCTCAGACTGCTGAAATTGTTATTATGACCCATCCTGCTCAGGAAGAGGCAATGCAGCAAGCCCTCGGTGAGCTAACTCATCTAACTGCAGTTAATGAGATAAGCAACTTTATCCGGGTTGAAAGCTAATGAAACCTGCCGAGTTTGAATTACAGTTTCACCAATACCTTGACCACATTGAGGAAGCTAAGCTGAGAAAAGCCCATCATGACCAGCTTAGGAGTATTTTCATTGGCTTCTTAACTCAAGCTTTCAACGTCAGATATGAGGAGTTTGAGCTTGAGAAAGGCGTCAAGGCAGCTAAGGTCAGGGGATTTATAGATGCCCTTTATCAAGATATTGTCTTTGAATTTAAACGAGATTTAGATGCTGAGAGGGAGAAGGGTAAGAGAGAATTGACAAGTTATCTTCAATCCTTAAGGGACGGAACCTACTTCGGCGTCCTCACCGATGGATTGCTATTCGAAG
>CP070810.1:188008-193600 GCA_020343755.1 Dehalococcoidia bacterium | reverse complement strand
TGAAGCTGCTAATGTGTGTGGGATTGACCTCGGCAAAGCTACCGTTGCCGTGCAGGGCTATGGGAATGCCGGGTTTCACGCAGCACAGTTATGCAAAGAACTCTTTGGCTGCAAGGTAGTGGCTGTTAGCGACAGCAAAGGGGGTATATTCAGCAAGGAAGGCCTTGAGCCAGAGACAGTTCGTGAACATAAAGCTAAAACCACCTCAGTAATCCATTTACCAAATGTTAAACATATTTCCAATGAAGAACTTCTGGAACTGGAGGTGGACATACTTATCCCTGCTGCTTTAGAAAATGTTATCACTGAAAAGAATGCCCCAAATGTTAAAGCCAAGATTGTTGCTGAATTAGCTAATGGCCCAACTACACCAGAAGCGGATGATATTCTATATAAAAATGATGTTTATGTGATACCCGATTTCTTATGTAACGCTGGTGGAGTAACAGTTTCATATTTTGAGATGGTGCAAAACTTCTATATGTGCTGTTGGGACGAAAAAGAAGTTCACGGACGTTTAGAGAGGAAAATGACCGCTGCTTATCACTCAGTGCTAAATGCTAGTAAAGAATATGGCATAAACATGCGACAAGCGGCATATGTGCAAGCTGTTAAACACGTGGCTGAAGCAATGAAACTCCGCGGTTGGGTTTAATTTGTCATTGATTATGGATTGATTGGTTTACTGAAAGATATTTATTCCCTCCTCTTTTATATTCCTACTGAGATACTCCTGCAATGGGAAGAACCTTGACTACAAGCTTGACTTGGGATAAAATGATTGCAGTCTCAAGCTGAGATACTAATTTGAACTGGATAGAAAGACCAAGCGCGCCGCTGAAGGCAGTTATCCTGGTTGGCGGCGAGGGTACACGGCTACGTCCCCTTACCTATTGGACACCAAAGCCCATGGTGCCAGTGCTAAATCGGCCCTTCTTAGAGCACACCATTGCCTACCTTAAGAACTATAGGGTTAACAATATCATTCTGGCATTGAGCTATCGCCCAGAAGTCATTCAGAATTATTTTGGGGATGGCAATAACTGGGGGGTGCAGCTAACCTATGCAGTGGAAGACAATCCGCTGGGCACTGCCGGGGCGGTAAAGAATGCTGAGCGATACTTAGATAACACCTTTGTCGCACTTAATGGAGACATCTTCACTGAGATTGATATAGCCGATATGCTGGCCTTCCATCGGGGCAAAAAGGCAAAGGTAACCATAGCCCTGACCTGGGTGGATAACCCCTGTGCCTTCGGGATAGTTGAAACCGATAGTGAGGGCAAGGTTAAGCGCTTCGTTGAAAAACCTAGCCCTAGCCGAGTAACTACCAACTGGATAAATGCTGGCATTTATCTCCTTGAGCCAGAAGTTTTGAAGTATGTGCCAACAAATACTCATTACATGTTTGAGAAAGGGCTGTTTCCACTCCTTCTCGAGCTAGGCGAGCCAGTCTATGGCTATCCATTTAGCGGCTACTGGCTTGATATGGGGACGCCAGAGCAATACCTTCACCTGAATTGCGACCTTTTGCTGTCGAAAGCAAAAAGCACCCTGGTTAATAGTTTAAGTAAAGACGATGTATGTTGCGACAAGGATGTTATTATCCATCCTTCAGCCGAAATAGTGGGACCAGCAGTAATCGGCAGCAAATGCAGAATAGAGCAAAAAGCATACATTAAAGGACCGGTGGTTATTGGGCCAGATTGCCATATAGGAGACAGCACCAGTCTAGAGGTGGCTGTACTATGGGAAGGCGTTAAAATTGGTGCCGGTGTCAGTCTTAAACAGTGTATCATTGGCACTAATACCAAGATAGAAGCCAGTGACCAAGTTATCAATGGCGTGGTCACGCCCGCGCATACAAAAGTTGCTCAGATTAAAAATACCTATAGCTGGTAATAGAAGGGTAGATAACAACGGAAGTAGTGAAGAAAGAGGAATCGGGAGCAAAGAAAACCAAGAAAATAACCTTCAGGTGCAGATTTTGTGGAAGGTCTAAGCCGCTTGACGAAATGGGGCTTCTAACTAGATTCTTCCCGCTGATTGTGGCCTGCCGAGATTGCGAAAAGAAAATGAGGTAAAATGCTTTAAGAGGGACTTAATCAAACGAGGTTACCTTTAAATCTAAGCATAATTAATAAAGCTAACGAGGCTCCTCTTTATCCACTCTTCCTTTCGCACAACTCAATAGTTAGATTAGGGCAGTAGCAACTACAGTAGTACCCTTACCCACCTTAGACTTCAGCTTTAAGTTACCACCAAGCAACTGTACCCGCTCTTGCATTCCAGCCAAGCCAAGCTTACCCAAATGCACTAGATCTCCAAAGTTTTCCGGAAGCTGAAAACCTATGCCATCGTCACTTATAGTAACCCGAATTTTCTGCTTTTCAAACTCGACTTTAACCTCAGCCGTTGAAGCTTGGGCATGCTTGGCGATGTTCCTTAGTGCCTCCTGAACAATGCGGAAGATTAGTAACTCTGCTTCGGGAGAGAACCTCCGCTCACTACCAACCACCTTAAAAGTAGCCTCAACCCCATTTTCCTTTTTCAATTCCCCAGTTGCCCACTCTAGCGCCGGAAGTAAACCTAGATCGTCAAGAATGGATGGCCTTAGGTCACGACTGAAGCGGCGTACTTCTCGCAATACATCCCTGATTCGCTCATAGATACCCCATAAAGCTTTAGCCTCTCTTACTGGTACTTCCGCCTTGTCACTCATCAGGTTCTCTAACCGATGAAGCAAGGCAATAAGAGTTTGAGCGGTGCTGTCATGGAGTTCACGAGCGATACGTTTGCGCTCTTCTTCTTGAGCTCCGGCAATCTCCTGCAGATAATAGCGCAGGTTTTCCCGCATTCGCTTTTCTTCGGTGATGTCTCTAGCAATGTTTTGGAAGGCTATAAGCTGACCATTGCTGAAGATTGGACTGGTAGTTAACATCAGGGTTGCTTCTGTTCCATCCTTTCTGATGAGGTGCTGTTCGTAGGGCTGAGCTACAGCCTCGCCTTTGACTAACTTGCGTCGAACCTCCTTAGCCAAGCGCAAATCTTCTTCAGAAAAAAGAGTTTTCACATTTCCCCTAGCCAGTTCTTCGGCACTAAATCCGGTGAGCTTTTCGGTTGCTTTGCTTGCTTTTAGAATGTTGCCCTTTAAATCATGAACCCAAATAGCATCAGGGGCAACCTCAAATAGCTCTCTATAGCTTCTCTCTGACTCTTGCAGCGCATGCTCGGCCACCTTCCGCTCGGTGATGTCCTGTAGAGTCTCTATCGCCCCTATTATTTCTCCACTACGGTCTTTAATTGGGCTAGCGGTAAAATGGAGCCATTTCCCACCTTTCCCCAGAGCTGGATAGTAGCCTTCAGCCTCGTAGGCACCATCAATTAGGGAAGATTTCTGACACTTACCGTGATAATACACCTCAATTTCTTCCGTCGAGGCTCCATCCACTATCAAATCAGCTAAAACTGGCCTCTTCTCAGAATAGAATGCTCGCCACTGCTCACTAGTCCCGAATATTTCCTCCCTTTTTATGCCGGTAAGAGCCTCAATTGCTGTATTCCAGTGGGTGACTTTGTGATTGCTACCGATTACAAATGAAGAAATAGAGGAGCCATCAACAATCTTGTAGAGCAGCTGCTCAGCCCTCTTCAACTCAGTTATATCCCGTCTTAAATCTACAAATTTCACTATTTCTCCGCTTTCATCAAATATCGGAGAGCTCTTTATAGAGAAGTACCTGCCAAACCGCTCTTCATACCGCTCTACTGATTCCACCTGTTTGGTCTCCAATGTGCGCTGGCAAGGACACTTTTCCCATGGACGATCGGTACCACCAATGATTTCATAACACTTTTTCCCTATTACTTCCCCTCTGCCCTTTCCCAGAAGAGCTAACCCACTATCACTTATGTTTTCTATGTTGTAATCTCTATCAATAATCAGCATAACATCTTCTAGCGCATTGAATGAGCTACGCCACTTTTCCTCCTCGGCTTTCAACAAAGCATCTGTGGCTCGAATGCGCTCCTGCTCCCTGCGGTGCATCTGAAATAACAGGTTTACCACTATACCAACGCCTATAACCCCCCAGGTCTCAAACAAAGCCTCGGCCGGGCTGGGTGAGATTAAAATAGCCCGGGGCAACATAATGCCAAAAGCAACCACTAAACTGGCTATCCCTCCCCTTATACCAAAGATAAAGCCGGCTAAGATTATAGGCACTAACAAATAAACTCGTTCTATGGTGTGCCGGGTTAGCCCCAAGAATGAGGAAGGAGTCTCCAAACCCCAAAAGGGAAGCTGCTGGGGGTAGTGGAGAATTATACCGACAGCAAATAACACCACAATAAGCCAAAAACGAGGATTACGTATAACCCTTAGTGCTGGATTTAATAGATATAAAGCCATTTACACAACCTATGCTGATACCTAAAGCATAAGGGGCGTCAAGCCGATTCTTCTAATGTGAACCAGCCCTTTTTCATAGCCTGTATCACCGCCTCAGTGCGGGAGCCTACCCCCAATTTATTAAAAATATTCCCTAGATGACTCCCAACAGTGCGCACACTGAGGTGCAATTCTTGAGCAATGTCACTATTAGTCATTCCCCTAGCCGCCATCTTGAGTATAGAGGTCTCCCGCTCAGTGAGCAAATCCGAGGCGCGTTCTCCAGTTGGCTCAACTTTTGGTTGCCTTAACCGTTCCATTACCTTACGAGCAATCGCTGGATGAAGCACTGCTTCTCCCTTATACACCGTCTGAATAGCCCTAATGAGTTCTCGGCTACTCACGTCCTTCAGTAAGTAGCCGGCAGCACCTGCCTCTAGCAGAGGGAAAATATATTGCTCATAATCATAGGCAGTAAGTATTAACACCACCGCCGAAGGCTGAAGCGCTTTAATTTGCTTGGTAGCCTCGATACCATTGAGCTTGGGCATGGAGATGTCCATAATAATGACGTCAGGTTTTAGCTGACTCACCATTTGCACCGCCTCCTCTCCGTCACCAGCCTCACCAACAACCTTAAAACTTGCTTCTCGCTCTAGGAACTGACGGATACTCTCCCGAACTACTACATGATTCTCAGCAAGGAGAATGGTAATCTTTTTCATTAGACTTCCTCTCTGCTACCAGCTAATACCCGGCCTCTTCCCCCGCTACCTAAATCTTAACCTACTTGACCACTTTCTTCAACAAGATTAAACTCGTGAAAATACCTTGCTTGCTTCAGGGAAAACCATGAACGCAAACTACATGCTGTAAGAGAGCTCTATGGAAATCGAGTCCCGTTTGCTACCTTACAGACGACCATCATCAGTCATTCATTACGAGTTAAGCGATAATAGACTCGAGGTGGCGCTGGAGAATAGTATTGCTGAATGGCTGACGGCTCTTCCTTGCCAGTCGGCTCTACCCAGCCAAGTTGCTTTAAGAAGTGGAAGTAACGAGAGAAGCTATGGTAACGGCACTTTACCAGTTTATAAGGCATTTTGAAAGCGTGAAAGGGAATAAAAAGAATGCCCAACAGCGATTGGCTGAGTTGTTGGTTAGTATTCAGCGGGGAAGCTACTCAACCGCTCCAAATCCGC
>CP070810.1:184100-187908 GCA_020343755.1 Dehalococcoidia bacterium | reverse complement strand
TCATGGACGTACGCTCATCTCCTGCAGACCGCAGACTGTTTCGCCTCATATCTGCCAACACGAGGTGTTGAAAAGGGAGAGAGTGTCGTTCTATGCGCGCCAAACCCGCCCAACTCGGTCGCGGTCTTTTTTGGTTGTTTGAGTTGTGGGACTATAGTCGTTCCCTTAGATATCCAGAGTTCACCCGAATTCACGGCGAAGGTCATAGAAACCACGGACTGCAAACTCGTAATTGGCACTTCTCTCACTGCTTCTGCGCTGCAGGACTTAGGAGTAGACCTTGTGTTTCTTGAGGACCTTCCTCGATTACTGGAGGACAGGGTGGTTCCGCCCGAGTGCCATGTTCAGCCTCACGACACTGCCGAGATTGTGTTTACCTCAGGCGCGACCGGTGGCCCAAAGGGGGTCGTGCTGACTCACCGAAACATCTTCTCCAATGTTGAAGCAGGGGCCACTTTCATACCAGGCAAGCCATCCTGGCGGCTACTCTCGCTCCTGCCGTTGAGTCACATACTTGAACAGGTTGCGGGCCTACTCATACCTCTACGAGGGGGTGCCACAGTTGTATACCCTTCCAGCCGTCAGCCTGGCGTGATAGCTCGTGTGCTAAGGGAAGAAAGAATCACGTGTATGGTCACCGTACCGCAGGTGCTTGTAATCCTGATGAACAGTATTGAACGAGAAGTGAGGAGGCTAGGCAAAGAGGCTGAGTGGGCTCGAGCACATCACATTGCGCCGCGACTTCCGATGTTCTTTCGGCGACAACTATTCCGCTCTGCTCTTCGTGGCTTGGGCAGTCAGCCTGAGTTCTTTTTTTGCGGAGGCTCTTTCCTTGACCCGAAACTTGCTAAGAAATGGGAGAACCTTGGCGTCAAGGTTGTCCAGGGGTATGGTGCCACGGAGACGTCCGCATGCGTTTCATCGAACAGCTTGCGAAGGCGAAAGTTAGACTCTGTTGGCAGGGTATTGCCCGGTCAACAAGTGCGAATAGCCAGCGATGGAGAAATACTGGTAAAGGGGGCCAATGTTTTCGGTGGCTACTGGCGCAACTCCGAGGCTACGAACCGCGTGATGGAGGATGGCTGGTATAAGACCGGAGACGTGGGATACTTTGACGAGGACGAATTCCTGCATTTCAAGGGTAGAAAGAAGAACCTCATCGTCTTGGCGGACGGCAGGAATGTGTATCCAGAGGACATCGAGCCGATCCTCAACAAGGAGCTAGACCAGGAGGCTAACGAAGAGGCCATCGTTATTGGCCGGGACACAGGTCAAGGCTCTACGGAGGTCCATGCTGTTCTGCAGGTACGGGATTCCTCAACAGCAGAACAGGCGATTCGTCGCGCGAACAGCCAACTGGCTGAATACCAGCGCATAAGAGGTTTTACTCTTTGGCACGAGGACGACTTTCCCCGTACACATACTCTCCGAGTCCAACGACACCTTGTCGAGGAATACCTAGCACGCGATAGTCAGAAGCAGGCTCCAGTCACAGTGGGCCCGCGCCCGTCCACAGTTGAGGTTAGCGACACGCGAAGGATCCTCAGTGAAGTGTGCGGCATCCCGGCTGTCAAGCTAAATGATGATAGCCGAATTGGCGATGACCTGGGTCTTGATTCTCTGGGAAGGGTGGAATTGCTGTCTGCGATCGAGGCTGAGCTGGGGCTCTATATAGATGAGCAGGAGGTGGAAAGCGAGACGGCGGTCGCGGACCTGGAGCAACTGGTGCTGCAGTATTCGGGAATCGCCCCCAGCGCAAATGTTCGGCAATGGCCTTTGGCCCTTCCCAGTAGGCTTATTCGGCGAGGTATGCATTCCCTTTGCCTCTTTCCAATCCTCCGGGCGCTGGCACGGCCCGTAATCACAGGACGTGAGAATCTAGAAGGCTTGACCGGGCCTATGCTCTTCGCTGCCAATCACACTAGCCATCTGGATAGCCTCACCGTTTTCTATTCCCTCCCTTCACGATTGAGAAGCAGGCTGGCCGTCGCCGCCGCGGATGATTATTTCTTCCACAACAGATTCTTGGCCTGGATGACCTCCCTACTCGTGAATGGCTTTCCGTTTGCCCGAGAGGGAAACATTCGCACTAGCCTTGAGCGTTGTGGCAAGTTGCTGGACCAAGGTTGGTCGATACTGCTCTATCCTGAAGGTACTCGTTCTCTTACCGGTAAAATGGCCCCATTCAAGTCGGGAGTTGGGCTTCTTTCTGTGGAACTAGGGGTGCCGAGTGTACCTATTAGGCTTCTGGGGCTGGAAAGGATTCTTCCAAAAGGCCGGACCATCCCTCGTCGGGGTAGCACCGTGCAAGTACGCATAGGTAGGCCCCTTGCTTTCCCCCCTGGGACCTCTCACATTGAAGCTACGAGGGCTATCGAAAAAGCAGTGAAGTCTCTATAATACTTGGGGGCAGGAGACAATAGTGGACATTTACAACATAAAGCCACGGTTTCAGCAATCATTGAAACCTATTGTGGCCGCCATTGTGGGCGTGGATGGATCCGGGAAGAGCGCCACCTTTGCTGGTACGCTGAGGGCATTGGCCGACCGTGTCCGAGTCGTAGGTATTGGAGATCAAATACTGCATGGTGAACCGGGCAAGTCGATAAGTGAGTTCGCCGGCGTTCCCCTCTCGCGCTCCGCGAAGTTCCTCGGGCGTTTCGCCAAAGGTTTGCGTTGGCAGCGGCTCTACAAGAACTTCAAGTTCATCCAGCTCGCCGAACTGGCGCATATTTGTCAGTATGTGACCCATCATGATCCTCCTGATGTCATTCTAACTGATGGTCAACCGCTCATCAATGTTACAGGTTGGGCCTGTGCTCGTTTCTACAAGGAAGCCTTAGCAGACAATGACGAGGAACTCTGGCGCCTGATGTGCTACCTGGGTGGTGGGGACCGTATCCCTCTGCGCAAATTGGCGCGCCGCATGCTTCGAGCATGGCAGTTACCGTTGCTCAACTTGCTGCGGTTGAATCGCTTCTCACCCCCAGACCTCATCTTTCTACTTGACATTGATCCTGAGGTAGCTATGGGACGCATCCGTGCCCGTGGCAGACCTCTTCAGGTGCACGAGACAGCAAGCTTCCTCGGCGAGTTGGGCCGGTGTTACGCTCGAGTCTGCACTTTGCTTCACGAGCGGCGCGGCATCCCGCTCACGACGATTCGCGTTAATCAATTATCATTGGAGGAAGTGGTGGAGAGCGTCGTGGCTGGCGTGCTCCACCATCTAGCGGGTGAAAACCCTATCGAAGATCCAAATTCCCGGCAGCATGCTCCAATCGAAGTGATTGCCACTACCATGTCCGGTTCAATCCGGGACCAGCAGAAGGTGCAGCGCATAGGCCCAGCGTTCTCATCGCGAACGTCGCGACCGGTCCGCGTGCACACAGCGGATAGCCACACCCAGGCACGAGAGATCACAGAACGCCTAGTGGCCGAAGGCAGCCGTATCATTGTGTCAGCCGGCGGTGCCGGGACGTTTAATGCGGTTGTGGAAGGGTGCCACTTAGCTGGGAGGGTGCCTTCGGATCTCCGGCTGGGCTTTTTGCGGAAGGGTTCGGCGGATCTCATTGGCAAGGTACTTGGTATCCCGGATCAGCTCGAGGCCGCGGTTGAGGCTATTCTTGCAGCTCTGGGAACGGGAAGCTGTGTTCCCGCCGATGTTCTGACGGTGGAGGCCACCGATGCAGATGGTGGAGTGCAGCGCCGCAAGCTTGTGGGCTTTGGCGGACTTGGCGTTTTCGGTGAGGTGCCACGTTTCACAGAGAGCCGTTTCATCAAGGTCTACAAGGGTGTTCTGGGATCGCTT
>CP070810.1:172150-184000 GCA_020343755.1 Dehalococcoidia bacterium | reverse complement strand
CCATGGGATGGCGGCAGCAAGCCCCATCCGACTTTGAGTTCACCCTAAAAGCCTGGCAGCTAATAACCCATCCCCCATCCAGCCCTACCTATCGGACGGCAGGCATCCAAATCCCCCACGGTAAGCAGGAGCACTACGGCTTTTTTAGACCCACTGAAGAGGTGCATGAAGCATGGGAGGAAACTCAACAATTGGCTCAGGCACTTGTGGCTAGGGTCATCGTTTTTCAGTGCCCTGCCTCTTTTGAGGAGAACAGGCAGAATATTGACAACATGACAAGCTTCTTCCAACGTGTGGAAGGAAGCGAGTTCCTCTTTGCCTGGGAGCCGAGGGGGAAATGGAGTGACCAGATAATCAAAGACCTGTGCCGTCAACTAGGACTCATTCACTGCGTTGACCCCTCAGTCAGGACGCCTTTATATGGGAAGCCCTGGTATCTCCGCTTGCACGGAGCCCCCCGCTACCGCCACCGCTACTCTGAAGAGGAATTGATACATCTTAAGAGCCTGATACAGGACAGGGAAAGCTATGTCCTGTTCAATAATATTAACATGTACCACGATGCCCTAGTTTTTAACCACCTGCTGAAGGGAGAGTCGTGATAACCTCCGAGGGGAATAGGCTTATTTATACCTTGGGCACCAGCACCCGCTCTGCGGACGAGTTTATTGAGCTACTCACCAACCATGGCGTGGAGGTAGTGGTAGATGTGAGGAGATTTCCCACCAGCAGATTTGAGCACTTCGGCAAGGAAAATCTGGCTAGATTATTAAGTAAGGCAAGCATTGACTATATCTATATGGGAGAGGAGCTAGGCGGCTATCGTCACGGAGGTTACCAGAGCTTCGCTACTACATCTGAGTTCAGAATGGGTGTGAAAAAGCTAGAGAAGGTAGCCAAAGGGAGAAGAATAGCTATCGTTTGTGCTGAGCGATTCCCCTGGCATTGCCACCGCCGTTTTATCGCCCTGGAGCTAGAGAAACACGGGTGGCAGGTAAATCACATTATTGACCAGGGAAGAAATTGGCTACCGAGGAAACGCCTCACTCAGTAGTCGCTACCCAGTAGATGAATATTGCCTAACCTCACCCTTTTTAGTCCTTGCCTCTTCGCCTCTGCCAGGCATTCTTCGGCATGCCGTCGGGAGGTTACCGGCAGGTCTCCCATCATAAATTGGGGATGGAAGGCAAGGAGAGCATAGGGAATGTCAGGGCTAAGGGAGGCAATAAAGGCAGCAATCCTTGAGACTTCCTCCCTATCTATATATCCCGGGACGAGTAAGGTACTGGCTACCAAGAAAGGAGGTACAGACCTTTTTCTAGCATAATCAGCCAAACGCTTAAAGTTTTCCAAGGTTCTTTTATTGCTTATGCCGCAGAGGGCAATGTGCAGTTCCTCACTCCAGGCCTTAAGGTCAAACTTGATACAACCGCCGGAGTTAAAAGAAAGCTCAGCTGCCTGTCTTAATAATGCCGGGTGCATCGAGCCATTAGTCTCCCAGCAGATGCGTAGAATCCTGCCTTTAGTCTTGTCTAAAGCCAGCCTGGAGGTACGAATGGCATGAGGCAACTGCGGTGAAGGGTCACCACCAAAGTAACATATGCAAGCAGTGCGAGCATCAACCGCCTTGGCCAGCTCCAAGACATCGACCTTGCTCTCCTGCGTTGCTGAGTAGCGATAGTGCCAGTTCTGACAGAAGAGGCAATCAAAGGAACAGGCTTGATAGAAGACAGCCAGATTCCTGTAACCATACTCAGCGCCTTGGGAGTAGGCAAATTGAGGGTAACCAGCCCCGGTTCCACCGGGACAGACCCAATCGGCCACGCAGTTGGTGGGTAGCGAATCATAATACCAACTGACGTTGCCCTTCCTCGCCGTGGCCCCCTTGAATTTACTCTCTTGGTTGGTGCGTAATCCGCAATAACCCCGGCTACCCTGAGGGACACGGCATTCATTAACACAAATGTGGCATTGGAGTCCTACCTCACTCCGCGGAGGCTGAAACGGGAGGTTAAACAGGTTTCTTGCCTGACGGTGGGCTTTCTCAATCAGAGGGAGAACTTGGTTAAAGTCCCGTCGAACACAAACCAAACATAGTCCCAGGGCTTGAGAAATAAGTGGTGACTCCTTACCACAATGCTGGCATCCAGCAACAGCTCTGGCACTCAATTGACATCCTACTCGGGCACTAAAGAAGCCTTTTAGCGGCGCTTTACTTCGTATGAGCTAAAAACAAAGTTCAGGTCATTTTCCAAAGCACTAATCTTCTCCCGAGGGAAAAGCTCCTCATCTATATCCAGCATTACCTTTGTCTCGCCTTTAGCCAAGCCCATAATATGTGCCCTGAGGCATTCTTTTTCACCCTTGCCTGACTTACCCTGAATCTTGAATGTTAGCGTGCCCCGAAACATAAAAGATGATGTGTCACTGGGTAAAGAGTATGTCTCCAATTTTGCCCCCCCCATAACCGTTCCCTGCTTCAGAGTAAAATCCCTTATCTCGTCATACAGTAATTCGGGATTTACATTTTGGTATGTTTTCTTAATTTGCATCTTTGTCTCCTACGCTTCCTTGAATAGCTATATTCTTACTGGTATGCTCCTTTCTTTTAGGTATTGCTTAGCTTGTGAAATCGAGATTTCACCGAAATGGAAGATTGAGGCCGCCAGCAGTGCCGATGCTTTACCTATTACCACAGCATCGTAGAGATGCTCCAGTTTGCCTGCACCACCAGAAGCAGTAACCGGAATATGGACTGCCTCTGCCACTGCCTTTGTCATCTCTAAATCATACCCCTCCTTTGTGCCATCAGCATCTTTGCTGGTAAGCAAAATCTCACCCGCACCCAACTCCTCTACCCTCTTTGCCCAACCAACGAGCTCTATACCCGTAGCCTCGCTACCACTCCTCACCACCACCTCTAGCCTGGGAGAGCCGCCTCCTACTGCGTTCTTCTTACCATCAATAGCTACCACCAGCCTATCTTTACCAAATTCTTTAGCCGCCCTGGCTATAAGGTCGGGATCCCTGACAGCAGCTGTGTTTATAGATACCTTGTCCACACCAATGTCAAGTAATACTCTCATGCCCTCAATGCTACCTATGCCACCACCGACAGCAAAGGGGATAGTAACTACCTGGCAGACCCTTCTGACCCATTCCAGCCTTGTCTTTCTACTCTCCACAGTGGCGAAGATATCAAGGAAAACAAGCTCATCGGCACCCTCACCGCAATAAGCTGCCGCCGCTTCTACCGGGTCTCGAACATCCCTAAGGTTTTCAAACTTCACCCCTTTAACTACTTTTCCGTCCTTGACATCGAGACAAGGTATAATCTTTATCGGCTCCATGCCGCTCCTCCATTCTTCTATAATAATAAACCTAATTGATATATTTTGTCACCTCCATCAATAATCTTCCTTGGCAAATGGCCTCCGGTAAAAAGCAAGCGCTGGGCTGGGGTCATATGTATCTGCTGTTGCTCGATACCAAAGGGTATGCTATACTATTGGATAATCAGAAGGAGTTTGGGATTGCCAAATGCAGTGACTATTAAGCAGCTCTTAGAGGCCGGTGCCCATTTTGGGCACCAGACAAGTTATTGGCACCCCCGTATGAAGAGCTACATCTTTACTCGGCGCAATGGCATTCACATCATTGACCTAGAGCAAACCATCAGTATGTTAGACAAAGCATGCGAGTTTGTTCGGCAGCTGGTAGCCGAGGTCGGCACTATCCTTTTTGTCGGCACTAAGAAGCAGGCTCAAGAGACGATAGAGGAAGAGGCTAAACGCTGCGATATGCCTTATGTCAACCAACGCTGGCTAGGTGGGGTACTGACCAACTTTACTACTATCCAAACCCGCATAGACTACCTAGTTCGTTTAGAAGACCAGCAAGGTAGGGGTGAGTTTAATCGCCTACCTAAAAAGGAAGCCCTGAAGCTTGAGAGAGAAATTTTGCGCCTCAATCGACAGATAGGTGGTCTCAAAGAGATGACCAACCTACCGTCAGCGCTTTTCATCGTTGACGTTATCAAGGAAAGGATTGCTCTAGCTGAAGCCAAACGTGTAGGAATACCAGTTGTCGCTATTGTAGATACTAATTGTAACCCTACTGACATTGACTACCCTATCCCAGCCAATGACGATGCCATTAAAGCCATCAAGCTTATCTGCAGTAGTATTGCTGACGCAGTGGTAGAGGGTAAAACTGGTGAGGCAGCGGCTCCAACAGAAGAAGCAGAAGAGGGCTTGGAGGAACTTGAGATCCCCGAAACTGCCGAGCCTGTTATTTTCACCCCTGATGAATAAGACGGAGAAGTAGAGGTTGAAAATTCCAGTAGTCAAAATCAAGGAGCTAAGGGAGCAGTGTAGTGCTGGAGTTATGGATTGCAGGAATGCTCTTCTTGAAGCTAAAGGGGATATGGAAAAGGCAACCCAGATTCTGAAGCATAAAGGCTTCCTTCAGGCACAAAAGAAGGCAAAACGTTCTGCTACCCAAGGAGTGATTGAAGCCTATATCCATACCGGGAGGCAAATTGGTGCCATGGTTGAAGTCAACTGCGAAACTGACTTTGTTGCCCGGACTGACGAATTCAAGGAGCTAGCCCACAATTTGGCAATGCAGGTAGCCGCCATGCCTCCTCAGTTTATCTCAATTGATGATGCCCCTTTTAGTGATACTATAGAACCTGAGGTAGCATGCCTGCTTCACCAGCCCTACATTAAGGACCCGGGCAAGACGGTTCAAGATATTATTACTGAAACTATTGCCAAGGTAGGAGAGAATATCAAAGTAAGTAGATTTGTCAGATTCGAGTTAGGTAAATCCTAGGTAAACGGGTGTTAACCAGATGACCACTACTAAGTATAAGCGGGTATTGCTCAAACTTAGTGGCGAGGCTTTCAGCGGTAAAGCCGATTATGGCATTGATTCCCCTACCCTAACCATAATAGCCAAACAGATTAAACAGGTGACAGAAATGGGGGTGGGGGTAGGCATCGTTGTTGGTGGTGGTAACATCTGGCGGGGGGCTAAGGCTGAGCAGGAGGGAATGGATAGGGTCACTGCTGACTATGCCGGGATGTTAGCCACAGTGATAAATGCCCTGGCTCTCCAGGATACATTGGAGAGAGAGGGAGTAGCCACTAGAGTCCAGTCAGCGATAGGCATTCAACAGGTAGCTGAGCCGTACATTAGACGCCGAGCTATTCGCCACTTGGAGAAAGGCAGAGTGGTTATTTTCGCTGGAGGTACAGGCAATCCATATATGACCACTGACACTGCGTCTGCCCTACGAGCTATAGAGATTGAGGCAGAGGTCCTACTTATGACAAAGAATAATGTCGATGGCATTTATAGCGCTGACCCTAGCAAAAATCACACCGCTAAGAAGTTTGACAAACTTACTCATTTTGAAGCGCTAAATATGCGCTTGGAGGTAATGGATGCTACTGCTCTCTCCCTCTGCCTAGAAAACAAGCTACCTATAATCGTCTTTGACCTCCTAGCTCCCCGCAGTATTGAGCGTGCTATACTGGGTGAACCTATTGGTACCCTGGTGTCCAGCGGGACAGAAGATGGTTAGCCGCATTTTGTGGAATATTGAACAAAAGATGCGGACCTCTATTGAGGTCTTGAAGACAGAATTGGCCACCATTCGCACCGGGCATGCCACCCCTGCCCTAATAGACCATATCAAGGTAGAATATGCTGGCGTGCCCACCCCGCTCAACCAGCTGGCTAGCATTTCTGCACCTGGGGCGAGGCTGCTCGTCATCCAACCTTGGGATAAAAGTAGCATACGTAGCATTGAGAAAGCCATCTTAACCTCTGACCTCGGGTTAAATCCGACTAGTGACGGGAGTGCAATTCGAATAAATATCCCGCCACTGAGTGAAGAGCGGAGACAGGAGCTAATTAAGGTAGCCCGAGGCAGAGTAGAAAAGGGGAAAATAGTAATACGCAATCTAAGGCGTGAAGCCATGGATGAACTAAGAGGGTTAGAGAAAAATAAGGATATATCTCAAGACGAGCTTAAACGTGCCCTAGACCAGCTACAAAAGCTTACTGATAGCTTCATAGCTAATGCTGAGCAGGCGGGACAAGATAAAGAAGCAGAACTCATGGAAGTATAACCAAGTCAGGGAGGTTAACGTTTAATATTGAGTAGCAAAACGAGGCCTGTTTTATTAGCTAAAGGGAAAAAGCTTCACTTACCCAACCACATAGCTATCATTGTGGATGGTAATGGTAGATGGGCAGAACAGCACGGATTACCTAGGTTTGAGGGGCACCTAGCCGGGATAGAAAGCGTCCGCTCCACAATTAGGTGCCTTAATCAATACCAGATAAAATATGTAACGCTTTACGGTTTCTCCACAGAAAACTGGAATCGCCCCAAATATGAAGTTATGAATTTGTTCCGTCTCTTAGAAGAGATAGTGGACAAAGAGAGCCAAGAGCTTCATAAACTGGGTGTCAAGATTCGCCACCTCGGTCGACTCGAAGAACTTCCGCAAGGTCTGCAGCAAGCAATAAATAGAGCTATTGAGTTAACCAAAAACAATACTGGGATGACACTTAGCCTCGCCTTCAACTATGGGGGACGCACTGAGATCCTAGACGCAGTACGCGCCATTATAGCTGAAGGTGTGCCACCTCAAAGTATAAACGAAAAACTATTTAATAATTACCTTTATACCGCCGGTTTACCTGATGTTGACTTAATCATTCGCACTGGTGGTGAACTCCGCATAAGCAATTTCCTAATATGGCAAGCAAGTTATAGCGAGTACTACTTCACCGATGTTTTATGGCCAGACTTTGGTGAAAAAGAGATTGAGAAAGCGCTATTATCTTACAGCCAAAGGCAAAGGCGCTTCGGTGGATTATGACCGAGATTGTTTAGTAACTTTATCTCTGCAGAAATGCCTTCGATTTCTTTAGGAATCCTCCTCGAGCCCCTGTTTCTTGATAAGGGGGAGATAATCGCTATAGAGGGATTACACCCCTAAAGCCCTCTTAATTACAGGGTAAGGTTGATAGATAAGCCTATGCTCAAGAAAAGAATCATAACCGCCCTCTGGTTTGCCCCGCTTCTGGTTATTGTCGTCTGGTTTGGTGGGCAGCCGGGATTTACCGCATTAATGGTCACCTTCGGAGTCCTGGCTGCCCTTGAATTCTACCGAATGGTATATACTTCAGAAGCGCCACCATTTACCTACTTCGGGCTAATTTGGACGGCCTTCTTCATTCTTAGTCGTAATTCAGAGTTACTATCTACCCTTGAACCTCACTTCAATCTTGGCTTACTTACACCGCTTTTACTAACCTCAGCCGTGGTGCTACCTTTAATCGGGCTCCTATCCCGTCGGCAAAGAGAGGGAGCTTTTATCACCTGGGCATGGACAATAGCCGGAATCCTCTATGTAGGCTGGCTGTTAAGCTATTTAGTGGCACTAAGAGGTCTAGACGCTGGCAGAAATTGGGTATTCTTTGCTCTGTTTATTACCTGGGCTTCTGATACTACTGCCTTCTTCATCGGCAGGAGATTTGGCAGGCATAAACTAGCCTCAAGTATTAGTCCAGGCAAAACCTGGGAAGGAACCACAGGCGGAATAGTTGGGGCTATCATAATGAGCATATTATTCTTTACCCCTACACCCTTCCACTTGCCCCTCGTCTACTGGCAGGCAATAGGCTTGAGCATACTGGTCAGTATTTTTGGTCAAATTGGTGACCTAGTAGAATCCCTACTCAAACGCAATATGGGGGTGAAAGACTCAGGTAAGCTAATGCCAGGACATGGGGGTATTCTTGACCGAATGGACAGCATTATCTTTGCCGGTATAGTGGTATACTATTATGTGATATGGGCAATATAACCAAGCGATTGGCTGTTCTGGGTTCAACCGGCTCTATAGGTCAGCAAACACTCGACGTAATCCGTGCCTTACCCCACAGGTTTCATATAGTTGGGTTAGCTGGTGGAAAGAACATTGATTTACTGACAAAGCAAATCCATGAGTTTAAACCACGGTTTGTTTATTGTCAGGACAGAGAGGCATTGGCTCGCCTAGTTAATGCCGACTATGAATTCCTAACACCAGAAGATATTGCCCGGCACCCTCAGGTGGACGTTGTTGTTATAGCTACCTCAGGAAGGTCAGGGCTAAGCCCAACACTGGCTGCGGTGAAAGCTGGTAAAAATGTTGCCCTAGCCAATAAGGAATCAGTAGTTATGGCGGGCGAGATTATCACCACTGAGGCAAAGCTAAATGAATCCCAGATTCTGCCTATTGATAGCGAGCATAGTGCTATATGGCAATGCCTTAATGGTGAAACGCAGCCAGCAGCTCAACTTATTCTGACTGCTTCGGGAGGTCCTTTCCTCCATTATTCACCAGCCAAGCTAAGTGAGGTTACTGTTGAGCAAGCCTTAAAACATCCCTCGTGGCAGATGGGAAGAAGGGTTACTATTGACTCAGCCACCCTAATGAATAAAGGCTTCGAGGTCATTGAAGCCCATTGGCTATTTGACATACCGTTTGACAATATTAAGGTTCTAATCCACCCCCAGAGCATTATCCACTCTATGGTGGAATTTACAGATGGCTCAATTAAAGCCCAGTTAAGTTACCCCGATATGCGCCTACCCATTCAATACGCCCTGACTTACCCTGAACGCCTAGCTAACCCCCGACTGCCCAGGCTTGACTGGAGCCTTATTAACAACCTGACCTTTGAACATCCTGACCTTAATACCTTCCCCTGCCTCAAGTTAGCTATTGAAGCCGGAAGGAAAGGCGGAACCTACCCGGCAGTACTTTGTGCTGCTGATGAGGTAGCTGTTGAACTTTTCCTGTCGCAAAGGATTAAATTTACCGAGATTGCTAATCTTATAAAGCAGGCATTAGAATTGCACCAATTCATCCCCTACCCTACCCTGGATGAAATCATAGCCGCTGATGCCTGGGCTAGACAGAAAGTTTTACAGCTGGCTACTGGAGATAATCCATGCTAACCACCATAGGTGCCTTTGTCGGTATTATTGTCGTGCTTATTATTGCCCACGAGTTTGGACATTTTATTGCCGCCAAATCATTTAGAGTAAGAGTGCACGAATTTGGTCTCGGCTTTCCCCCGCGAGTATTCTCAACAAGACGAGGGGAAACGGTATACTCACTAAACGCTATACCCTTGGGCGGATTTACTAAAATGGCTGGCGAAGAAGACCCCAAGGTGCCAAGAAGTCTGGCTAGTAAGCGCATTGGCACCAGGCTTTTAGTGCTCAGCGCTGGTTCAATAATGAATATTATCTTGCCCCTTATCCTATTCTCAATTGCCTTTATGGTACCCCATAACCTAGTAATAGGGAAAGTTGTGGTAGAAGAAGTAGCTCTCAATTCCCCAGCCGCTAGGGCTGGCATTGAACCGAAAGATACACTTCTCAGCTTCAACCAGAAGCCAGTGCACAATATTGGTGACCTGCAGCGCTATATTCAGCTTAACCTAGGTAAGAAGTCTACTATAGTTGTCCATCATAGCGACTCAACTACAGAGAGTGTTCAAGTAGTACCGAGGTGGAGGCCTCCAGAGGGTCAGGGGGCAATGGGTATTACGATTAGAATGATAGACGCAACCGTTGTTCGTCAAAGTGAACCCGCCTGGAGAGCAGCGCCTTTAGCTGTATCGGCATGTGTGGAAACCTTCGTCTTATTCAAGAATGGGATAATTGGTATGGCTACCGGGACAACACCTTTTCAAGTGGCTGGGCCGGTGGGCATTGCTCAAATCACCGGGGAGGTGGCTAAGGCTGGGATTAGCCCACTACTAGAATTTGCTGCCTTTCTCAGCATAAACCTAGCTCTAATCAATATCTTCCCCCTCCCTGCCCTAGATGGTGGTAGAATTGTATTTGTCCTCTTAGAGGGGGTTCGCCGGGGCAAACGCGTGTCACCGAAGACAGAGGGATTGGTACACTTTATTGGCTTTGCTGCCCTCATAGCGGCAATCATGGTAATCACCTACCGTGATATTATACGTATTATAAGCGGAGGCAGTTTAATACCATGAAACCCAGACGAGCCAGTAAACCTATTCAGATTGGCAATGTAACCATCGGCGGTAATGCCCCGATTGTGGTCCAGTCTATGACCAAAACCGACACTCGTGATATTATGTCAACTATTGCCCAAATCAAGGAACTTGAAGATTGTGGCTGCCAGTTAGTCCGGGTGGCGGTGCCTGATGCTGAAGCCGCCCAGGCTATACAGGCGCTAAAGAGAGTCACTCCCCTACCGATTGTGGCTGATATTCACTTTGATTACCGACTGGCTTTAATGGCGCTAGAAGCTGGCGCTGACGGGCTGCGGTTAAATCCAGGCAACATCAGCCAACCGAGAAAAGTCTCTGTCATAGCTCAAGCAGCCAAGGCGAGGAATGTTCCAATCCGCATCGGGGTCAATGCCGGCAGCCTGCCCAAAACCGCCAACCCTCAACTAACACTGGCTGAGCAGATGGTTGACGTTGCCTTACAGCAGATACGCTTACTGGAGAGTCTCGACTTTGACCTAATTAAGGTTTCACTAAAAGCCTTTGATGTCCCGACGACTATTGACGCCTATGAAGACATTGCTCCAAAGATACCCTATCCCCTACATATAGGTATTACCGAAGCCGGCACACCCCGAAGGGGCATAATTCGAAGCACGGTGGGCATCAGCACTCTTCTCTATCAAGGCATCGGCGATACTATCCGCGTTTCACTAAGTGCCCACCCCAGGGAAGAGGTAATTACTGCCTATGAAATTCTAAAAAGCTTGGACCTATGCCAGTATGGGCCAACTTTGATTAGTTGCCCCTCCTGCGGTCGAGCTGAGGTTGACATTGTAAAACTAGCTGAAGAGGTAGAGGAAAGGCTATTAAAGATTGATAAACCGATAAAGGTAGCCGTTATGGGCTGTGAGGTTAATGGACCCGGCGAGGCCAAAGACGCCGATGTCGGCATTGCCTGCGGCAAAGGCAAAGCCGTCCTGTTCAAAAAAGGCAAGAAGATTGCTACTATCCAGGAAAAGGATTTCGTGGTATCTTTAATGAGAGAAGTGGAAGAGATGACCAGCTAATATTAATTAGGGAAGTTTGAAGAGGCGAAGTCCCCTTCAAAAACAGCCCCCTCTCCTTTGAAGGAGGGGGGATTAAGCGGGTTCCCAGGAAAATCGAAGATTTTTCTGGGTGCATTAAGGGGGTGAGGTAGATAAAAATAGAAATAGAGCCAGAACTCTCAGCCTGTATCGAAACGAAGGCGAAGAGAGAATATCAAAAGACCTTGAGCAAACTTCTCAACAAGGGTGAGGAAGGGGAACTTCGAGAAAGGCTTGACACTTTAAGGCTTTTCCTTGAAGCTACAGATTTTAGGGAGCTACGAAAGGAATACGAAAGACACCTCCTTGAAGGAAGGCGGGTCAAATTCATATTGCACTTGGTAAAAGGAAAACCCACGTATGAAATGAAAGTAATTTAGGGCATAGAGTGAGTGGGATTGATAAAAAATTTTGAAGTTGACCCCTAGAATAAAGCGTTTTAATATGGTTTAATGGGTACACTTGCAATATTGTTATGACAAAAAGGGGTAACAAACAATGCAATAAATCTTAGCTTAAGGTAACCAAAATAAATTAAATAAGGAGGTAACAGATGGAAAGGACATGGAAGCCAACGACGGCGGGTGTTTTAGCTATAATTGCGGGTGGTATGAGTATAGGTAGAGGTGCTCTTTTGCTGGCGCTAGCCGGGCTTTTAGGCAAATTGAGCGCTTATACTACCGAAATAAGTGATTTGATACGT
>CP070810.1:168845-172050 GCA_020343755.1 Dehalococcoidia bacterium | reverse complement strand
CATCCATGGTCATCCTATGGGACCCAGGGCTGGCGGCAAAGCTTTCCGGCAGGCAATTGATGCTGTAATGGCTAGTATTCCACTAGAGCAGGCAGCCAAGGAAAAACCCGAACTCCAGGCAGCACTGAAAATATGGGGCATCCCATGATTGGGAAGAGACATGTTCTCACCTATATAAGGCAGCGCTCTATTATGTGCGGAGTAATTTTTGAGGCAGGGCAATAGATGACCTGCCCCCCAAAAACTAGTCCAGTTATAATGTTAGTTTAAGAATCAGGAAGGGGGTAGATTTTCAAATTGTACAAATAGCCAAGACGTTTTCTCCGCTTAGCGGTTCGGCTCAACCAGTCCTATTTGCCAGAGAGCTATCTTCACCAAAGAACCTTATCCGGTCAAATTGTTGATTTATCCTGGAGAATATTAGCTGCCTGTTGTTCCTGAACCGCCTAGCTCGTTGTCGATTCTGTGCCCACTCATCAATTGAGGCGAGTATTATTAGGTGAGGCTTACCACCGTGGGTTATTAATTTTCTTTCCAAGGGTATCCCCAATCGCTTCAGGCCTTCCTCAAAAGCGTGGTCTCGTGTTGGATCCCAGGCCTCCCAGCCATCAAGGTAAACTTCGGCGACAACATGATTTTGTTCTGGCGAGGGATCACCCATTTGACTGGCAAGCTCACTATTTTGTTTGGCTACCCATTTCCAAAGTGTGCCCTCGCTCTCAATCTCAAAAATGCTGTATCTTGCTGGGATGCCTAACCACCGTGACATAGCTATTAGGAGGTTAGTTTTTCCTAAGCACATACCCCGCCTCTTTCGCAACGTCTCCGAAGCCTTGATGTTCCAGTCTTCAAGCCCATAGGGAAGCTCTTTCACAAACTGATAGATGCGATCAAACATTTGTCGCCTATCGATCAATCCCTCAGTCAACCTAAGGGCAATCTCACCTATATCGGGTGCTTGATCAAAGTCACAGAGGTGTGTCGGCTTTAAATACTCTCCCAATGAATGCATATTGTTGCCACCTCGTTCTAACTGTAGCATATTGAGGGTTCGTGCCGTAAGCCTTGGAGCATTTTTTACTCTGGTCCCTGTTATATTGAACATTCCATCGTAAGGTTCAGTCTTCTAACTCCGAGAGGTTCCTAACCGGTTTGGATTGGACTTGTTTCTGCCAACATTTTGCCAACATACTCATTATCATCTAACAGTACAGGGTAGTACTGCTAGATACGAATTGACCCTTGACGCTGGACTGAATAACCCGTTATGCTATCTAATATGACCAATTGGTACGACTACTCTTCATCTTCGGAACCGAGGGTCGTGGGTTCGAATCCCTCTAGGCGTGCTAGTTTCTAAAGCTGAAATCACCCTAGCAGTTAAAAAGGATTATCTGTGCTAGATTCTGATAGATAATGTCTAGTAATGAAGTTAGGAAGGAGAACTTGCTACGATGTCGGATGAACGCATAATCAGGCCTGAGAAACGAACCTCGCATCGGGTGGACTTGGTATCTGATGTGGGCTTCGGCAAATTCCTGAATCTCCTTCATTCTGTTTCTTCGGAAGGCATCATCTCACTAGGTGTTGGGGAGCCTGATTTTGCAACCCCGTGGCACATTTGCGAGGCTGCTATTGATGCTCTCAAAGGTGGCTGCACGGGATACACACCGAGCACTGGGTTCCCGGAGTTACGCCACGCCGTAGCGCAGGACCTAGAGCGCCGCTACAGCATTAGGTATGATCCAGAGACCGAGATTATCATAACTGTGGGGGCAAGCCAAGCTATGGACCTGGCCTTCCGAGCGATCTTGGACCCTGGCGATGAGGCCATCATGCCTGATCCCTATTATGTTTGCTATCCATCATGTATTACCCTGGCTCATGGCGTCCCGATTCCAGTATCTGCAAGGGCCGAGGACGAATTCAAGTTGCAAGCGGTCCAGATTGCAGCCCGAATCACCCCAAGAACTAAGGTAATTCTCTTTGGGTATCCTGCTAACCCTACGGGCACTGAAATGAGCCGAGGGGAACTGGCCGAGATTGCCAAGGTGGCAGAGAAACACGACCTACTAGTAATCTCAGACGAAATCTATAGCCGATTGACATATGGAGTAGACCACACATGTTTCCCCAGCCTTCCTGGGATGAAGGAGCGCACTATCCTCCTTGACGGTTTCTCAAAAACATATGCCATGACAGGCTGGCGGTTGGGCTATGCTGCTGGCCCTGCTGATCTCATAGCAGCCATGGGCAAGATACACCAACACACAATGCTCAGTCCGTCCAGTATGGCTCAGATGGCAGCCATAGAGGCTCTCAAGTGTGGCGAGGGTGACGTCAAGCGGATGGTGGCTGAATATGACCAGCGGCGGAGGGTATTGTTTCAAGGCCTCAACAAGATAGGTCTCGAGTGTCATGAGCCAAGGGGTGCCTTTTACGTTTTTCCCTCGGTTCAAGCCACAGGGATGACCTCACAGGAGTTCACGGAAAGGCTCCTTTTGGAGGAAAAGGTAGTGATAATGCCTGGCAACCTCTTTGGACAACAGGGTGAGGGTTTTGTGCGTTGCAGTTATGCCACCACTATATCTGACATCGAGGAGGCCTTAAGACGAATGAAATGTTTTGTAGAGCGTTGCCCAAATAGAGCACAACCCTAAACTAAACAAACCATCGGAATGTGTGATAAAGGCCACCTGCGGTGAAACTCGAAACGCCAAAAACTGCAGTTAGGGTAACAAACCGCTAATTTGTTCAATTGGGTATTTGCAACGGTAGCTGGTCGGTCTCATAAACAAAAAAGAGAGCCCCCCGAAATCTCGGGGGGCTCTCTGGGGTATCAAAACCAGAGGTTAAGCTGGTGGTTTCCTGGTTCTGACTATCAGGACAATCACCACTATGGCCAGCGCCGCGCCAACACCGATTATGGCGTAAATCCAGATAGGAGTTATCTGCTGTGCCGGCGGTATGTCGATTACTGGTACTGGCATTATCACGAGTCACGTCATTAATAGCAAGCATACACTAGAGACTTACGACATTGAGTTGGCTATCCAAGGAAGCGATTTCTTCCGCTAATAAGCCGTCAGGCTGATTCCGACTGAGGAGATACAACTGCCCTTGCTGCGACTAAAGCTGGCCGTAAGCACTTCTCTAGCCACCCAATCCATCCGTGTTTCAGGTGGAGTTCGACTCTCCCCCGTCT
>CP070810.1:166115-168745 GCA_020343755.1 Dehalococcoidia bacterium | reverse complement strand
TAGGCGCATATTTAAGCTCCTCAATGAAGAAAAACTGCGCCAGCTCAGCTACCTCAGCCAGGGTTCGGGCTCGCTCCTGAATAAGCGGCATAATCTGCCTGATATATTCAATAGATAGCGGCCGTTTTACCTCACGAGGTAAGCCACTATCTAAAAAGAGGATCGCCCGCTGAGTAAAATCCTCCACCCTCAAGCTCCGAATATATACCCCGTTCATCCAGTTGAGCTTATCCCGATTGAACACCGCCGCCGTCCGGCTAACCCGCTCCACGGAAAAGCTGTTGATAAGCTCCTGCTGAGGTATAATCTCGGTCTTATCATCCAGAGACCAGCCCAGCAGAGCCAGAAAGTTGACCATAGCCTCAGGCAAATAGCCTTGCTCACGGTACTCAGTTATAGACACCGCCCCGTGTCTTTTGCTCAATTTAGCCCGGTCAGTCCCCAGTATCATCGGCAGGTGGGCAAACTGCGGTGGCTCAAATCCTAGAGCCTGATACATCAGCAGGTGGCGGGGGGTGCTGGAAAGCCACTCCTCAGCCCTGAGAACGTGGCTTATTTCCATCAGGTGGTCATCAACCACATTGGCTAGATGGTAGGTAGGGTAGCCATCCGACTTAAGCAAGACGAAGTCATCAAGGGTGTCATTCTGAAACACCACCTCCCCCCAGATTAAATCGTTAAACCTGGTCTGCCCGCTAAGCGGGGTCTTAAAACGAACTACCGGGGTAATGCCCTCAGCCTCCTTTTCCGCCCGCTCCTCCCGACTTAAATCTCGACAGCGTCGGTCATAGCCCGGCGGCTGCTTGCGCCTGACCTGCTCAGCCCGCATCTCCTCCAGACGCTGGGGGGAGCAATAGCAATAATAGGCATCCCCCTGCGCTACCAGTCGCTTGGCTGCCTCGTGGTATAATTCCAGGCGCTGCGACTGATAATAGGGACCCTCGTCCCAATCCAGCCCCAGCCACCTGAGACCATCAAGGATAGCCTCCTCGGCCCCCTTAACCTTGCGGGCAACATCGGTGTCCTCAACACGGACAATAAAGCTGCCACCATAGTGTCGGGCAAAGAGCCAGTTAAACAAGGCAGTCCTGATATTGCCCACATGAGGATAACCCGTAGGACTGGGCGCAAACCGCACCCTGACCGATTTATTCATCTAAACGTCTCCCTACACTCCTACCCATTCTACCACCTCACCCTATAAGTATTCTAGAGATTAAGTCGTTTTGGTAACCTCACCCCCTGTATCCCCCTCTCCATAATATGGAGATGTATTCGTAGCATGAGGGGGAATTAGTTATGAAAGAGGGGCTACCGCCCCTCTCTTACCAATACTCCCCCTTCCCTTCATAAAATTCCTAAGGGAAGGGGGTCAGGGGGATAGGTTTCTAAACAGTCAAGAAATCTAGGCTATTTTCTCTAGTGTCTGCTCTAAGTCTGGGGGTAATTCAGAGGTGAATTCTACATATTCGCCAGTGGAGGGTGACTTGAAGCCCAGGCGGCAGGCATGGAGAAACGAGCGGGATAGAAAGGGTGACTTCACCCCATATACGCTGTCTCCTACCACCGGGTAGCCAATAGCTGAAAGGTGGACCCGAATCTGGTGGGTGCGACCGGTCTCAGGTCTGACCTCAACCAGGGTATAGTCGCCAACATGCTTAATGACATAATATTGAGTTCGTGCCTCCTTGCCCTCAGCCACCACTGCCATGCGCTTTCGGTCGTGGGGGTCACGCCCAATAGGTGCCTCAATAACCCCCTCGTCCGGCGTGACATGTCCTTTAATCAACACCAGATAGGCTTTTACCACCGAGCGGGACTTAAATTGGTTAATCAAACTAGCCTGAGCCACACTATTCTTAGCCACCACCATCACCCCTGAGGCATCTTTATCCAGACGATGAACAATCCCCGGTCGCAATGGGTCCTCACTCTCAGGCAGGTTGGGCAGGTAGGCAAGAATAGCATTTACTAAAGTATGGCTGTAGTGCCCCGGTGCCGGGTGAATAGGCAGCCCGGCCGGTTTGTCTATGACTAAAAGGTCGTTATCCTCGTAGATAATACTTAATGGCATCGCCTCAGGAGACAAGGGGCTGGGTGGAGGGGGAGGTAGGGTAATTTTTACCCTGTCACCAACGTGAAGTTTAGCTCCAGCTTTAGCCACATGGTCGTTAACCGTTATATTGCCATCAGCAACAAGCTTTTGAGCCTGGGTTCGGGAGAGCTCGGGACACTTCTCGGCTACATACTTGTCAAGACGAGTCCCCGGCTCATCCACCTCAAAGCTAAATACCTTGGGAGCTGGTATTGACCTCACCCCCTTTGAGAAACTTAATTCCTCTGGGAAGCTGCTTTACCTCTCTTTGTCTCTTGCCTCTGGCTGAATACTAGATATAATAGACAGCCATCAAACACAACAGCACCCACGGTTATTGACGAATCAGCCACATTAAATGGCGGCCAGATACCAACACCAATAAAGTCGGTAACATAGCCAAAGCGCAGCCGGTCAATGAGGTTTCCCACCGCGCCGCCAAGAATCGAACCCAGGGCTGCCTTGCTCAGAGCGTTATTCAATAAGGGGAAGCGACGACAAACATAAAAGGCATAGACGAAAAGAATAGCACTGC
>CP070810.1:163411-166015 GCA_020343755.1 Dehalococcoidia bacterium | reverse complement strand
TAATAATAATCATACTTGGATTTCGTTTTGTCAACCTTCCAGATAAACATGTTTTGCAGATATCAGTGGATTTATTGGCCAATTAGTTTACTTACTCAAGATTAGAATAGTCAAGCAATTGGAATCTGGGAGGAAAACGAAAGTATATGGGTTGATATTTATATTAATAACTGTTATTATTATTATTTATCCAAACGGGAAGCATTGAACTAACACTTCTATGTGGTCACTTGGGTGGTGGGGAGTTAATAAAGATGGGGATGGCCTGCGATGTGTATGTTGGTCGTGTATCGGCATGTCTACTGCTGGGTGGGCAATGTCGCCGATGCCAAGAACCTAGTAGAGTAGGTCTTTATCAAAGCATAGCAGGCAATTAACCAATATAAGAAGACTAGCAATCTAAGAATGGATTCCCACAAAGAAATCAGGATAGAAAGGAGGTGATAAAGTGAGTAAAAGATTAAAGGTACTAACTGCGTCCCTACTCTTAGCCTGCATCATGATAGCTTCCTTTGCTGGTGCTGCTTTCGCAGGCAATTCGTACGGCGGTCCAGAATTATGCGATGGTGATCCTATTGCAGATCACGACCAACACCAATTTGGAAAATAATAGAGCTAGTCTATTCTCAAATAAAATAGAAGGAGGTAGCATAAGTCTGCCTCTTTCTATTTTATTAATTGTAGGTATGTAAATCCATCTTACCTAATCCTTCATTTTGCTAGACAAAAGTCTAGATCGTTAACTATGCTTAAGGTCTCATTAACCTTTTTATAGAACTATATTAATACAAGCAAGTACTGATCACTTGAAATAACGGTCCAAAATACAATAAAATCACGGTGTCGGTTTGACTAGTGTATTGACACCCTGATTCTTTCAAAACTCCCCAAAATGGGTGGGACTTCTGAACGTAGTAGGCCGTGCAGGTCTCGAACCTGCGACCACTTGATTAAAAGTCGGGTGCTATTTTGCCCCCAATTTGACCATATGCCAAATAGGAATCCCCTCAAACACAGCCCTCTTTTCACCGAATCAGGTACTCCCAAACGTTCCCATAAATCTGAGAGTCCCACCCTATTAGAAAATCATGACCAAGTGGTCTATTTCAATACGATCTGTGGTATCTCTCTCAGGTAGCAGGCACCACCCAGCAACGGATGCTTCAACCGCCTGGGCTCCTTTCAAAGGCGCCCGAGTCGCCGGCTATAGTCCTAAGAAGCTTGGAGAAGTCTCATCAGTTGATGTCCTAGGAGTGAGCTTTGGTTGAACAGGAGGGATGAATAGGTAAAGCCTGATTAAATATTGACAAAGTCAGCGTTTTCAGGGATGACCTTTTGTTACATATGTGCTTGTTGAAGTTCTTGACACTTAATGAGTATAGGCATAAGATAGCTCACAAGTTGATATAACGGCTTAATATAAGAAGGTAATAAACGTTTGCGGGACTCGTATGCAATAATAAAGTACTGTGATGCGAGAGGGTTTATTACGCTTTCGAGCCTGTATAAAAAGCGGCTTAACTATATTAAAGACTGGAGGGGGCTGTAATATATGAAAGAGATAAAAAATATCGCTGTGCTCGGAGCCGGTGCTATGGGGTCGCAGATAGGCGCCCTAGCTGCGGAAGCAGGATTCAGGGTAAAAATCAGGGATATTGATGAGAAATTCCTGGAGCGAGGCCGTCAGACAGTCGAAGAAATGTACGACAAGAGAATCAGTAGAGGCAGATTAACGGAGGCGGAAAAGAAGGATTATATGAGCCGGTTGAGCTTCATTCTCGACCTAAAGGAGACGGTGAAAGACGCCGACCTTATCATAGAAGCCGTACCCGAGATAATGGACTTGAAACAAAGCGTATTAAGAGAGGTCTCCGAAGCCTGCCCGGAGGATGCCGTCTTTGCGACTAATACCTCCTCTTTGGGTATCGCTGAGATTGCTAAGGTAGCCAGCCGGCCGGAAATGGTAGTGGGCACGCACTATTTCAACCCTCCCAGCCGGATGACCCTGCTCGAAATTGTCCACGGAGCCAATACCAGTAACGAAGCTATTGAGATAGCCGAGCGTGCAGCTAAGGCCATGGGCAGAGATATAATTCATGTCAAGGATGTTCCCGGCTTCGTCGCCAACAGAATCTTCTGTAACATGGCTAACGAGGCTGATTGGGCATTAGCCCAAAATGAAGCCAAGAGCACCCTTGAAATAGATTCGGCCATAAAATATAAGCTGGGGATGCCCATGGGCATGCTTGAGCTCCAGGATGTTTTAGGTGGTGGTTGCATAGATGTGCAGTATCATGTAATGGAGTATTTTGCCTCTACTCTGGGTGAAAGCTATCGACCCGCTCCCATTATAGGTAAGTTGTTCAAGGCCGGTCACTATGGGAAAAAGACGGGAAAGGGATACTATGATTGGTCAGAGGGCAAAACCAACGAAATTCCCATGAATGCCGGCGTGGAATTCGACCCGATAAGATTGCTCGCGCCAGCAGTAAATGAAGCTGCCAAGTTGATTGAAACGGGAGCCACCGTCAAGGAAGCAATAGACACGGCTGTACTCCTCGGGCTTAACTACCCCCGAGGTCTCCTCAGAATGGCCGACAGCAC
>CP070810.1:160016-163311 GCA_020343755.1 Dehalococcoidia bacterium | reverse complement strand
GTGGGATTTAGCAGTGATATTGCTCACTCAGTAGTAATGGCTTGCCTTGATAGAGGTTTATTGGTTAACCGACTGAAACCCAATGCCTTGCGTTTTATGCCTCCGCTTATTATCGGTAACGAGGAGGTTGACGAAGCACTAGGCATTTTAGATGAGGCATTATCTACTATAAGCTAGAGGAGGAGTGCTGGCACATGAATTTTAGCCAGCCTGGTTATTTATCAGTTTAAGGGAGGTTTAGTATGGCGGACAAAATAGTATTGGCTTACAGTGGTGGATTAGATACATCGGTAGCCATCAAGTGGATAAAAGAGAAATACAACCTGGATGTTATTGCCCTGACTATTGATGTCGGCAATGAGCGTGATTTCTCAGCTATTCGCCAGAAAGCACTTGATGTCGGTGCCATAAAGGCGTTAGTGGTAGATGCTAAGGATTCGTTTGTTAATGAGTATGTTTTTCCAGCCTTGCAGGCGGATGCCCTTTACGAGGCGGAATATCCCTTGGCTACCGCCTTAGCTCGGCCATTAATGGCTAAGCTACTGGTGGATACAGCTCAGGGGGAGGGAGCTTCAGCAGTAGCTCATGGTTGCACCGGCAAGGGCAATGACCAAGTGAGGTTTGAGGTGAGTGTTAATGCTCTGGCACCAGGCCTTAAAATTATTGCTCCGGCTAGGGAATGGGGCATGACTCGGGAACAAACCATTAACTATGCCCAGCGTCATGGTATTCCAGTGCCGGTTACTGTTGCCAGCCCTTATTCTATTGATGAAAACCTGTGGGGTAAGAGTATCGAGTGCGGGGTTCTTGAGGATCCCTGGGTCGAGCCACCAGAGGAGGTGTTTACTTGGACTAAGTCGGCGGGGGAGACCCCAGATAAGCCAGATTATGTGGAGGTTGGCTTTGAAAAGGGTATCCCGGTTACTATTGATGGACAGGAGCTAAACGGCGTTAGCTTAATTCAGCGACTAAATGGGCTAGCCGGTAGACGTGGGGTAGGCAGGGTTGACCATGTGGAGAACCGGCTGGTGGGGATAAAGTCAAGGGAGATTTATGAAGCGCCGGGAGCTAAGGTATTACTTCAGGCGCATCAGGCATTAGAGGCGATGACCTTGTCAAAATCCCAACTGCGTTTTAAGCAAAAGGTAGCCCAGGAGTACGCTGACCTCATCTATAATGGCCTGTGGTTCACGGCACTGCGTCAGGACTTGGCTGCCTATGTTAAAAGCTCACAGCGCTTTGTTACCGGAATAGTGCGATTGAAACTATTTAAGGGAAGCTCAAGTGTAGTCGGGCGGAAATCACCATTTTCACTATATAGCTATGGTCTAGCTACCTATGACAAAGCTGATGTTTTTGACCAGAGTGCTTCCCCGGGCTTTATCCACATTTGGGGGTTGTCGGCTAGGACTCAAGCGCAGGTGCAAAAAATAGACGGAGACAAGGGTATTGATGTTAGCCAATAGCGCCGATTTTGTTCGCCTACACTTTGTTGACAAGTAGCAACTTGGATGATACTTTGTAATACCATATAAAGAAAAAGGGAGGGTTCCAATGCAACTAGGACAAGGCTATTATAAGTTGCTAGAGCCTAAGTATAAATATCCTAAGTGTTATTGTACTGATGAAGAAATAGAGATTGCGGTGAACGTGGCTGAGTTTGTAGATAAGAAATTAATGCCGGAAAGACATAATTTTGAGGGCGGGTGGCATCGGGACGAGAAATTGGCATTAAAGACTAGAAATAAATATTATGCCGAATGCGTAAAGATGGGCTTAACTAAGACTAGCATGCCAAAGAAATTCGGGGGGCTGGAGTTATCCACTGTTCTCAGAAACATGGTCTACTTGGAGCTTTCTAGGGCTGATGTAGGATTAGCCATGGAGGTCATGCATATACACTGGCCAGTTTCATTTATGATAGCCGCCAGGAGGGATGATTTATTGAAGGAATTTGCTCCTCGGATCTTGGGAGATGAGGCATGGATAGGATGTGTAGCTATAACTGAACGTGCTGGTGGGGCAAATTTGGAAGACCCAGCCTTCGAGCTTAGAACTATTAGAACAACGCTGACAATCGAGGGTGATGAAGCCATAGTTAACGGGGTTAAAATTTGGCCTGGTACCGCCGGACCAGCTGAACGTTTCGTGGATAAATACCTGAAAGGTCACTTAGGATATTGGACTATAGTAACCCGTGACCCCTCAAAGGGTATGGATGCCGCAGGGATAGTATATGTTCCACCTGATGCCAAGGGTTTCAGTGTTTCGCCTCCTTATAAGAAAATGGGTCTCTGCTGGCAGGATGAGAATTGTGAGCTCTTCTACGATAATGTCAGAGTTCCCAAGAGGTATGTATTGGATTTGGATCAACCTGGTTTGGGTGGGAAGATAATTAAAGGCTATGTCATTTCTTTAGGCAGGCTCGGAGTTTCGTCTAGGCTGGTTGGTATGGCTGAGTCGGTTCTTAGGATAGCTCTCGATTGGACAGGAGGCAGAGACATAGCCGGGGTACCGGTCAGGGAGCGCTCCTACTTCGCTTCAATCCTTGGCGAAATGGCTAAGAGGATCGAGGTTGCCAGGAATTATGTGTTAATGTGCTCCTGGCAGGCCGGGCATCCGGAGATATATGGTCCACCTGAGTTGCCTGAAATGCAGGCAAAGTTTTCCGCAGCCCGCTCATTTGCCGGTAATACGTGTATGTTTTGCGTAAACAAAGCCATGGAGTTAATGGGCAGTTACGGATATGCTTACGACTATCATGTGGAGAAATATATGCGAGATTATAAGATAATCCAGATGGTGCTTGGTGGAGTTCAAAGGGATATACTGGATATTGCTCAGGGCTTATATGGCCCCTTTAAGTGGAGTGGCATGGATGAGTGGATAAGACAGGGAGGCTTGGTTACAGAAGGATTCGGAGGGGCTAGGTATTAACTAAAAATTTAAAAAGGATAAAATATAAATGAGCCATACTCGGGGTCGTTTTCATAAGGCAGCCGATAAATCGGTAACCGAATATACCGCCTCTATCCTCTTTGACCGGAGGTTATATCACCACGACATTGCTGGTAGTATTGCCCATGCCAAAATGCTGGCCAAACAGGGGATAATTTCAGAAAAAGAGGCTGAATCTATAATTAGCGGGTTGACTTCTATTAGGGAGGAGATAGAGCAGGGTAAATTTCAGTTTAAGCCTGAGTTGGAAGACATCCATATGAATATTGAGTCTAGGCTCATTGAGAAGGTGGGTGATGTGGGTGGCAAGTTACACACCGCTCGCTCCAGGAATGAT
>CP070810.1:154673-159916 GCA_020343755.1 Dehalococcoidia bacterium | reverse complement strand
TAATGTGTCCCTAATGCAGGCAAAATGGTCGTTCAACCTTCACTAATTCCTAAGCCTGCTGCCTCAGTATAACTATAGTCCCACTACTCCTGACTGCCGAGAGACCGCATCGCCAGAAGGGTCATGGCAGTTCCAAATACCGCCAGCAAGGCGACATTATTCCAGAGTGACATGGTATGCCCGAGCAGGTTGATGCCAAATGGAGAATCTGGAGGTGCTTCTAGTACTACCTGTCGGATCGTGGCAATGCCATAAGTAGCCGGGTTGATCTTGGCCAAGACACTCATCCATGTCGGCACATCCTGGAGGGAAAAGAAAACCCCAGATAGGAATACCATGGGAAACGTTAACATCTGCATCACTGCCTGAAATGCCTCTACGGTTCTGATGCGAGTAGCTAGTAAGATACCGAATGAGCCCATAGCGGCAGCAAGCAAGAACATTAGCGGCAATAGCACTAGCACCATCTGCGGGGAGAGGGAGATACCAACCAAGGGGGCAAATAACAGGATAACCGTCCCTTGAATTAAGGCTACGGTGGCAGCACCCAATGTTTTCCCACCGGCTACAGAGGCACGGCTGATTGGTGCCACCAACACCTCCTTTAGGAAGCCAAACTCTCTGTCCCAAACCACAGACACACCAGCCATAAACGAACTCATAAGCACCGTCATGCCAATTATGCCCGGGAACATAAATTGTACAAAATTAATTCCAGAACCGAACAGGGCCATCCTACTGCTAAGGCCACTGCCGAACACAAATAGGAATAGGAGTGGGAAAAAGAAAGCCCCAATCAGGCGTATCCTGTCACGCCAGAAACGCAGTATATCCCGGTACCATATGGTGTACACTCCACGTAGATTATTCATCTCTCCCTCCTAGCGCCGCATGCGGCGTCCATGCCGGCGAAACATTGCCTTGAATGCGTCACCGGTTTCCTCTCTTATTTCCCGCCCAGTGAGCTTAAGAAAGACATCGTCTAGGCTTGGGGAGCGCAGGTTGACGCTCAGTATTTTGGTACCAAATTCCTTAATAAAGGTGGGGAGAAACTTCTCTCCACTGACTACCTCAAAGGTCAACCCATTGCTGTCACGTCTAGCCTTAATTTGATAACGAAGCCTGATTTCTTCAACAGCTCTCTTATCATCGCTGGTTCTTACCGAGATGATGTCCTTACCCACAATCTTCTTTAGCCTCTCTGAGGTGTCCATGGCAACAAGCTTGCCATGGTCAATGATGGCAATACGGTCGGCTTTATCAGCCTCATCCATATAGTGGGTAGTTAAGAAAATAGTGGTTCCTTCACGTCGTCGTAGTTCAAGTATATATTCCCATATACGGTTGCGTGTTTGTGGGTCTAGCCCCAAGGTTGGCTCATCGAGGAATAGCACTTTGGGGTGGTGTAACAGGCCTCTGGCTAGCTCCAAGCGGCGTTTCATGCCCCCGGAGTAGTTACGCACCACAATATGGCGCTTGTCCCAGAGCTCCATCATCTTAAGCACCTGCTCAATCCGCTGCTCACGGACTGAAGCAGGCACGTGATACACCAAGGCATGAAAACGCAGGTTTTGTAACCCGCTGAGCCGTTCATCAAGACTAGGGTCTTGAAAGACTAGACCGATCGACTGGCGCACTTGGCTCTGCTGACGTACCACGTCGTAGCCATTAACCATGGCGCGTCCTGATGTCGGTTTAGACAAAGTACACAGGATATTGATGGTAGTAGTCTTTCCCGCCCCGTTCGGGCCTAAAAAACCAAAGATTTCCCCCGGGGCCACACTAAAACTAATGTTATCTACCGCAACCAATTGACCAAATTTTTTGACTAGGTTTTCCACTTTAATTATGTAATCGTTCATCTCTCTTAAAGACTAACTAAATACACGTTACTTACGTTATTATTCTAACATTTTTGGGCTCATTAATGTTTGGAGGGAAAAGGGTGGGCATGTGTAGAGATTGCTGTTCCCCTTGGGCAGCCAATTGAAAAAAGTACCGTAGCATTGTAGAATAAGCAAGGCCAGAATTCCTGCCACGGAGATGCTATGCTCCGCCAGTGCTAGCTGTTCTGCAGCAGTCAGCTCTCTTTCCAAAATCAAGATTATTGGTTGCGCATGGAGATGAACCCGTATAGTTATTCAGGTGGTGAGCCACATTTTAACTTACACTTGAGGAAGATGACCTCGAGGTGGCTCCATTACACGGTCGATTTTTTAACCGCTTACCCTACACGTTACGAAAAAAATAAAATAGTCCAAGGTGAGTACTTCCGACCACAAGAAGCAAGTCATGCCCCGTTGGCTATTTTGCTTCACGGGATGGGAGACCGGAGTGTAATTCCCTGCCAACTTTTGGCCAGAACTCTGGTTAAAAAGGGGATAGCTTGCTTTATTCTATATTTGGTGTTTCACTCCAGCCGTATGCCGGAAGTCATAAGAAATCGACTTCCCGCCCTAACCTATGATGAATGGTTTGAGAGCTATCAGATCTCGGTAATTGATGTTCGGCAGGTGGTGGATTGGGCAAGTGGCAGAGCCGAGCTAAACCAGGAACAGGTAGCAGTCATTGGAATAAGCTTTGGCGGATTCATCTCAGCCATAACTATGGGCGTAGATAAACGCATTAAGGCAGGTGTATTTGTTACCAGCGGAGGAAATCTGGGAAAGGTTGCCCGGCTAAGCAAGACCTTTGGTCGTAGAATGGGATATAATCGCACTGAAGCAGAATACCACCATGCCCAGAGGCGCTATGCACGGTATATTGACCAAGTAGCTGAGAAGGGCTTTGAGAACGTTATCCCTACCGAGAAAGGTTTTCTAACTGACCCTATGACCTTTGCTCCCTATCTTCGGCAACGTCCAATATTGATGATTAGTGCCCGTTGGGACTGGGTTATCCCGAAAGAGGCTACGATAGATTTTTGGGAGGCGTGTGGCAAACCAACCATCACCTGGCTTCCCGCCACTCACACTACCATCTGGCTATGGTATCCCTTTATCAGTAGAAAAATCGCTAGTTTTCTCAAATCAACTCTGGAGATATAGGAGGGTGAATTAGTCGGCAACCTTGATTACCGGGTTCCCCTTTACCTTACCACCTTTAGCTAGGATTAGAACGTCTGGCAATTTATCAAATGGGAAGACCTCAACCTCTGTTTTTATCCCTACCTTTGCCGCAATCTCCAGGAATTCCTTTCCGTCCTCTCGAGTGATATTGGCCATACTCTTTACCGAGCGCTCCATCCACAGGTGATTATAGTTCTTAACCTCAATAGGGGTCATATAGACCGCTGCCAGAACCAGTTTTCCCCCGCTATCTAGCTGGGAGAGGGCAAGCTCAACTAGATTCCCTGCCGGTGGGAATACGATTGCAGTGTCAAATTTGGTAGGTATCTCATCTTCGTATCCGCCCACCCAATCCACCCCCAGCCTTCTCGCCCAGTCTTTATTCTTTTGACTCCTGGTAATAGCATATGTTTCTATGCCCAAGTATTTCGCCACCTGGATGACATAGGAGGCAGCAGGTCCAAACCCATAAAGCCCGAGCCTATCGCCCCTTTTTGCCTCGGTGAGTTTTAGTGCCCTATAGCCAGTTATTCCAGGGCACATAAGAGGTGCAGCTTCGACAAAGGAGAGATTCTCGCCAAGATGAAAGGCAAAGTCTTGTGATACCGTTACGTATTCAGCATATCCACCGTCCACACTCCAGCCGGTGAATTTGGCCTCAGAGCATAGATTTTCACGCCCAGACCGACAGAACTTGCAATTGCCACAAGCGGAATTCAGCCAAGCTATGCTAGCCCTATCGCCGACTTTGAATTTGGTCACTCCCCTCCCTACCTCACCCACCACCCCAACAATCTGGTGGCCCAGGATTAAGGGCGACTTTCTCAAAGGCAGGTCACCCTCAGCCACATGGAGGTCAGTTCGACACACGCCGCAGGCGTGCACCTTTACTCTTATCTTATTATCCTCAACTTTGGGAATAGGGAGTTCTTGGAGTAATAGGGGTTTTGTCTCAATCGCTGCTTGCTTTTGTAAAACCCAGGCTTTCATCTCCGTCTACACTGTGTAGATGCTTCCATGGAAGTTTTCTGAAAGCTCATCAAAGTTTTGGCGGTAATATCTTACCGCATTAGGCAAATAGTCCAGGATGTCCTGGGCAGTTATGCCGTCCTCGCCCTTTTCCTTAGCAGCTAAGTCTCCGGAGAGCCCATGGATAAAGACTCCCATCCTCACCGCATCTCTCAATGGTAACCCCAGCCCATACATGGCAGCAATAGCACCAACCAGCGCATCCCCACTCCCAGCCGTAGCCATTCCTGGATTTCCACTGGTGTTAATATATACTCTTTCATCGGGGTAACCTATGAGCGAATGGGCTCCTTTTAACACAATGATGGCGTTGAGCTCGCTAGCTGTTTTTTGTAGCATGTTTATCTTATCCTTGTTTACTTCAGCTACTTCCATTTTGGTGATTCGTGCCATTTCACCACTGTGTGGAGTCAGAATGGTCTCGGCTTTCCTTTCCCCAATAAGGCCTATTTCTTTAGCAATGGCGGTGATTCCATCACCATCTATCAGTAACGGGGTTTCGATTTCCCTTGCCAGCACCCTCACCAGTTCCTGCGTCTCCTCATTTAGGGAAAGTCCAGGACCGATAACGACCATGCTCACTCTCTTTGATAACTCCAGAAGCTCTTCCTTGCTTTCCACGGCTAAGCTTCCTGAACTTGTCTCCTGCTGGGGGATAAAGACAATCTCGCTCCCTTTACTTGCCAGAAATGGTGAAATGGAGCTAGGTGTGGCCAGATAAGAGAGCCCACCACCAGCCTTAAGGAAAGAGAGGGCGGAGAAGTAAGGCGCCCCTAGATAGTTTGAAGAGCCAGCGATGAAGAGAGCCCTTCCGTAACTTCCCTTATACGTGTCCTTGTCCCTTTGGGGGAGTTCCACAAGCTCATTTACCTGCACCTTTATCGCCTCAGTGTTATATAGGGAAGGCGGGAAGGAAATATGTGACACGTAGAGCCTACCACAAAAATCAAAACCGGGATAAAGCATGTTGCCTATTTTGGGTAGTCCATAGGTTATGGTGCAGTCGCTCCTTATTGCTGAACCCATAACCTGACCGGTATCACCATTGATACCCGAGGGGATATCAATACTGAACACTTTTTTCTTACTTTCGTTTATCAGTTGAATTACATCCCTATGTATTCCTGCCACTTCCCGGCTGAGACC
>CP070810.1:148364-154573 GCA_020343755.1 Dehalococcoidia bacterium | reverse complement strand
CAGCTTGGCCTTCAGACACAGATGCCATTTCAACAAACCCAAATCCCTTAGATCGCCCAGTATACTTGTCTCTAATAATGCTTACAGATGTCACCTCTCCAAAAGCCGTAAATTCTTGGCGCAATTCCTCTTCAGTCACCTCATACGATAAGTTACCCACATAGATTTTCATATTGCCACCACTTTTGTTGAGTTGTGCAGCTTCTCGGCCTATCCTGAACATCTTGGTCCCACATACGGGGCATACACCCTGGGTTGCTGGCTTACCATTCTTCATGGTTATCGCCTTGGCATCTTTCATTTCCCTTTTGGTCCGACACTTCATACAGTATGCTTGCATCTTATGTACCTTCCCTTTTCCTTGAAGCGTAAATCATTCACTGCCGCAATGTCAAGACCAAGCAGTTGCGCATAAGCTTGGTACGGAGGTAACAAACGCTTGGTTTGTTAACCCCAAAATTGGCCAGCGTCTCAAGCCGGCTCCACGATGGTTTATTCCTCTAGTTTCTTGTTGCATTACACTTAATTGTGGCATAGAATAGGAAGGTGCAGGGGACAAATAAAGGACAGATGGGAGAGGTCGCGGGTTCGAATCCCGTCTTTCGCTTGTGCCGAAGTGGCGGAATAGGCAGACGCGACAGTCTCAAAAACTGTTGGAGGGCGACCTCCGTGTCGGTTCGAGCCCGACCTTCGGCACCAAAAGTGATATAATTTAACAGATAAATTGCCGAGTTGTGTAGTGGTAGCACAGAGGACTTTGGACTGGCTAGCAGGAAGGAGCTGGTAAGCAAATTCCTCGAGTCTCGGAGACAAGGACTGTCCCCCAAAACCATACACTTCTATCAAGCTTACCTCAATAGGGCTATTGTTGTAATTGGGCTTGATGTCACGGGCCAAGAGATATCCCACTTTTTAGACGCTCTTGAGTGCACTAATGGTGGTAAACACGCGTACTTTAGAGCACTCCGAACTTTCTACCGGTGGCTATACTCTAGGAAGTCTGGATATAGTATGTACCCACAAAGTAATCCTATCCTCATTGTTGAAGCGCCAAGGGTGGGAAAGAGAATAATGCCTAGCCTAACGACTGAGCAGATAGGCACGCTTGTCAAAGAGGCTGATGAGCTGCGAGACAAGTGCATTATTAGCCTACTTGCTGATAGCGGTATGAGACTTAGTGAGATAACAAACATCCAGCTTAGTGATTTTGACTGGGATAGTCTTACCGTCACCATAATTGGGAAGGGCAATAAGCAACGTAGGGCACCATTCACAGGGAGGACAGCCGAGCTATTACAAAACTACCTAGCTGAAAACCACAATAGCGGTGCTAATATCTGGGGTATCAACCACTATGGCGTCCAGACTATGCTAAAAAGGCTAGGCGAAGGTGTGGGAATTAGGTGTAATGCTCACACCTTTAGACGTGGGTTCGCTTGTAACCTACATCGTAAAGGGTTATCAACCTTAGACATAATGCACCTTGGAGGATGGGAAGACTTGAGTATGGTGCTCCGTTACACTCGTAGCATTACTTTTGAGGATTGTCTCAGGCATTATAGACAGCTAGAATCAGTCTAAGTGTTGTCTTGAGGATTTCTCATCGGAGGTGAATATGCGGTTTAGGCTTGCTTCTGTAAACTGCTCCGCATAAAATGACATCAAAACAACTATTGATGAAGGAGCTGAAAGATGTTTGTGTTAGTCGTTAGATTCAGGGTAACGAAAGGCAAAGAGAGAGAATTGGAAGAGCTGTTTAAGAAAGCACGTGTGAATGCGCATAAAGAGGAAAAAAACCTTTTGATTTACGATTTGCACCACAAAATCGACGATTCAGCTGAGATACTGCTCTATGAACGATACAGAGATAGGAAGGATTGGGAGGTAACCCATAGGTCAAAACCATATATCAAGGAGTTGTTGGCCGAGTTACCGAAATACATAGAGGGCGATGTCATACTCGAGGAATACGAATTAGTTGAGTTTGATTAGACCTAGGTACGTTACAAAGGTTGTATTTTAGCGAAGAGATGCAGATGGGAAAGCCTAGGGATGGCGCAGCGATATACGAGGTCTGTAAGCTTTAATGACAGTTTGAAGTTCTATAAGGCTTCATTGTCATAAAATAGGGCTAGTTAGCCTCTTCACCCAAGTAAAGTCATCGAGCCATTACCTATGCGAAGCCTCTTATATATACTAGTTAGCTACTGCTGTACGCACTAAATCAAGAAAGGTGGTCAACCCCATTACATTGTCTGTTTCTTCCCGTAGGTCACTCCGAGAAATATTGAGACTAACGATAGCATTGGGGCATTCATACAGTTTTAGCCCATGCTAACTTCACCTGCCACCCCCGATGAGTTGGCTCACTCTTATGGGCTAAGTCAAAGCTTACTGGCTCCGCAGAGGTTTTCTGCTCTTTCCGCGACACGGCCGCAAACGGTACAGACGAACTTTGGATTCTTTACCAACTCCTTGTAGGTTTCTAGGTTGTTCTTTAAGAATCCGGTGTTGTGCAGGTAGCACAGGTGATACTGATGTCCCTCATGTGGCATCTCAGCGCCCTGAAGCAACTCACGCAGCCACTCCTCCCTTGTCTTATCCATTGGCTCAGCCATACTTGCTACTCCTTTCCTTGGACGGATAAAGCATTAGCTTATAATGATATCACCAATGGGGGGCACGTGCAAGACGAAAGCTGCTAACCGCCCATTTTTGTACAAGGTTATGGCTTGAATATAGTCTTGTCTCAAAAGGTTGTCAATACCCCAAATACGAAGCCTTCCATGAGTTAGAATCTCTCTAAACCGTATGGCTTAACTCTCAGACAGCAAATTGGGATGGGGAGATTTAATGATAGCCTTAAGTTCTACAAGGCACCGTTATCGGAGCAATAGCTATATTTGTATCACTCCAACCTGCTGTAAGACTGATAGTCGGTCCCAATAACCCCAGCTTTCTACCAGCTTACCCTCACTCAGACGGTAAATTGAAACACCAGGGCCGGTGAACTTTTTGCCAGTAGCAGCAATTCCCATGAATTCTCCCTGATGTGTCCCAGTTAATGTCCATGTAGTAACTACCATATCTTCTTCGGCAATTTGACTCTGTATTTCAAAATGGAGGTCGGGAAATGCATTCCTGTTTGAAGTAACCCAGTCTTTGAATTCTACGAGTCCTTTAATATCCTTCCCTGGGCGATGGCCCACATGATTGGGAGCAACAAATTCGTTTATGACTGATATATTACCTCGATTCCATACTTCCTCAACGTAACGACGCATGATAGCTTTGTTTTGTTCTATTGACATTGAAATAGTCCTCCTTATTTGTCATTCGCCGCAGTGTCATATTATAGTCCAAAAGCTCTAACGTCTGTCAAAACCTCCAAATACGAAGGCCACTTTAGAAAGAAAAACTGTGATTGCTTATGGATTAACCTCAAGACAACAAATTCACCCAGAAAACATTTAAGCTTAACAGCGCATATTGACAATCGTGTAAGAAGGAGTACACTTAAAGTACGGGCACATGCCAACACTAGGGTAAAATATTTAGAAAACAGTAGGCTCTGAATCTGCTCGAAGGAAGGTGACACGGCAGATGGGTGTATGGCAAGCTCACGGAGCAGAAATAGAAGCCCTTATTAGTCAAGGTATTGGGATGGCTGAGATTGGCAGGCGCTTTGGTTTATCCCGGGAGCGAATCCGTGCTGTCTTAGCCAGTCATAACCTCCCAACCAGAGCTCCGATGCTCAACCAGAAAGAGGCAGCGGCATTGCTGGGTTGCTGTGGTGCGTTCTTAACCGGATTAGAGCGCAAGGGCTTGATTTCTCCGATACACAGTGGATTGAAGCAGGGCCCGGTGTACTATCCAGGTAGTGAACTGGCGAAGATTAGAGCCATCATGGACAAGGAACGGATGAGGTGAGGGCATCGAAGAAAAGCTGAAAATAATAGCTGACCAAGTATGTATAATACATGAGGTGAAAGATGACCGATAAAATGGCAAACAAACAGACTCCCATTCCTGTGAAATTGGAAAAGGGCGAGAAGGAGGTGAGAAGGGTTGAGGGAGTAAAACTTTCTAGCAGTACGCTCCATAGATTACAAATTGAAGAAGACTTCCTACTTCTCACCAATCGAAGGCTGATTATCACTGGAAAATTTAAGTCTGGTGAGGAGATAATACCGGTCGCCTATATGGGCTATTTAGATGATGTAGTTAGCTGTGAGGTGAAGAAAGCGTGGTTCGAGCCGAAGAAACTCTCAGTAACATTCCGGGAGTATTCCTTTAAATTTGGCACTCAAAAAGTTGTGAAAATTTGGAGAAACGGGGAGGTATATACGTCAGTTGATAAAGTCCGGGTTAGCACGGACCCGAAAAATACCGTTGGGCATGTCGAAACGAGTTTTGTTGGTATGTCTCTCGTTGGCCTTCGCAGCTTCATCATGGCTCAGCTTGCATTGCAGGGAGTTGAGAACTATGCCCAACAAAACCCTTGGGATAGGCCTAGGCCCAAAGAGTTTGCGTGGGTATTCAAGGATATCGAACAACCCGAAGTATTAAAGTCGGACATAATGAAACAAATTGAAACTAAGAGAGGGCTACCGTAGGGGAGGCGGCAACCCTTTTCGCCGAAATTTGTACGAGAAGGTTTGGCCTCAAAAGGTTAATCCCTCGCCGGACGCACACAAGCTAAAACATTCGCAAATTAACACACAATAATATTCTCTGCGAGATATTGAGAGATACTAAGAGCTTTGGCTGGTTAATAGTAGAACCTCTGGAGATAACGCCTAATCAACAAAGCCCCAAAGCTCAACATGGTCAGTCTGTGGCTCAATACTATAGACATTATTCCCGATAACTGTGAAGTTCATAACATGGTCCTCTTCAGAGTAAAGCCCAATCCAGTAGCCATCCCTGATAGCAGCAAGCGTCAAATCCATAGCAAAATCATCACAGTCGTAAGATGAAGAATAGTGGCGTTCACTAGTTGGGTCATCCCGGAGCCAGTCTGTTAGTTCCCGTAAAGAGCCAAATTCTCTATACCCACCAAGGCTCTCCAGTTCATAGTAGGCTTCCATCCAGGTATTAGCTTCGTCCTCCCAGTATTCAGCAGCATCCTCAAGCTGAGACACTTCAGACCTTAAACTGTCATTCTCCGACATCAAATAGCTAACGTTATCTTCTAACTGGAGTATGTCACCCTCAAGTTGAGACATATATTCTCTATTATGTTCTATCTGCTGTTGCTGGGCTGTGATTGTCTGCCCTTGAGTTGCAATTGTCTGTTCAAGCTCGCCGATATGGGCAGTGAATCTGTAATTAAATACTACAGATGCCGTTAGCAGTGTAGCTAAGACAGCAATGGCTGCAGTTTTTATCATAGCACCCTCCTCTCGGAAACATTATACATTGTTTACCATTGCTCAACCATTTGTATCCGTGACGAACAAAGAAGAAGGACTATCAGGGTCAAATAAGTGCAACCAGGCGCACCCATACTCAAAACGATGGTGCTTCCACTAATGTCAATTTTGACAGCACTCTAAAGGCTAGGGATTAAATTCTGCGCGACAATATACCGTTTTATACGCTTATTTTAGCCTTCTTAGCTTCAATTTCAGCTATTTCAGGTGATTTTAGGCGACATTTTGGGACGTTTTAAGCTCCCAAATACGAAGGAATTAAAAGGCGCATTGGTTTTTAATACCTAGAGTTAACCCCCCTTGATGGGGTGTAATTCATACGGGTCTAGGTCAGAAATTTACATTATTGACGTTCGGCCCATATTGACAACCATATGAAAAGGAGTACGACTGCTGTAGTGCTGGTTTAGGAATCGGGTAGATAGAAAGAATGGCACTGTAACCGTCGAAGAGGTGGTTCTTGAGTGTGAGCGCAATGGCAGAAGGGGGCATGCGGCATACGGTTGCATATATGCTTAAGCCTGTCGGAGAGTGGCAACAACCAATTGTCCACTCTTTGGCAGGCACCAGCTCTCAAGACAGTCATTCAGTGTTCTAAGGAGCGTTGGGAGTGTCATCAATAAGGTGATGCCGGGCTGTAATAATCTAAATATGGACTTACCTCGTCTGCCTTAGACAGTCCTTCGTCTGCTACGTCTACTATGATGTTTGGAAGCGAAACCGTAACTTCTAAGGTAGGCTCATTAGGTTTTACTGGTTTGGGGGGAGTGATTG
>CP070810.1:145722-148264 GCA_020343755.1 Dehalococcoidia bacterium | reverse complement strand
CGTGAAGTAACCATCAAGGTGCTGCTGGAGGAGCTGGATAAGCTTGGCGTAGACCGTTACAATATCCGCCTGGTTTGTGCTGGCGGGCTGCACCGGATGTGGACTCAAATGGAGCTAGCCACCATATTAGGCGATGAGCTAGCTAGCCGAACCAGCGTAAGCAGATTGTTCAATTTTGATGCCGAGGATAAAGACGACCTCGTATTTCTGGGAGAGACCAAGCGAGGCCAGGAAGTGGAGGTAAGCCGCTTAGTCACCGATTCGGACCAGCTCATATATGTGAGCCATCCCTGGTGCCATTTCAACGGTGGCTGGAAGACGGTCACCGTCGGTCTGGGCAGCTGGAGAGCCATGCGACACCATCACCGTCCCTTTGTTAAGGCTTCAGGCAAATCAGTACTGGACCCCAAACGCTCAGCCTTCCCCAAACTGCTTAATGAAATGGGTGCCGTTATCGAAAGTGAACTGGCTAAGAAGGGACGCCGTGTCCTCGTCGTTGAAGGCACGATGAACAACAAAGCACCACAGGAGCTGGCCCAGGTTGTTGCCGGTCACCCGCCGGAGGCTCATGAGAAAGGCCTAGAAATAATGGACCGGCAGCTAGTAGTGGATGTAAAGGGGCAGTCTGACGTGGTGGTCTGTGGCATGGACAACAAGAGAGACCCCTATTCCAAATTGTCCTTTATCAATCCTATTCTGGTGAGAAATCTGGCGTTATCTTACACCTACGGCCTCTTCCAGAATGTCCCTCTGGTCAAGCCCGGCGGGATTCTTATAGTCTGTCACCCTTGCCCGAGACAATTTGATGCTCTTAAGTATCCCTCCTATGTTGAGATGTTTGAAAAGGTTCTCCCCCAGACCAAGGATGCGGTTGAAATTTGGGACGTTTATGCTGAGGAATACGCTCATCGCCCCGAGTTCGTTCACAGGTATAGATATGGTTATGGCTTCCACGGTTCTCACCCCCTAATCCTATATGGACAGGGGATCTATGGTCTCAACTACCTTAATAGCGTCTTTCTAGCCGGAGCCACCGACTTTGAAGCTGCCAGAAGGGTGGGGTTGGTGCCATTCGCCTCAGTGGAAGAGGCAGTAGCCGAGGCGGAGAACATAATGGGCAAAGATTGCAGTATCACCTACCTTGATATGCCACAACCCTTCATATGCAATGTCGAGCCGTAGATAAAATCTTGCCCTAAAAGCCTGGCTAGACAGTTGACCTACCTATGTAGGTGAGGGCTTTTTTCCCCAGTCTTTCATTATTTGCCTGATGGCCAATATGTGTTATTATTGGTGCGAGCTGTAATTAGCCATTAAGTTAGAATCATGTTAGCCAAGGTAAAAACTGCCGCCGTAGTAGGCCTAGAGGGTCGGCTGGTTGATGTTGAGGCAGATATTTCGAGTGGCCTACCGGCAATGACTATCGTTGGCTTGCCTGATACCGCCGTCCAAGAAGCGAGAGAGCGAGTCCGTGCCGCCATTCGAAACTCCGGCTGCACCTTCCCTATGAAGCGCATCGTAGTTAATCTTGCCCCTGCCGACCTTAAAAAAGCCGGGCCAGCCTATGATTTACCCATTGCGGTTGGTATTCTCCTCAGCTCGGAACAAATATATGCCGATGTTTCCCAAACCATCATCCTTGGTGAGCTGTCCTTGGACGGCAGCTTACGCCACACTAATGGTGTTTTACCGATGGTCGCCCTAGCTCACCAAGAAGGATTCCCATCAATTATTGTGCCTGAGGCCGATGCCAAAGAGGCATCCTTAATAGAAGGCACTAAAATCATTCCCATCGCCTCGCTAGCGCAGCTAGTTAGTTATCTGCGGGGGGAAATACCACCCCCCGAATTTAAGTCTGACGAAATTCAGGAATACACCCCGCCTGCCACCTCAATTACTGACCTGGCTTACATCAAAGGACAGGAGCATGTTAAGCGAGCTTTAGAGGTGGCTGCCGCTGGAGGACATAATGTAATAATGATAGGACCTCCTGGAAGTGGCAAAACGCTACTGGCACGTTCGCTGCCTTCAATATTGCCATCAATGACCACCGAGGAGGCGCTGGAGGTTACCAAGGTTTATAGTGTCAGCGGTCTGCTTCCCTCGGATACCCCCATGATTAGACAACGCCCTTTCCGTTCTCCTCACTACACCATCTCAAATGCTGGCTTGGTAGGTGGCGGGCACTGGCCAAGACCGGGCGAAATAAGCCTTAGTCATCGCGGGGTTCTCTTCCTTGATGAGCTCCCTGAATTTGGGCATTCCCTACTTGAGGTATTGCGCCAGCCTCTGGAGGACAAGGTAATTACCATCAGCCGGGCTCAAGGTAGCGTAACCTTCCCAGCCAACTTTATGCTGGTAGGAGCCATGAACCCCTGCCCCTGCGGCTTCTATGGCGACCCCTTTAGACAATGCACCTGTTCTCCCAGCCTGGTTTCCCGGTATCAGAAGCGTATTAGCGGGCCATTCATTGACCGGGTTGACATATTTGTTGAAGTGCCCCACATTGACTACGAAAAGCTAGCCGATGACCGATTAGGGG
>CP070810.1:142007-145622 GCA_020343755.1 Dehalococcoidia bacterium | reverse complement strand
CCACTACCTCAATCCCCGTCTCTATCGCCTTCACTGCCTGCTCGCTGGTCATAGCCGAACCTAGAGCCATATTCCGGGTGCCTAAAGCAACCTTCCTAGATAAAAGTCGAGGGTTAGCTTCCAGCTCAGTTGCTACCCCCATATCCACCACGATAATTCTGGCTCCCACCTGACGGGCGATAACATTTATCCCGGCTCCACCTCTAAGGAAATTGTAAACCATCTGAGCAGTTACCTCCTGAGGGTAGGCACTCACTCCTTCAGCCACCACACCATGGTCACCAGCCATTGTGATAATAGCCTTGTGCCTGATTTGAGGAATGGGCCTGCCCTGAATGCCAGCCAGTTGAATTGACAGCTCCTCCAGCCTGCCCAGACTACCCTGCGGTTTGGTCAACAGGTTCTGCCTGGCTCGGGCTTCAGCCATTGCCTTTCTATCCAGGGGCTTTATCATCCCGATTATTTTTGATAACAGCTCAGACATTTCCTACTTAAGAAGCAAGTACTCTAAATAAGACTTCAGTGGTAAACAGCTCGGGATGAATGGCTCTGGCTATCTCCTCCAGACCCTGAATAATGCGAGGTCCGGAACGATTGACAAGGTCGCCATTAACCATATAAATTTTGCCCTGTTTTACTGCAGTTATTTCTCGCCAAGCCGGATGTGCCCTTAATTCTTCCTCCGATACTATTGCTGTCCCGTGGATGGTATCAACCATAATAATCTCTGGGTCAGCGCTGACTAATTGCTCAATGCTGAATTGCACCCAGGCCCCATGAGCTTGGGCAGCAATATTTTCTCCACCAGCCATAGTAACAAGAGCATCAACAAATGAGCCGGGACCCGCTGTCCAAGGGTTATTCAAGTCAGTAGCATCAAACACATAGAAGACCCTGACCCTGGGAGCATCCTCCGCTTGTGAAGCAATCTGAGCCAAGCGGCTACTCATCTCACTGACCAATTCTCTAGCCTCCTTCTCCACTCCGGTAATCTTTCCCAGTAATTCAATATCTTTCAGTATACCATCAATACTCTTAGGGTTAATAACCACACAGGTAATCCCCAAATTTTCAAGTTGCGGAATAATATCCTCGGTGAGCCCTTCTCCATCAGTAAGAACCAAATCTGGGGCTTGAGCGACAATAGTTTCAATGCAGGGATTATAATAATCCCCGATACTGGGTTTCAATTTGGCTTCCTCGGGATAATCACAATAGTCGCTGACGCCAACCACCCTGTCCCCCAAACCAAGGGCAAAAAGGGTCTCGGTTATACTGGGCACATGAGACACAATCCGCTGTGGAACCTTATCTATGCTTACCTCTCTACCCATATCATCAATATAGGTTCCGGGCACGAATTCCGGTTGACATCCGGTAAACACAGTAACTAATATGCTCAATAGAATGGCAATAATGCCAAGTCGCTTAAGTTTCATTATCTGCCTCCAAAGTGCTAAATTATTGTTGGGAATAGACTACTTGATAAAATGAAATCCCCCTTCGCTTAATCAGCAAGGGGGATTTCTCACCTAACCTTGGTCATTATCCCACCCCCTTTCTCCGCGGAGGTTTAAGGATAGCCAGAGGTTCGGCGTTCTGACTCGTGGTAGGGATTATCTACCACACACAGCAGGCGGAACTGCGTCGGATTCTCACCGACTTGCTCTCCGATTTGTGCCTGAACCGTACTTCAGGCACCCTCTGACTGCCTATTAAATTTTATACAGGATACAACAATGCCAAAGAAAATGCAAGTGCCCTTCTTTAAGCTGGACTTGCTACCTCAGGTCAAATTAATTTAAGATTAAGGTTAATATCAAGTGTAGATAATGGAAAGTACATCACTCTCATTTGCATTTGCCTTTGTTGCCGGGCTATTATCTTTCTTGTCACCCTGCGTGTTGCCTTTAGTGCCGGTATACCTGGCTAGCCTAGCTGGTCCTGAAATATTTGAGTCTAAAGCTGGTAGAAGGCGTATCCCAATATTCCTTCACTCGCTTAGCTTTGTTATCGGCTTTACCATAGTTTTCACTATCATGGGGGCTGGCGCTGGGCTAGCTGGCTTTGCCATCGGTGCCCATCTAACCCTACTTAGTAAAATAGCCGGCATCCTGCTGATAGCCTTTGGGGTATTTATGTTGGTTGCCCTAAAAGTGCCTCGGCTAAATTTTGAAAAGCGCCTAACCCCAAGCCAAAGCCGAACTACCAGTTACCTGCGTTCGTTCCTGACCGGGGGCATATTCTGCCTGGCCTGGACACCATGTGTTGGGCCCATACTTGGAGGTATCTTAACCTTGGCTGGGAGGTCAGCGACGGCATGGAGCGGTGCTTCCCTGCTAGCCATCTATTCTATGGGACTGGGGATTCCATTCCTGATAATAGGCGCCGCCTTTGATAATATTACTCCGCTACTAAAACGTATCCGCCACTACTCCACCACGATCTATATCATTAGCGGTGCCGCGCTCATAACCGTGGGGATACTTATCCTGACTAATAGGCTGATGGTTTTAGCCACAATCTAGTGATAAAATTATATTGTGGGGGGATAATTATGAATAAAAGGCTAAAAGTAATACTGGTAATGATACTGACCTCAGGGCTATTAATAACCGGCTGCGCTACTGGCTCTGAGCCAACAGCCGCAGTAGGTAAGGCAGCACCAGACTTTGAGCTTCAAAATCTTGATGGACAGTCTATTTCCCTCAGTGAACTCAAGGGTAAGCCGGTGTTAATCAACTTCTGGGCAACCTGGTGCGGACCCTGCGTCTTTGAAATGCCCTATTTACAGCAAATACATGAAGAATGGTCAGACAAGGGACTTGTAGTGCTAGCTATCAACATAGGTGATAGCTCTGCCGAAGTAGAGCAGTTCCTGCAAAACCATGACCTTTCCCTCCCGGTGCTGCTTGATACCGGCAAAGTTGTAGCCCAGAAGTATGGCATCAGACCTATCCCGGTTACCTTCTTCATTGATAAGGATGGCATAATTCAAGTAAAGGTAATTGGTGCCTTCCCCAGCAAGGCAGCTATAGAGAGCAGGCTGAATGAGATTATGCCATAGCTAATTTAGATTGCAATTCCCTCGGGAATTAAACGGTTAAAAGGAGATAAGGATGAGTGATGTTTTAAATGAAGCCCATGGGATAGCTCAGTGCAAGGACTGTCCGTGGTACAAATCCTGTGTGGTACCGATGAGGTTTACCGCCGAGGACATCCGCCGACAGCTAGAACAATCAGCACCCGGAACCGGTGTTTCCCAGCCGGCTGACCTTGGCATACAGAACCTTCTGTCAAGCATGGCAATCGCCGCCCAGAACTCACTTTTAGAAGGCTGCCCCATCTTCATCGACCGCCTACGTACCAATCCCAAGCTTGCCCAGCATATAAAGCAAATTATGCAAAACTGGGGCAAAGAAGAGGAACAAGACAAATAGTGGGCGCTACTGGACGATAGACAGAACCTTTAAATTGGCTTTTTGCCTAACTACCTAGTCCAGCCACTATCATCATAATAGATTATTCTAGCACCAGAGCCCGGAGCCTGCAAGCGCACAGCCCAAACTATTATGAGACTACTGACACCACCGCGTAACATTCCGATGGATTGTT
>CP070810.1:132437-141907 GCA_020343755.1 Dehalococcoidia bacterium | reverse complement strand
GCGGCAGTATTGTAGTGTCAATCACTGTTGGCTTAGCCATTGCAGTTATTGTTTTTCTCATTTTAAACTGGTTTCTGCGCACTGAGATTGGTCTATCGTTGAGGGCAACTGGTGATAATGAGCAGATGGTGCGTAGTCTAGGGGTAGATACCGATAAGAATATCATGCTGGGTTGTGCTATTTCCAATGGTCTGTGTGGACTCGCCGGTGCTGTAGTAGCCCAGGGACAGGGTTTTGCTGATGTGGGTATGGGGATAGGAATGATTGTAATGGGATTAGCCTCGGTAATAATTGGTGAGGCACTATTTCGCCCCCGGGGTGTGGCTAGGCTTCTGCTGGCAGCAATAGGCGGTGCTTTTTGCTATCGGTTATTCATAACTATTGCCCTTAGATTGGGCATGGCCCCGGGTGATTTAAAATTGATTACCGCAGTGCTAGTGGTTATAGCTCTTGCAGTCCCATTTATAAGAAAGAAGTTACGGCACGAATGGATACCGCCAGCAGTAAGATGGTAAAATGGGTATGTTATGAGCGAAAATAGGAGTTTACTACAGCTTAGGGGAATAACTAAGATATTCTCTAAAGGCACTCTAGATGAAGTTATTGCGCTAGATAATATTAAGCTAGATGTCAACGCTGAGGACTATATTACCATTATTGGCAGCAATGGCGCTGGAAAAACTACTTTGCTTAATGTTATTGCCGGTGTCTTCCCTCCAGAAAGAGGTGGTAAGGTTATCGTTGATGGTACTGATATTACCGGCTTGAGTGAATATAAGCATGCCGCCTATGTTGGCAGGGTATATCAGGACCCTCATATAGGCACCGCAGCCAAGATGACCATAGAGGAAAACCTAGCTATGGCTATACTGCGTGGGCAACCAAGAGGCCTAAGCCCGGCCACCAATAAACAGCGCAGAGAGCTATTTAGCTCAGCTTTGGCTCCTCTAAGGCTAGGATTAGAAGATAGGCTAAATGCTCAGGTGGGCGTCCTTTCCAGTGGACAAAGACAGGCAGTAGCTTTGGTTATGGCTACTATAAGTAAGCCGGCACTGCTGCTACTTGATGAGCATACCGCTAATTTAGACCCTAGGACAGCTCAGATAGTGCTTGATTTAACCGAGATGATTGTCCAGCAGGAAAAGATGACTACCGTAATGGTTACCCATAACATGGAGCTCGCTTTACGCTACGGCAATAGGCTGCTTATGATGCATGAGGGTAGAATTGTAGTTGACTTGAATCAGGAGCAGCGAGCCGGGCTTACTATCAATGATTTAATAACTGCCTTTGAACAAGCCAGCGGTAAAAAATTTGACGAAGATAACATATTGCTTACACCTTGAGCAGAACCTGAAAAATTCTTACCATCAATGTCCTTAGCACACCTATAACACTCTGTCTATTCTTATGACCTTTCCAATTTGTGTTGTTAGTAGTTCCCCACTTGCCGATGATTTGCACTCATGTGGACGAGTCTCATAAAAGTTGACTATAATAATAGGAGGAATATAAACCATCTAAGTAGCTGTATAGACTTTTAAAAGGAGTGTTGAGAGTATGGCTAAGTCGTATTTAGAAAGAATAAAAACCGAACTTGTCACTGACCCCAAACTCAAACAACCGATTACCGAGAGAACTAGGCAGTTAAGGGATACCATGTTGGCTGTTACCCCCAAGCTTTGCTCCGAACGAGCCAGGCTGTATACAGAATCGTGGCAAGAAACCGAAGGGCAACCGACAGTGATACGGCGGGCAAAGGCGCTAGAGAAGATACTAGGCGGAATGAGTATATTCATTCGTCCCGGTGAGCTTATTGTGGGTAACCAGGCCAGTGATGTCAGGGCAGCTCCCGTGTTCCCCGAATTCAATATGCAGTTTATTCTAGAGGAACTGGACGGGAAGCCCTATAAGTTTGAGGAAAGACCGGGAGACCCATTCCAGGTAAGCGAAGAGGATGAGAAAGTTCTGAGGGAAGTAGGAAAGTGGTGGAAGGGGAAAACGATGGCTGAGTATAAGCTTAACCTCTTCCCCGAAGAGGCGTACAAGGCATACTATGAAATTCAGGCACTTGAGCTTTACACATTTGGAGAAGGGGGCGGGTCGGGACACTTTACTGTAGATTACCCTAAGGTTCTCAACAAAGGTATGTATGGGATAATCAAGGAAGCAGAGGAGAGGATTAGCGACTTGAAGATATGGGAGCCTGGGGTTCTTAAGCAGAAAGAATTCCTAAAGGCAGTGATTATTGCATTAAAGGCAACCATCAATTTCGCTAAAAGGTATGCGGTATTGGCCCAGGAAATGGCTGATAAGGAAACAGATTCAAAGCGCAAAGCTGAGCTAATCAAGGTTGCCGAGCACTGTGAGTGGGTGCCGGGTAACCCGGCACGAACCTTTTGGGAAGCAATGCAATCTTTATGGTTTGCCCACTTGATTGTTCAAATTGAATCTAATGGACATTCTATGGGCTATGGCAGATTTGACCAGTTCATGTATCCCTCTTACCAGAAAGATATTGATGAAGGAAGAATTATCCCGGAAGAGGTGGTGGAACTCCTGGAGTGCTTATGGATTAAGACCACTGAGATAAATAAAGTGAGAGATTGGGACGCTACCCGAGTGGTCATGGGCTACCCTATGTTCCAACAACTAACCGTTGGCGGGCAAACGGTAGATGGCAGGTCCGCCATCAATGACCTTTCATGGTTAGTACTGGAGGCAACAGCCAATCAGAAAGTTATACAGCCGTCGGTGTCAGTGCGCTGGTGGAATGAGTGCCCTGATGACTTTTTACTGAAATGTTGTGAGGTCATCAATATCCACCGCGGTGGCCAACCGGCAATGTACAATGATGAAGTCATCATCCCATCGCAAATGGGCATTGGAATAAGCCTAGAGGATTCTTACAATTGTGCTATCGAGGGTTGTGTTTCAATAAATGAGCCGGGAAAATCTCGAAGGGAAGGTGTTTCCGCTGGCTACAATATGCACAAGGTTTTGGAGTTAACCCTATTTAACGGTAGAGACCCACGGACTGGGATTCAACTATGTCCCAACCCGGGGAACGAGGACCTGTCTACATTCGAGTCATTTGAAGAGTTGATGACAGCGCTAAAACACCAGTTGGAATACTACGATCGGCAGGGAATCATAGGGCTGATATGCACTGATAGAGCCTACGCCGAGATGACACCAACACCATATGCGTCAGCACTGATGGATGACTGCATTCAGACAGGTAAGGATATCGAGTGGGGTGGAGCCCACTACAACACCACCTTCTTACGAGGTGTAGGCATGTCTAACATAGGGAATTCCCTGGCTGCCATCAAGAAGCTGGTGTTTGAAGGCAAAAAGCTTACCGGTGCCCAGATTATGCATGCCCTGGAGACGAACTTTGAGGATATGTCTACGACGCCAACCGGGCCAGAGATACAACAGATGCTTTTGGCTGCGCCAAAATACGGAAACGATGACGATTATGTTGACCTCCTAGTGAAAGAGGCCACCAGTCATGCGATGAGGGATGTGCGTCGCTACACCAGCTGGACAGGGGGAAGAGGCGGTTTTGCCTTGCTTCCGGTATCACAAAACGTGCCTATGGGAGAAATAATCGGCGCCACTCCAGACGGAAGAAAAGCTGGTGTGCCAACTGCTGAGGGTTGTTCACCAACACGAGGTACTGATGTTAATGGGCCGACGGCGGCAGTAAAGTCGGTAGCCAAGTTAGACCATGTCTTAGCTGATGAGGGAACATTGCTTAACCAGAAGTTTAACCCCACTGTCCTGAAAGACATATCTGGGCTAAGGAAGCTGGCAGCGCTTATCAAAACATACTTTGACCTTAAGGGGATGCACATCCAGTTCAATGTGGTATCCGCCGACACCCTGAGAGATGCCCAAAAGCACCCGGAAAAGTATACCGACCTGATGGTAAGAGTAGCCGGTTATAGTGCCCTGTTCACCTCACTGGACCCGGCAGTCCAGGAAGATATCATTATGAGAACAGAGCATAGTATATGACAGGGTTGAGCTTAAAGTGACCCCCAGTACTATATGGACTGGGGGTTTCTTGTCTTAAGACTGTTCCAAGAGAGGGGACACATAGTAGGTGACAAGTGGAGAGGTTCTAAGTGAGCGTAAGCAAATTACGGGGTGGGTATTTGACATCCAGCGATTTTCCCTTCACGACGGACCTGGTATCAGAACCCTGGTATTTATGCAGGGGTGCCCATTGGCATGCAAATGGTGTTGCAATCCGGAGGGTCAAAAGCATCGCCCCCAGCTTCGCTTCTTAAGTATTAAATGCGTCGGTGCTGATAAGTGTAAGGCTCCATGTGTCGACGCCTGTCCCGAGGGAGCAATTAGTTTATCACCAGAAGGCAAAGCCGTTACCGATTGGGAGCTTTGCCAGTCTCGTGGGAAGTGTACTGAGGCTTGTCTGTTTGGGGCTCGAACTATCGCTGGGAAGAGAATGACAGTAGAAGAGGTGTTAGCCGAGGTTGAAAAAGATTGGTCCTTCTACAATAGGTCGGGTGGAGGAATTACTGTAGGTGGTGGTGAGCCCTTGATACAATTTGAGTTTGTGCTAGCCCTTCTCAAGATGTGCAAGGAGCGGTTCTTTCATACCGCTCTAGAGACATGTGGCCACGGGCCATGGCAACACCTGAAACAAATCTCGAAATATATAGACCTGCTATATTATGACATCAAGCATATGGACCCGCAGAAGCACAAGGAGCTGACCGGGGTGTCAAATGAGTTGATTCTGAGTAATGCCAAGCGAGTCCTCTCTGGCAAGGTGGACTGTGAGGTTATTGTTCGCATCCCAATAGTTCCAGGTTATAATGATTCTAAACAGGACGTAGGGGCCATAGCTAGGTTTGTGACTGAATCAGGCGGCACAATGATAGAGCTGCTGCCTTATCATGCGCTTGGCTCATCTAAATATAGACAGTTAGGCATACAATATGAGCTGAGAGAGGTTAGGCCACCTAGCGAACAACAAATGGAGAAGCTTAGAAATAGGGTAAAATCGTTTGGCCTAAAGGAAATGACCGGAGTATTTTGAAGACGGGCTGAGTTATGTGAAATCTCTGACACGTAGATTTAAGCCCTGCGAAGATTTATTACGTCTTCAGGAGGTGAAAAGTGAAAGCAGCACTATTAAGAGGACCAGGAGATATTGTTCTTGAAGAAGTGCCAGTGCCCGAAATTTCTGACAATGAGGTGTTAATCGAGGTTAAATATTGCGGAATTTGTGGCAGTGACCTGGGTTCATATAGAACTCGCGACCTTATCCAACCAGGGACCTATTTGGGGCATGAATTTTCGGGAGTTATTGCCAAAGTGGGCAAGAATTTAAAAGGTTGGAAAGTGGGGGACAGGGTGGTGTGCAACGAGTTATATGAGTGTGGTGAGTGCTACGCTTGTAAACGCGGGTTTACTTCGTGCTGCCCCCACGCAATGGACCATGAGATAGGTTGCGTGCCTGGTTTAGAGGACGCCGGAGGCTTTGCCAAGTATGTCAGAATTCCCCACCCAGAATACAGGTTATATGCTCTTCCTGGCGAAGTATCCTTTGAAGAAGGAACGCTAGTTGAGCCCCTAGCTTGCTCGCTACATGCGGTCAGGATATCAAATTTTAAGCCCAGAGAGAGAGCAATGGTGTTGGGCTGTGGAATGATAGGCCTTGGGGTTATAACACATCTAAAGAATGCCGGTGCGGGATTAATCGTTGCTACCGAAGTGATTGAAAAAAGAACCGAAATGGCCGAGAAGCTGGGCGCAGACTATGTGTTTAATCCACAAGAGGTTTCAAACCTAAAGGAGGAAGTGCTCGAACTCACCGATAGAGTGGGAGTTGATGTGGTATTTGATTGTTCTGGAATACCCCAGGCTTTCCAAAGCGCACCTGGATTTCTCCGACCCAGGGGGCAAATTATTCTTATCGGGTTGCTGGCCCATGAAGTCCCGATTGTTCCTTTGCAGTTTAATCTTGGCGAATATAATTTACAGGCTAGCTTCTGCTACTACCACGATGAATTTCCCATGGTCATTGAGCTCTTAAAGAGGCACATTTCGCCAATCGAAGAAGTGATAACGTCTAAGATTAAGTTGAGTGATATTGTCAAAAAGGGATTTGATGTACTCACTTCGTCAGGTAATAATGAGATCAAGGTAATAGTAGAACCTGACGAGTAAGTCATAAATATCAGCCAAAATATATTGTCAGCACCACCGGCTCAGGTAATAATGCACGACTTAAGTAGCAAGCTATGGTGCCATTCGTTGTAGGTAACGGTGAGCCCGAAGGCAAATAGTGAGGAAGGCAGTAGTCTGCCTAGCACCTCCCAGAGCCCCCTCCGTTGACACTTAGACGTCTGTACAGTAACATGTTAGCGGTATAAGCCAATACTTAGAATTTTCTCAAAATAAAAACCGCTTAGTACAATCTAGAAAGAGGACATTATTTGAATATCACCTTTGGTAACAAGGTAGCCATCGTAACCGGAGCTGCTGGTGATATCGGTTTAGCCTGTGCCCGATTGTTAGCTGACAGTGGGGCGCGTGTTGCTTTAATTGATTGCCAACCAGACCGTCTGAAAGAAGCCACCAAAAGTGTGCAACATAAGGGTGTTGCCCAGGGTTACCAGCTAGATGTAACTGATACACCGGCAATCGCCCCTACAGTCGGCCGTATAAGGCAGGAGCTAGGTGAAGTTGACATTCTTGTCTGTGTGGCCGGAACTAACATTCCCAAGCTGGCCCAAGAGGTCACTGAGGCTGACTGGGATGCAATTCTGTCACTCAATACCAAGGGGTTATTTTTTTGCAATCAGGCAGTTGCCGTCCAGTCGATGATACCACGTAAGACTGGAGCTATTGTTAACATCGCCTCAATATTCGGTCTTGTTGGTGGACCGAAGCGGGCTTCTTATTGTGCCAGCAAGGGAGGAGTGGTTCAGCTAACCCGCCAAGAGGCTATTGAGTGGGCACCATATAATATTCGGGTAAACGCTGTAGCCCCAACCTTTGTTCTAACCAAGATGACCCGGGGTTATTTAAGTGACCCCGAATTCAAAGCCTACGTTTTAGACAACACCCCTCTTCACTGTCTGGCAACAGTTGATGATGTTGCTGCGGCTACCTGCTTTCTAGCCAGCGATGCAGCGAAAATGATTACCGGCGTTGTACTCCCGGTAGATGCTGGCTGGACGGCTCGTTGATTTAAATAAGCAGCGACACCTCACTTTTGATGATATTGCCCATCGTGTCCTCTTGTTATCCTCTTCTCGTTTAACGTTTATTGTCTCGCTTTGAGCTCCTCACCGATGCTGAATGCTTTAGCTATGACCTTTCCTAGGGCTTGATATCGTTCAGCTGGGGCTCTAATGTAGCTAAGGGGCTTAATTTTATTAACGTCTGGCTTCCCGTGGGTGAGGCAGTCTTCTGAGACATGGGTCTCCTCGATTCTACCGACAACAAGCGAATGACTGTCTAAGTCCAGGATATGCGCAACTTTACACTCTAGATTGATAGGGCATTGCTCAATAAGCGGGGCGTTACCTAATTCGCCGTAAAAAACCTTGAACTGACAGACTTCGACTTTATTAACTTCAGAGCCATGGGTAAGGCCGCAGTAGTCTGTCTCCCTTACCATGTCAGTGGAAGGTACATTAACGGAAAAGGTCAGGTTCTGCCTGATGCCTCTGAGGGTGTACCGTGTACGTCGTATGGCTACCGAAATCATTGGCGGCTCACCATTGGCAATACCACTCCAGGCAACGGTCATAAAATTCGGTTTATTATTGACATTCGCTCCGACTAAAAGAGCCGGCATGGGGTAAATCAATGTTTGAGGTCCCATTATAATCTTATTCATAAGCTTCCCTCCCCCAAATTAGTATTCATATTCTTAATTAAAGCTTCCGTAGCCGGTATGAGCTGACGAGCCCGATCTCCTGGGCGTAGTGAACTTGCTTTGAGGGGTCAACCAGGTTTACTTTTTCAAACACCCCCGGCTTGACCTTATCTATGATTTCCAGCGAGGCTCTATCTATAGCCGCCAGTTCATTGGATGCCAGATAGCCTATATCGGGGCAGATTATAGGACCGGGGTTAGACTCGCAGTCACAACTACGAGTTATGTTAACCAAGGCATTTACATAGAGTGCCCTCTTGCCCTGCAGGCATGCCTTAGCTGCTAGCGCCAGCCCCTTGTGGAGGTCCATAACCCCATAGCTCAAAGCCCCGTTAGGGCAGGCGGATACGCACTTGTTGCAGCCGTAGCAAGCGGCACTATTATACCTCCACACTTCATCCACAGTTATGGCGTGGTAGTGGCAGACCTCAGCGCATGAGCCACAGAGGTCGCACTCCCCCTCTGAATGCTTAGGATGACTCATGTGGTGAATTCTCTGTTTGGTCCATTTGGTTACCCCGCCCATGCCCAGATTCTTAATAGCGCCTCCGAAACCAGCTGAAATATGTCCTTTGACGTGGGAGATTACTATAAGGTGGCTGCTTTCGTATATCTCTTTCGCCACCTCAAAGCGATGCCCTCCTTCGATGACCTTCACCCCTTCCTCCCCAATGACCACTTTACAACCAATCTCATCCTCCCCAAAGCCATGCTTGTAAGCCACCTCCTTATGTCCCTCCCTAGTAGACCTAAGACCAGGGTAAGTCACCGTGGTGTCGAATAGGAAGGGTTCAGCCCAGGCTTCCTTGAGCCTTCCTACCACTAGCTTGACAATAGCCGGGGAAATATAATACCTATTCCCTGGCTCCCCCATATGAAGCTTTATGGGAACCCTTTCACCTCTAAAGTCATCAATGCCAAGAAGGTCGAGGGCGCTTAACAGCTTCTTCGTCTCGGTGAAGAAATAGACCTCAGCCATATCGATGCTATTATGACCTTACCGGTTCACGCTGGCAATGTTTTACCAATCCCTTGTCTATGCTTTGGAGCTACTTTTCGGCTGATTGTTACTCACAGAAATGGAAATAGCAAGGCAAGACTAACTCAGGGAATCCCAAAAAGGCTATGTAATAGTTTTGGAGCAAACCACAAACAGCAAGCTTGCGAATATGCTAATGGTCTTGCTGCCCTAGGTTTCATCTACCGCGCCCTTTCTTAGCCACCTTTATAGTTTTCAAGGGACTTAGTGTAGTCTATAAGGTGTTCAGCCTTGAAGCCCATGTGCTCAAAGAAGCTCATAAGGTCCTTGTCACGCTGGTCTATTCGCATGCGCAATGTCTTGATACCTTTGGCACAAAACTTATCACATATGGCATTGACCAATTTAGTGGCAATGCCCTTGCGCCAATAATCTGGATGGACACCAAGCACCGGGATCACGCCTACTTCGGTTACAGTTTCGCCAATAGGCACCGCCCGACCAAGGATGAAGCCACGGACACGGCCTCTAACCTCAGCTACCAGGCCAAGTTCAACGCGGGCT
>CP070810.1:127060-132337 GCA_020343755.1 Dehalococcoidia bacterium | reverse complement strand
TAAAGCCTGCAGTGCTTCATAACGGCGCTGCTTATACCCCTCAACATCAATAATTATTGGTACCCAGGCCTCGGTCTGATGCCCAACAATAAGCCTGACCAGATACTGTAGACAAGCCAGGGTCTGGCCACGCCGCCCAATCAAGATGCCTAGGTCGTCACCCTTAATATCAAGTTCAATGGAAGTAGCAGCTTCTTCCCCATCAGCAACCGGTTTAGCCTGAGGCACAACCGAAGCCACCACCCCCAGCTTGGTAATCAGCGTCTCCAAGACACTCTTAGCTACCTCAGTTATATCGCTTTCCTTCTTGGCCATGGGCTCCACTCTAATCTTAGGCTCCTCAGCACCCCGGCCGAAGATACCACGCTTACCTTCTTTTAGGACGGTGACGTTTACTTCTTCTCGACTGACGCCTAATTGCTCTAAGGCTTGATGGATAGCCTCCTCCACCGACTTGGCGCTTATCTCCAGATACTCCATAACCTAACCCGTCCCCCTCCGTGGAACTCGTTTCAACAATGTCAGCTTCAACAGCACTAATATCAGGAGCGGATTCCTCTACTTGCGCGATACGCTTCAAATAGTCCTTATCGGCAACACCTGGTCTCCTAGCTGGTGCCTTGACCAAACCACCCCACCCCCCAAGAACAAAGTACTGGATAAAGATACTGATAACATTTGACATCACCCAATATAGCGCCAGACCACTGGGAAAGCTCATAGCTAGAAAGCCAAACAACAGTGGCATCATCCACAGCATCATCTGGCTCTGAGAGCGTTGCTGGGGGTCTGTAGTGGCAGGGGTTACCATTTTCTGCGAAAGCCACATTGTAACTCCAACTATGACGGCTAAAGGTATATCAGGACTAGCTAGGTTAAACCAAAGGAATTTATTATCTAAAGGCAACATAGAATATACAATGGACCAAGACCAAAGATAACGAGACAGACCCAATAAACCCTCGGGAACGACAGATAAAACTCTTATAATTGACTGATAGAGAGCTATCCATATCGGCATTTGGATTAGCATCGGCACCGCACAACCAGCCGGGCTCACCCCAGACTGCTTATACAGCTTCATCTGCTCCTCACCTAGCTTTTTCTTATCCTTGGCATACTTCTTCTGAAGCTCGGCAATCTTGGGCTGAAGCTCTTGCATAGCCCGGCTAGACCGTATCTGCTTTGCGGTAAGAGGATACATGCAGGCTCGAATAATAATAGTCAAAACGATAATAGTTAGCCCGAAACTACCAAATAGATAGTGGGACAGCGCCACCAAGCTATTTAACATTAGCGCCACAGGACCCGAGTTCCACAGTTCAAACAATAAAATCTACCTCACTCACTAGTTAAAGAAAGACTCCACAGCGTTACCCCCGTCTGTGCATTCAACACATACAAGGTATCCTGCTTTGAGTTTTGAGTATGGATATATATAACCCCATTGCTGGCACAAAGGGGGGCATATATCTTCTCCCCATTCCCCATATTAGCTAGCAGGCTAACCTGATTATTACTGACGTCCAGAGAATATATTTTACCTTCCTCTGAAGCAATAATAACTTTGTCATCAACTACCACTGGCCCCGAGCTAATCGAGCTTCCCAGGTCTACAGCCCCTGCGACCTCACTACCACTGTTAGCATCTAAGATATAGACTTTACCGTCAAGATTGGGGGCATAGATAACATTATTATAAGCTACGGGTTTAGCCCAATACCACTTGCCGGCTTCAACTGCTGACCGCCACCTGAGGCTACCATTGGTAGCATCTACTGCGTAAAGATACCTATCAAAGGAACCAACATAAACCGTGTTATCATAGACCAGTGGTGTAGAAACAATGGCTCCCCCAGCTTCATCAAACTCCCACTTTTTACTGCCATCTATAGCATTCAGTGCATAGAGCTTTCTATCAAAGGAACCAATATATATCGTTTCACCATCAATCACCGGGGTTGACCAAATCTTATCCCCGGTCGGAAACTCCCATTCCTTATAAAGATCAGCTGCATTCAGGGCATAGACCTTCCCATCAGAACAGCCGAAATAGACCTTGCCTCCGGCTGCCACCACTCCACTAACTATTGGCTCAAGATTATCATCAACAGGATACACCTGCCGCTTAGCGCCCAAGCTAGAACTAATAGCATAAACCTTACCATTATAGCCACCAACATAAACCAAATCCCCCTCCACCGCTGGAGAGCCATAAACGGCTACTGCTGAAGTCCCTAGGGATACTTCCCACAGACGGCCACCGTCTGATGTATTTAAGGCGATAAGCCTACCCTCCGTGGAAGCTACAAATAGGGTGTCATCAGTTATTATCGCCCCTGACCAACCTCTGGACTGAGACCTGCCATAACACCCAGAAACAGTTACCCCGACTATAAGCAGAATAACCACCAGAAGCAAAACCTTGACCAACAACCTTATATTATGCTTAATCCCCACCTTACCTCACTCCATTAAAATTGCTATCTATCAGGCACAGGGTCATAACCACCCGGATGCAAAGGTTGGCAGCGAGCTATTCGCTTTACTCCCAGCCGCACCCCTTTTACAAAACCAAACCTTTCAATTGCCTCATAGGTATATTGAGAGCAAGTCGGGAAATAGCGGCAGGATGACGGCTTAACCCGCGAGATGGTTAACTGATAAAGTCTAATTAATCTTAAGGCTAACCTCTTCATACTCCCTCGCTAATTAACCCGGCTAGAATTGTTTTCTACGGTTTTCAACAGCCCAGCTCGCAATAACAACCCCCTAACCGATTCCCTAAGAGTTGCATAATCGGCAGTAGACGCCATAGGGCGAGCAATGAATATAATATCCCACCCCACCTCCAGTGGTGTTAGTCGTAAGATTTCACGAAGTAAACGCTTCACCCTATTCCTTGCCACTGCCTTACCTATCTGCCGGCTAACCGAGAAGCCATACCTAGATAAAGTAAAACCATTAGGTAAAGCTTTCATTACCACCAGACTATTCACCCATGACCTTCCCTGACTATAAACCAATGCATACTGCTGCCGCTTGGTAAGACGTTCCTCCCTCGGCATACCCTCACTCCTAACCAATTTACCAGTAAAGGGCTCATTTATCAAGGGAAGTTTCTTTAAAGGGCGCTAATCCTCTAAAGAAACTCTTTTCCCCTCCCCTTGATAAGGGAAGGGGAAAAGAAAAAAGGAGGTTAATAACTAACCTCACCAAGTGCCCACTGCATCATACCACAGTCAATCTCTTACGACCCTTGAGTCGCCTTGCTTTTAAGATAGCCTGCCCACTTCGAGTGCTCATTCTCGCCCGAAAACCATGCTCACGCTTCCTTGGAATCCTCTTTGGTTGATAAGTCCTTTTAGGCACTCTAATCCCTCAACAGGTTAAAAACAATTACACCCTTTACCAAACTACTCGTGTATGCCAACGCCCCCGGTCTTATGCATATGAGCCGGCACATAGGGTAATAGAGCTAAGTGCCGAGCTCTTTTTATAGCCATGGCTAAAGCCCGCTGATGCTTAGCACAAACACCGGTTTTACGACGTGGCTCAATCTTCCCCCTATTTGATATGTAGGGGCGTAATTTCACCGGGTCTTTATAATCTATAACCTCCGCCTTATTAACACAGAAGGCACAAAACTTTCGCCTGGGGAATATACGCCGCCCCACTCCACTTCTTCGTTTCGATTCATTAACTTGTTGCCTAGAAATAGCCACTATTATGAGTCCCTACTAAATGCTAGTCTTCACCTACAAATGGAATGTCCTCAGGCTCCAATTCACCGGCTTCAGCTCCACCGGCTTCAGCTCCACCGGCTTCAGCCTCCTCAGCCCTCTCTTCAGGAAGCGGGGCCACTGCTTGCCTATCAAGGAATGTAACCTTGTCAGCTACTATTTCACTCCGAAAATGCCTTTGCCCATCCTGCCCCTCCCAAGTGCGGGTGCGTAATCTACCCTCAGCATAAACAAGCCGGCCCTTAGTCAGGAACTGGTTGCATTGTTCAGCCAGCCTATTCCAAGCCACCACAGTAAACCACTCCGTCTCCTCTCTACGCTCACCCTGACCGGTAGTATATCTCCAGTTAGTGGCAACACGAAATGACGTTACGGGATTACCATTTGGGGTAAAGCGCATTTCAGGTTCACTCCCAAGGTTGCCGATAATTATCAACTTATTTACGCTTGCCATTGTCTCAAAACTCCTCCTCAACCTCTTAACAAATAGAAGTTTCTCTTAACTACTCAATTTTATTAACAGATGCCGCAGAACCTCCTCCAAAATCTGCAACCTCGCTTCGAGCTCTTTGCTCAATTCAGGCTTTAATTTGAACTGAGTTAACACATAACTACCCTCCATAAAATGTTTTAATGGATAGGCTAACTTCCTTTTACCCCAGCTGTCTACACTAGCAACGGTGCCACCCCTCTCGGTAATAAACTTGCTTATTTTATCTATTATAGCCTCTAACTTCTCATCCATAACCTCTGGACTAATAATTACTACCAGCTCATAATCGCGTAATTGTACCTCTTCCGCTTTTAACGCTTGCTTAGATGCCCTTTTAGATACCATTTGTTCTCAAAAATTTTATGGTTATTATACCATACAACAGGAAATACACACAATATACATCCGGTTAATGCTAGAGCCTATCATCACAGCTAGAAAGAATGAGGCTGATTAACAATCCGACGCTAACTAGATTGACACAATATATTGCTCCTGATAAACTTTAGCTAAGAAAAAGATTTAATCAACTGACTCCTAAAACCCCTGCTGAACAGAATGGCCCCGTGGTGTAGCGGATAAACATGCCACCCTGTCACGGTGGAGATCGGGGGTTCGAATCCCCCCGGGGTCGCATCTTCAAACTCCTGTTGACAAATTCCTCGTAGTTCAACCGGAAGAACGGCTCCAGTTCAGGTTGTGGCTTGATGGCTACGACCTGTTTGTCTTTTAACCAGACTTCTCGAAACAGTGTGTGCACTAGCTTGTTTCTTTGCTCCCCCGTGGCTACTTCCCAAGCCTCAGCAACACTGGCAAGGAACTCAGCCAGCCTATCCAAATTCCTTGCTCGACTTTCAATAGGGGCAAGCGCTTTTAGCTCCCTTTGGATGGCCTCCCTCTCCATTCGGTAATCTTCTTCACTTATGTCTCCCCATTTGTAGAGATTCTTTATTCTCTCCAACTGGGCTTCCCACCTTGCTCGATCCTTATCCGTACTATCGTAGGTGGCTTGTAATTTCTGGTGCGCTTCCAAGATTTTAT
>CP070810.1:123848-126960 GCA_020343755.1 Dehalococcoidia bacterium | reverse complement strand
GTGCCGGGGGTGGGACTCGAACCCACAAGGATTACTCCGGCGGATTTTAAGTTTGCTACTACTGCTACCGAACTGTTTAACAAATTCGTTGCTTCCCGTCGGAAAACTCTAATTGTGCTTAACATTGCTTGCTGCGACTGCTTAACCGTCCGTTGGTGGGGAGGGGAGAGCGATTTTTAATTGGCTTCGGTTGCGGCTATATATAAACGAGCTTTCAATACCGACTTAATTTTTGAGGCTAACGATAAAAGTTTTACTTTACAACCCGCAGGCTTTCTCATCTAGGTTGCGCCGTAGCCAACGTCTGAACTGTCCCTCTGTCTGGCTCCCTTTTGGCGATTGTGTTTTATGCAGGCTACCAGTTGGTTCGGCAGGTCGTCCTTGCCTTCTTTAGAAAGAGGTATAGCGTAGTCTATCTCCCACGTTATACTGTATTCTTCTGGCTTAACTAGTATGCGCTCACCATAGACACACCTACCATTGCACTTGTGCCAGACTGCGAGAATTTCTTTAGGCGTGTAAGCCATTCAACTCCTTCTCTTTAGCTTCGATAAAATATTATATCATGACACAATTTTCAGCCGAAGTATACTCTTGATAAAGCAATATATGTATGGTATACTAGGTATGTTAGGGGGCCAAAATTTCATCAGGTTACGACGGAGTTATGAAACTACAGAAGGGAAGCCCAGAATGGCTTCCAGTAGTCAAAGTGTGCTGTGATATGGCTAGGCAGTATGGAAGATTTGCTGGTAGATGGGTGATTAACAGAGCTGGACAACTCGGTATCCCTCTCGTTATGAAAATCTTTGAGCCAGAAGTCTATTGGCTGCCTAGCCTAAAGTTGCTCGTAGGATACGGAATTCTAAAACACGAATTTTCAACAAGACGTAAGAGGAGAGCCTACTATACAATGCCAGACCGTGAAGGTGTAGAAAAAGCTTTACGAGAATTGGAGGTTTTATGATGGACAAATACACAAACTACATGAATAACGAGCTACTAGACACGCTGACAGAAGCACAAAAGGTTAAAGAAGAATGGCTAGCTTTAATCAAAGCATTAGTTGAAAGGTTAACAAATGACGGAGCCGAACCCATTGACAAGAGAGAGTTTCTTGCATCGATGCCGATAGAAATGGCGAAACCACTAATTGAATACATCAACTCTAGTCGAATTATGAAGCCGGTAAAGGAGAGAAGGAAATGAAACGCAGGACGTCATTAAGACAACTCGATAGCGAACTTGGCGTGAGTGTGTCATATCTTTCTCAAATTAGACACGGTAAACGACCAGCTAGCGAAAAAGTGTTAAGCAAAATAGATACGAAAACGTTAAGCAATGTTAAACAAATTAGATTAGTGCCGGGGGTGGGACTCGAACCCACAAGGATTACTCCGGCGGATTTTAAGTCCGCTGCGTCTGCCAATTCCGCCACCCCGGCTTCTAACACAGGTCATTTTACCGCTTTTGTGTGACACCTTCAACTGATACCCGATATTTGAGTTAGTCTTGCAAATGTGGCAATCTTGTAATGTGATAGCAAGATGGCATATTGACAGAGTCATGTAAAAGGGCTAAATTGAACTTCTAACGCATCGTTTGTTGGTACCACAAATCTAACACAAGGAGGCAAGAAGATTGGGTAGACTGGGTAATAAAGTGGCAATTATCACTGGGGCTGGCTCTGGAATGGGGAAAGCGACAGCGGTTCTTTTCGCCAATGAAGGGGCAAAAGTGGTTGCCGCCGACATCGCTGTTGAGGCTGGAAGGGAGACGGTCAAGATAGTGAAACAGGGTGGAGGTGAGGCCATATTTGTCAAGACCGATGTCTCCAAAGCACAGGATGTTAAACAGATGGTCAAGGCAGCCATTGATACCTACGGGAAACTAGACATCCTTGTGAATTGTGCTGGTATTGCAAGGGAGGAAGTCTCTACCGTAGACTGCCCTGAGGAGGTTTTCAATGAGGTCATCGCCACTAATCTAAATGGCGTCTGGTTGGGAATGAAGTATGGTATCCCCGAGATGCTGAAGGCAGGTGGAGGCTCAATCGTCAATTTTGCCTCCATAGCTGCGCTTGAAGCCTATGTCGGTATACCGGCTTATTCTGCTTCCAAAGGGGCAGTAATCTCATTATCGAGGGCAGCGGCTATTGAGTATGGACCTAAAAATGTTCGAGTTAACTGTGTCGCACCGGGGCATATTGCTACGCCAATGTTACTCGGCGCTTGGTCCCCAGAGGTTCTTAAACGTTTTACGGATATAGCGCCTCAGGGGCGGCTCGGTGAACCAGAGGAAGTGGCTCGGGTGGTCTTGTTTTTGGCTTCTGATGAATCTTCACACATAACTGGCCAGACAGTGGTTATTGATGGAGGTGTTACAGCTCGTATTCCATAAGCGGTGGCACATAGTGTAACCAAGTAGATGCTTAGATCAAATCAGCGATAATCTTCTTGTATTCATCCTCGGTAAAGGCACGAAAGGTTTCGGTGCGCACGCTGCCCTGCGAACCAAGATTAAGAGACGCTTTCATTATAGTTTCATCGTCTGGCGCTTCCACCACGAAGGCCGTGTCATATGTGCCCATTAATAAATAGAACTCTTTAACATGCGCCCCTATAGCCCGAAATGCTTCCTTAGCCGCCTCGACCCTAGCCGGACTATCCTTGATATTCTCTGTACCTCTACCGGTAAAGCGAAAGAGCATTAGATAAGTGGCCATTACCCTGTCTCCTTTTTGAAATACTTGTCGCATGAATTGCTATTGCAACGGTACACTTATAGTCTCGGATTGTCAAGACTAACAATTGGCGCGTTGAAATAGGGGAAAAGTGAGAAAGGCGTTTTGCTAACAAGCCCCTTTATTTTGTGATGCGTATCTCACAATTGTTATCAGCCAGGAAACGGATTTCGAGCCGGTATGCTCGCATAGCTAACAGTTCACCTTCCGAAACCGGTTTGCCATTAATATAAACTTCGCGAAAATACATGCTTCGGAGAGTCTGGATGATTATCCCGGTTTCATCGTCGACTGCTTTTGGTTCTCTAATTGTTATTCTTTTGTAACACCCTTTGTCTGTAGTTACTATCGCGGCTTCCTCAAGGATGC
>CP070810.1:120685-123748 GCA_020343755.1 Dehalococcoidia bacterium | reverse complement strand
TCAACGTAGCCCGCCAGAGTTCATCTACTAAGTCAAAACCTTTCTCGGCAATGCCAATGCCACCGGGATAGGCATCGTAAATAAATATCTGGGCTTTCCCGGTATCAGGATGGAAAGGAGTGGATACACCACCGATGTCATTGCGGTCACATAGGGCAAATAAGGGAAGGATAGCAATAGCCGCATGCTCAGTAGCGTGTAAGCCACCGGCAAAGTCTAATTGAGCCTCGACCATTCGAGCAATAGCCTCAGGTGGCAGTTCAAACCATAACGCCACAGTGGGAAAATACTGAGGCGGCAAGTCAAGGGGCTCCTCTCCAATTACCTCCTCAGTGAACTGTGCCTTCCTTTTGAAGCCCACCACAGTAGTGGTAACCTCTACCTCGCCTAAGCAAACCTTTACCTGCCCACAGCTTTTTTCACAGGTTACCCTGAGAATACGCAAATCAGTAATTTCCTTAGCCTGGGTATAATAAGGGACAGTAGTCGGCTCGGCATAAGCGGTGCGATTAGGTAGGTCAAGCCTGGTGACTATATAGGATTCTCCTTGATGAAGGTAGATAGCACCAGGGTGTATCTGAGAAAAAGCCACGCTAGCCTCTACCGTCTCCAGCAAGGAGTCAGTTGAGGTATCAATAATAGCAAAGTTCTCCCCAGAAGTGGAACGAATATTTATGCTTTGAGCTGGATAGGCGATAGCCGGTGAAAGGTACCACCTGCCACTGCGTTCTCTGAGTATGCCCTGTCTCTCAAGCTCCGCCCTTTCCTGGCTTAAAACTGAGCCGAAAAAGTCCTCATCGCCGCTGCTTAGTGGTAGCTCCCAAGCAGCGCACAGGAGGTGAGCTTTTAAAATATAGGGATTGATGGGGTTAACTAAGGCATTCTCAAAGCTTTTTTGGAAAAAGAAATCAGGGTGACGCATAAAATACTGGTCTAGAGGATTATCCAGAGCGATAAGAACGCTTAAAGACTCGCCTCTCCCTCGACCGCTCCTACCGGCTTGCTGCCAAGTACTGGCAATACTGCCCGGATAGCCAGTAAGCACTGTTGCCTCCAGGTCACCAATATCTATACCTAACTCTAAAGCGGTAGTAGCCACCACTCCCACAAGCTGACCGGAAAAGAGCTCTTGCTCTATTTGACGGCGTTCTTGCGGTAGATAACCAGCGCGGTAGGGCTTAATTTGTTTTGCCAGAGCCGGGTTAGTTTCGGCTAGCCTCTGGCGTGAGTAGTTATAAATAAGCTCAGTCAATCGGCGAGTTCGAGCAAAGGCTAAACTACGGATATTATGACCGACTAACTCAGTAAGTAGATTTGTCGCTTCACTATTAGGGCTACGCCGAATGCTCCTTGCCTCGTCTATGAGTGGCGGATTCCAGAAGACAAAGTCCTTGATACCTTGGGGAGAGCCATCATTATTAACTATCTCAAAAGGTAGACCTACCAATCTTTCCGTATGCTCACTGGGGTTAGCTATAGTAGCTGAACTGCAAATAAATTGGGGGGTTGAGCCATAGAGCTGGCACACACGGCGCAAGCGACGCAGCACACAGGCTACATGAGAGCCAAAAACACCACGATAGATATGGGCTTCATCCACCACCACATACCTCAAATGGTGGAATAACCTTGACCAAGATTGATGATTAGGTAGTATGCCAACGTGGAGCATATCAGGATTGGTAAGCACTACCCTGGCTCGTTTCCTTATCTCAGCCCGCTCAGCCCGAGGAGTATCGCCATCAAAGGTGGCAAAGTCGGCCACGTTTAATAAACTAGGGCAAAACGACTCCCTTAGATTACGCAACTGGTCTTGAGCCAGCGCCTTGGTAGGAAAAATGTAAAGAGCCCGATTACCCAGCTCGGTCAAAATTGATTCCAAAACAGGAATGTTATAGCACAGGGTCTTACCACTGGCACTGGAAGTTGACACCATCACATTCCTGCCCTGTCGAGCATAATTTATGGCTTCAGCTTGATGAGTATAAAGGGGTAATAGCCCATGCTCGTTAAGACAATCGTTAAGACCATTGACTAGAGGCTTATCTAATTCAGCACAGCTGGCTTCACGGGCTGGAATATGCTCAATATGAACAATCTGCCCCCTATAAATAGGTTGAGCGGTAAGATAATGAAGGAAACCCAAGGTATCCATTATAAATTCTCATCACAAAACAGGCAGAATCTCAATTTCATAATTGAGTATCTCCACGTCAAACCTACCAGCAGTAATAAAGTCCACCACTTTTGACAGGACTTGATTAGTATACCGCTTATTATTGCTAACGCAGCAAATCCCTATTGTGGCTAATTGCCATAAATCATGGTCGTCAACCTCAGCCACGGAAACATTAAACTGACTTCGAACCCGGGTAGTAATAGACTTCAACACCCGCCTCTTACCCTTGAGAGATAGATTCTCAGGTAAACGGAGACTAATCTTACATACGCCAACATTCATAACATATAGCCCAGACGTTGTCCTCGCTTGGTCAGGGGCACAAGAAATTATACCGCAAAAATAGAAGAGAGGAAAAATAAGGTAAACGCAGAAGTTAAGGTATCCTCTACTCGGGCTTCCTCCTCTCACTTTTCGCCGAATTCGACAACAATACCCCCAGGCTTGGTGTCAAAATAGCACCAGCGTTTCCCCTCATAGATACCACCTGCCACCATCTTAGCCCCCTGCTGTTTTAATTTGGACACCATCTCATCCCAATTTGAGATGCTAAAGCCAATATGATGTAGCCCTTCTCCCTTGGTCTTGAGAAACTCTGGCCATGGCCCTCCTCCCTCTAGTTGCTGAATAAGCTCCAATGTTGTTGGCCCTAACTTAGCCCAGGCAACCCTTTGCCTAAACGGCCCGCCTACCACTAACTCATCCTTGCCAAGTGAAATCTCTACCGTCTGCCAAGGTCCAAGACCCCAGATTGAGGAGAGGAATTCCATAGTCTTATCTATATCTTCCACCACAACACTTATATGGCTAGGGGCAGGTAGAGCTACAGCACCAGTATCCGATGACATATTAGCACCTCCTTTGCAGAAATACAGCTTTCATTA
>CP070810.1:116950-120585 GCA_020343755.1 Dehalococcoidia bacterium | reverse complement strand
TAAACGTCTTAAGGGCTTCACGCCATCGGGATTGACGATAGCTGGTTATGGCAGCATTTCTTATAAACCAGCCGATGAAGGCTATCCACACCCCACTAAACCAAGACAGATTAAACGGCTGCAGGAAGACTATTACAATACCACCGACAATAAATGTGTAGCCTACACCTTGCCCTAATTGTGTAGCAATTCGGGTAGCGCGCTTATAATCGCCAGTAAAGCGCCACAAAATGGAGCGAAAAACACGCCCACCGTCCAGAGGAAAACCTGGAATCGAATTGAATATGGCTAGCGCAAAATTCATAAAAGCCAGCCATTGAACCATATTGGCTACAGGCTGAGACATGCCGGGGTTAAAGCGAAAGATTAACAAAAACACTCCCCCGATTACTGCGCTACAGGCAGGACCGGCGGCTGCCATTTTTAACTCAGCATTAGGGCGTGTCGCCTCCTTAGTCATTTGAGCAATACCGCCAAAGATAAAAAGGGTTATGCTCTTTACCGGGATACCGTTTGCCCTACCGACAAGACTATGGGCTAACTCGTGGGCAATCACTGAGCCAAAAAATAGCAGGCAGGTAATTATGCCAATAAGCCACCAAAACCAAGAGGAAAAGTTAGGAGCGACTAAGGCAAAGGCTAACAAAGCAAATATTATGAACCAGCTATAATGAAGCCTAAGTTGTATGCCGAAGACCTTGCCTAAATTAAAAGCACCGTTCATTTTCTAACTCCTATATTAGCACAATCCCCCTATTATTAATAACGTTCATTAACTGAAAATGATTGGCGATATTTTATGAGGAAAGATTGCAACCTATCGTATATTTCAGGCACAGGTTCTACCTAGCCCATCAAGCGGTAGCCAGTATTTTCCTCAACCAAAACAGAGCAGCAGTGACCGCCCGGCGCTTCACCCAAGCCCTATCCCAAGGGGGATAATGAGCTGTAATCGCCCTCTTATCCTTGCCATCATCTATTCCAATATATATGGTAGTAACAAGCCTCTCTTCCACTTCATTCGATTCATCTACCCCAGCTATGCCAACTCCGATATCAGTCCCCAAGTGTAACCTGGCAGCTTCTGCCATAGCCTGCGCCACTGCAGCACTGCTAGAACCATAATCCGAGATAACCTTGGCATCAATCCCGCAAGCTCTAAGTGCTTCATCTGAACTGGCAACCAGTCCCCCTTTAAAATAGGTTGAGGCACCGGGAGCACTGGTAATGGTAGCTGCCAATAAGCCTCCGGGATAGCTTTCCATAACTGCCAGACTCAACCCCTTTTCAGTCAGCATGTGCCCGATTACTGCTTCCAGCGTGTCATCATCTGTTCCCCAGATATATTCACCCAGGATTGATCTAAGCTTAGCTTCACCGTGGGCAATCATCTCCTCAGCCTGCCTCTGGCTCTGAGCCTTAGCCGTCAGACGTAGATGAATACCATCAGCCTTAGCATAAACACCCAGAGTAGGATTAGCTGAGGAAAGCAAAGGCGAAACCAGTTCACCTACACTTGCCTCAGTCAAACCGAAAGTCTTAAAGGTTTTAGAAACAATGATTGCCCCGGTAACAGTTTGGCGCAATCGGGGTAGAATCTGATGATACCACATGGGCTGCATTTCCCTAGGAGGACCAGGCATAGCTATTATTATGCGTTTATCCTTTTCTACCCACCACCCAGGGGCAGTCCCATTTACATTATCAATAACCTCAGCTGAAGGGATAAGGGTTGCCTGCTTTATGTTAGTCGGCGGCATCTCTATACGCCGGCGAGCAAAAAGCTCCCGCAGCTCACGCTCTAAAGCTGGGACAACTTTCAGCTTCTCCTCCAACAGCTCAGCTATAGCCTCACGCGTCAGGTCATCCTCAGTAGGACCCAGCCCTCCGGTAATCAGGATTAGGTCTGAACGCTGCCAAGCACGCTTCAGAACCTCCACCAACCTTACCTGGTTGTCACCTACCTGTGAAATCCAATAGAGGTCTATCCCTAGTAGAGGTAACTGGCTGGCGAGGAAAGGAGCATTAGTATCAGTGAGTTCTCCCAAGAGGAGTTCCGTGCCCACAGAAATAATTTCGGCTCTCATTAAGGTATCGCCAGTTGCTGCAGTATTTCTATAGCAACCTCAGCAGCCCGCTTCCCCGAGATAAGCATACCACCAAAGGTAGGCCCCATACGAGGTAGCCCATAAACAGTGGCCACTGCCATACCGGCCACAATTAATCCTGGATAGACCTCGCCAGTATGCTCCACCACAGCATCCTCTGATTTATCAATCCACAATGCCCCTTCTCCAGTCAGCTTGAGCATACCCCGTTGCTCCAGCTTCCTAGCCACACAAGCATCATGACCAGTAGCATCAATAACCATCTTTGATTCTAAAGGTACCGGGTCAAGAGCTGAAACCTCCCTAGGCAAATGGGCAATGGGGCTCCAATTAACCACTACCCCAGCTACCCGGTTATTCTCACGTACCACCAAGTCTTCCATAAGGGTTAGTTGGAGAAATTTAACCCCGGCATCACAGGCAGCACCTATAAGCTTAGAACAAGCATAAGGGGCATCAGCTACGTAAAGACCCTCGCTAACCACAGAGTAGGGTACGTTTAGCTCGTCAAGAATCTGTTGAGCCGGCGCTCTCAGGGTAAGCTTGTTCATAAAATAGCCACCAATCCAGAAACCACCACCCAGGTAGTTATTTCTCTCGATAATTAGAACCTTAACCCCAGCTTTGCCCAGCTCTCTACCGGCAACGAGTCCACTGGGGCCAGCACCAACAATAATAACTTCGCTTTCGGTATAATCCTCAAACTGGCGTGAAAAGCTACTTACGATAGCCTTAGCTACTTCTCCTTCTCTTACCGGGTGAAATAGTGTCATAGCAATTTCTCCTCCCTGTGATTTCCTAAAAACCTTTGGGTGAGGTGATGCCTAAGTATTTCTCCATCAGTTCCATGGCACAGAATTCACCACACATACTACAAGCCACCCCAGCCGAAGCATGCTTACTATGAACTCGACGAGCTAGCTCAGGGTCCAAGGACAGCCTGGCTTGCTCTTCCCAGTCGAGTTCCTTTCTAGCCTTAGACATCCTCCTATCCCATTCTTCGGCACCCTTTACCCCCTTAATTATGTCACCAGCATGAGCGGCGATACGCGAGGCTATCACCCCTTGCTTGACATCTTCAGGGTCTGGTAAAGAAAGGTGCTCGGATGGCGTCACGTAGCACAGAAAATCGGTACCAGCAGCGGCGGCAATAGCACCACCTATAGCTCCGGTGATATGGTCATAGCCAGCGCCGATATCAGTTACCAGCGGACCTAACACATAGAAAGGAGCTCCTTTACAGATAGACTTCTCTAATTGAACATTAGCCTCAATTTGGTTCAAGGGCAAGTGACCCGGACCTTCAACCATTGCCTGAACTCCAGCTTGTTGAGCCCGTTGTACCAATTCCCCAATAACCAGTAGCTCCTCAATCTGGGCTCGGTCAGTAGCATCAGCTATGCTACCGGGACGCATCCCGTCGCCAAGGCTCAGTGTTACATCAAACTCTCTGGCTATCTCCAGCAAGCGGTCATAATACTCGTAAAGCGGATTTTCTCGCTCATTGTAAAGCATCCAGCCTATCAT
>CP070810.1:113164-116850 GCA_020343755.1 Dehalococcoidia bacterium | reverse complement strand
TGGTGTCCGGGGATACGAGTATAGAAGTACTATTCTGCTCATTAGCTGTAGGATAGTGGAGGGGGCGGTGGTGTGTATCACTGCCCCAGAAAGGAAGGGGGAAACGTAATGCCTGAAGTAAAAACGGTTAACGAAATAGCTGCAGATATGACCATCGCTATTCCCAGTCCCGCGGCCACCTTTACCAAACCTTTTTGTTGCTTGGAAGAATCGCCGAGGTGAAAGAATCGACACAGCTGGAAAACCGAGAGGGAACTTCGGGGTATGTCAGCCACCGTAGGCTTTCACTTGGCTAACACTTTCTCATTTCCTACAGGACTATTTACCTCATTGTCAGCTGCGCCCCATCTGTTATGGCACGAAGTCTAGTCATTCTACGCAAGCCTGCCAAATTACCTTAACTTTCGTTCTATCAAACGGCTAGGTCATTGGAAATTTATGCAGATGGTTGAACGGTATACGGCTTCGGTAAGGTTTGAAGATAACTTGAAGCCCTATTGTGTTATTGAAGAGTAAAAGTAGCGGGAGAACTTTAGCAGTAATGTGCATAGCGTACTGATACTGCCCCCCTACGGACTGAACGAGACAAAAGTCACATACAAATATCCCTGCCATAATATAGAATTACTTAGTATAGTGGAGAGGGCGAGGATGTTACCACAAGTCTGTACGAAAATGAGTCGGAAGAAGGAGACACAATTAGCAAATGTTACCATATTCAAATAGTAAAGCCGTAGGCTGTGGTACCACCCCACTCGGCTTGGAAATAGAGGCAGAATGTAAGGGGGTAATAGATTGTACCATCCAGATGTAGGAAAGAGAGTAAGGCTAATTCGTCGTGGCACGCCGCATTTATCTGTAAAGCCCGGAGACACCGGGACCATATGGCGTGTAACCGAGTTCGGTATTAGACGCATTGCCTGGGATAACGGCTACAGCCTAGACTTGGATCCAGAAAAGGATGAGTGGGAAGTGTTACCTAATGGGGCTGATACCACAGCCCCCATTGGCTAAAGTTATTATCAATGGTCGTGAGGTTGAGACAGTTGAAGATGACACCTTCTCTACTACCGTTGAGCTTGAGTATGGCGAGAACACTATCACAGTTAACGCTGCAGTAGAGGGACAGGCGTCAGTAATTAAAACCGTGACTTTAAAGTATATTGCATCCGGGTAAAGATTTATTCCAAGTCAGGAGAATAGAAGCATAGCAAAGCCAGGGCTAAAGGAGACTTCGGGCGAGGAGCCTGTTTGAAGAATAGAGGCTGGCAAAAAGTATTAAAGCAAAGGGAAAGGCAAAATGCAAGAAGATATACAAGAAGTATTAGAACGAATCATCAGGCCGATCTTACAAGCAGACGGTGGTGACATTGAGCTGGTCAATGTGCAAGATGGTGTGGTTAGTATAAGGCTAAAGGGTGCCTGTTTCCGCTGCCCAATGTCAACAGTGACTTTGAAAATGGGAATCGAGCGGGTGCTTAGAGAAAAGGTACCCGGGGTCAAAGAAGTTCTCAGTGTATGACAGCCACTCAATGGTGGATAGTACGTCCTAATGGGAACACGTTTGTGCGAATTGCAAATTAGGATTTGACTTCCACAGCCAAGTGAGTCAATCGAATAATTAGGAGGCAATCATGAAAAAGGGAACAGTTACTGTATTTATGATTTTTCTCGTTGTTTTCGCGGTCATTCTAATACCCATAAGCGGTTGTGGGTTAGTCGGTAATCGTTCGGTAGATGGGAATATTAATGGAACAGAGGAACTGGAGCCTGTCGAAATCAGTGAGTATGAAGGCACAAAACTTGGCTCAGTCAATGATTTTAAAGAAAATTCTATAAATGGGCCGCAGCAGGTAGATGTAGAAACTTATCAACTTAAGATTACCGGCCTTGTCGAGAATCCAAAGAACTATACTTATGACGAAGTCATCAGCAAAAATCAACATTACAAAAAAGTAGTAAGGCTGGATTGCGTAGAGGGATGGAGTGTGACTATTCTTTGGGAAGGTCTGCTGGTGAAAGATTTGCTAGCTGAAGTAAATCCCCTGCCCAATTCCAAGGTGGTGATATTCCATGCCTACGACGGGTATACCACCTCTTTACCTATCGACTACATAATGAACAAGAATATCATTATGGCGTATAAGATGAATGAACTTACGCTTCCACCGGAAAGGGGCTTTCCATTTCAGCTAGTAGCCGAGAGCAAATGGGGATATAAATGGATAAAATGGATAGCCGAGATTGAGCTATCAGATGATGTCAATTATCGAGGTTTCTGGGAAAGTAGAGGTTACTCCAATAGTGCCGACTTAGACAAAAGCTTTACTGAACGTTGAAAGATATAACAGAAACTGATTAAAGAAATAATACGCTGGTCACTAGTAACCGTGGTAGCGCTCTGCCTTACTACCGTTTTTAGTGTCACAGAGTCCAGGACGGTTGAGGCTTTGAGGTTGGAATTATCAACTAAGAGTTTGGGTTCAAGGTTCATGATTTTCCTACGGGTTGCTCTTGTAATCCGATTAATGTCTTATGTTGGTCTCTCGCTATTCTCAAGACCACACTTCCAGACGTACGGGAAAATGCACACAAAGTAGATAATCTAGAGCATTACCAACCGCAAACCGTTCTTTTACGAGAGCTCTCAAACAGGGGGTGACCAACCTGAGGCTGCATCAAAGTGGTGTAGCCTCGCTTGTTAACAGCTAGGGTGTAACAATTGGGCGGAATGTTTACCTCTATGAGTTTTCATCGTGCTCTATGTTTTGCCGCACAAATCCAGCCCTTCCTTGTGCGATAGCATGTTGACAACCATGCATAAAGGAGTACAATTAAAGTACGTCTACGTATGCAAACCTTAAAATAAAATAATTGTAGAGCTGGTTTAGGAGTTAGTGATGAGGGAAGGGCACTGGATACCGCTGAGAAACATGGCGGTGGCTGGTGCTCTTTTTGATTTAAGCCAGAAGTTTAATGAAAAGGGGGGTTAAAAATGTTTGCACGTCTGACCATAGTTCAAGCCAGCACCGACAAGCTAGATGAAACCAAGAAGATTTATGAGGAGAGCGTTATCCCCGCAGCCAAATCGCAAAAGGGCTATCGTGGGGCCTATCTCCTCAGCGACTCTAAAACAGGGAAAGGCGTTTCCATCACTCTTTGGGATAGTGAAGAGGATGCCATTGCCAATGAACAGAGTGGCTACTACCAAGAACAGATAAACAAGTTTAAAGGTCTCTTCACCGCACCACCTGTTCGAGAAGGATACGAGGTTAGTGTCCAAGCTTAGGCGAGCGTAGCTTAGTGCACTACCTCTACGGTTGCTTTTAGCTGTACATGGTCGCTTGGTAGTAATTGAGGTGATAATGGGGCTGAGGTGAACTGGTTCCAACGCCATTTAAACTGGACTTTTGTTCTAGCAACAGGTGGCGCATATGGAATTGCCATTGCTATGGGCGCTAAGTTAATGGGGTGAGTGGAGGGATTCGAACCCTCGATCTCCAGGGCCACAACCTGGCGCCTTAAACCACTAGGCGACACCCACCACAAAAGGTATAAACATTATAGCTAAAAACCCCTATCCCTGCAATGTATTGGGTTTTTGTTAACCTATTGCCAGCCCAATCACAGCTTTTGGACCAGCTCTACTATAGTAACTCCAGCTCCTCCTTCCCCATAATCACCGG
>CP070810.1:106577-113064 GCA_020343755.1 Dehalococcoidia bacterium | reverse complement strand
GACAGAGCTATCTGACCTGCGGCGGGCAGTGAAAGAGGCTGGCTATGAACCGGGCACTGAAGCAGAGACCTTGGAAGACGTTGCCACCGCTGCCCGGCGAGAGATTCGAACCGTAAGAAACCGGTTTATTCTGGCGGCTATTCTCGGCTTAGCAATCTTTGCCCTCTCGATGTTGGTCCCCGATTTCACAGGGAAGCTCTATCTTCTGTGGGCTCTGGCCACACCGGTGCAGTTCTGGGCAGGGTGGCGATTCTACCGGGGAGCATGGGGAGCGCTGCGACACCGAACCGCCGATATGAATACCCTGATTGCTGTTGGCACCTCAGCAGCCTATTTCTACAGCATGGTGGCTGTTCTCTTCCCCAGTCTTTTCGTCGTTGGCGGGATTGAACCCCATCTGTACTTCGATACCTCAGCCATGATTATTGCCTTGATTCTCCTTGGGCGCTTTCTGGAAGCTAGAGCCAAAGGACAGACCTCAGAGGCGATAAAAAAGCTCATCGGTCTGCAACCGAGGATGGCTCTGGTTGTCCGTGACGGTAGAGAAATAGAAATTCCCGTCGACGATGTTCAGGTTGGCGACCTCATTCTGGTGCGAGCGGGTGAGCGGGTGCCAGTAGATGGCATTATTCGTCGGGGGTATTCCAGCGTTGATGAGTCTATGATTACCGGAGAGAGCATCCCGGTAGAAAAAAAGGTAGGTGATGATGTTATCGGTGCCACCATTAATAAGACTGGCCGCTTCGAGTTTGAGGCGACCAAGGTGGGTAAGGACACGACTCTGGCTCAGATTATACGATTGGTAGAGGAAGCCCAGGGAAGCAAAGCGCCTATCCAACGCCTGGCCGATGTCATCGCCAGCTACTTTGTGCCGATAGTGATTGGTATCGCCAGCATTACTTTCATCGTCTGGTACTTGGTAGGGCCGGCTCCAGCTCTCACCTTTGCCCTCCTCAACTTTGTCGCTGTGCTCATTATTGCCTGTCCCTGTGCCCTGGGGCTGGCAACACCAACGGCAATCATGGTAGGCACTGGCAAGGGAGCCGAGTATGGCATTCTTATTAGGAGTGCTGCGGCGCTGGAGAGGTCTAATCGGATAAGTGCTGTGCTGTTGGATAAAACGGGCACTCTAACTCAGGGTGAACCCAGGGTGACCGATGTCATTGCCGTTCCCTCTCTTTCCCGGGACGAAGTTCTTCGGCTGGCAGCTTCTGCTGAATATGGCTCGGAGCATCCCCTTGCCGAAGCTATAGTTGAGGCTTCTCAAGAGAAGAAACTGGAGTTGTCACCAGCTTCAGATTTTAATGCTATCCCAGGACATGGTGTCGAGGCTTCAGTGGAGGGTAAAAAGCTTCTCTTGGGCAACCTTAGGCTGATGAAGGGGAGGGGTCTACCTTTGAATGGGCTGGGGGAGAAAGCTGAGCGCCTCTGGGCAAGGGGCTAGACGGTGATGTTTTTGGGTATAGATAGTCAGGTAGTGGGCATCATTGCTCTTGCCGACACCGTTAAGCCCAACGCTAAACAGACAGTGGCAGAGCTACACAAAATGGGTATTGAGGCGGTAATGCTCACTGGGGATAATCAGCGCACCGCTGAGACTATTGCCCAAGAGGTGGGTATTGACCGCGTCCTAGCCGAGGTGCTCCCAGAGCATAAGGCTCGGCAGGTCAAGAAGCTGCAGGAGGAGAGAAAGGTAGTGGCCATGGTCGGGGATGGGATAAACGATGCTCCAGCTCTGGCTCAGGCTGATATTGGTATTGCCATTGGCACGGGTAGCGATGTCGCCATCGAGACCGGAGACGTTACGTTGATAAGCGGCGATTTGAGGGGAATTGTTACTGCCATATCGCTGAGCAAGCGAACTATGAGAACGATAAAGCAGAACCTCTTCTGGGCTTTTGCCTATAACAGTGCCCTTATCCCAGTGGCAGCCGGGGCGCTATACTTTGCTTTCGCCCAGACCGGCATTCCCTCCGGGCTTCACTTTGTTCTGGGTGATTACGGATTCTTGAACCCGATTCTAGCTGCTGCTGCCATGGCAGCTAGCTCTATTACTGTAGTATCTAACTCACTGCGTTTAAGAAGGTTCAAGCCAGCCAAACTCGCTGGCTAATAGAAGGAGGTAAGTTTTTAGATGAAATACACCAAAGTTTTCCGAGCCCTCACCCTAGCTATTATCATATCCCTGCTATTAGTAGCCATCCCTGCCACACCAGCCCTGGCGGCTAAGGAGATTGCACTGGAACCTGATGAGGGTGAAATCGGCGAATCTTTCTATGTGAAGGGCGGTGGTTTTCCGGTAAGTACTTGTCCTACAAGCTGCCGCCAAATTATAGTTGATCTCTATTTTTCCAGTGACGAAGCTGATACGGGTGATGAAATTGATGCTGAGGTTACTATCTACGAGCGTCTGAAATCCAACGTGGATGTTGGCGCAGATGGACAGTTCAAGAAGAAAGTAGAGGTGCCGTCTAAACTGACCCATGGTAGCGAAGACGAAGATGTGCACCGCGGCACTTATTATGTCTATCTTACCTATGGAGGTTTGCACGATATATTAGCTTTTGCCAAATTCACTGTTATAAATGCGGAGATCGACCTAGATACCAGAGCAGGTCCGGTCGGCACTAAGGTTGAGATTGCCGGCATCGACTTTGCTGATAGCGAGGAAATAGCCATAAAATACGATGGCGAAGATGTTACCGATGAAATAGTTAGTGGTTACGATGACGAGACTGATAGATATGGCGAGTTTACCTCGGCTATTCTAATTCCTGAGAGCACTGCCGGTGAACACACCATCACAGTCAGTGATGAAACTGGTTCTCAATCTTCAGCTATTTTTACCGTGAAGCCAGAAATAGCCATTAGTCCTATGCAGGGGGTAGCTGGTAATATCGTGGAAGTTACCGGGACTGGCTTCGGGGAAGAGGCGGCAGTAACTATCACCTTTGATGGCGAGGATGTTGCTACCAGTGTAACTAGCCAATGGGGCAGCTTCACCACTGGCTTTGAAGTGCCCGAGGTGGTAGAAGGTAGCTACAATATTGAGGTTGAGGATGAAGAGGGTAATACAGTTGAAGCAGAGTTTACTGCATATATAGCTACTGAAGTCAGCATCAACCCGGTTATCACCCGGGCTTCACCCGGTCATGTCGGCATGAATGTTACCGTTAGTGGCATCGGCTTTGAAGCTAACCATGAGATAACCGTCACCTACGCTACGGAGCCGATTGTAGTCGCCACTGCTATCAGTGATGCTGAGGGGGCTTTCTCAGCTACCTTCGAGGTTCCCCAGAGCAAGGCTGGGGAGCACATCGTAACCGCTGGTGATGGCACCAACACCTTAGCCGCCACCCTTTTTATGGAGTCAGAAGCACCACCAATACCAGAGCTATTATTACCAGAAGAAGCCAGCCGAGCCGAGGCAGAGATATACTTTGGCTGGGAGGATGTTACTGACCCCAGCGGCGTAACTTATACCTTACAGATTGCCACCGATGAGGATTTCACTCCCAATTCTATAGTCCTTAAGAAGGAAGGCCTGACCGACTCCGGGTACACCATCAATGGAGAGGAAAAGCTGGAGCCAACCAAAGAGGAAGCTCCCTACTACTGGAGGGTAAAGGCTATAGATAGCGCTTCTAATGAGAGCGGATGGTCAACCCCAGGGTCATTCTATATCGGCGTTGGCTTTACCTGGCCTAGTTGGATTATACATTTATGGTGGGGGCTAGGTGCTGTGGCAGCTGTCTTTTTTGGCCTCTGGCTAGGTAGGAGAGCTGCCTATCGCTATTAAGCTAAAGGTGAATATCTGGAGACCCATCCTCTTTCACGACTCGTTCTACCAGCTCACACCGCTGTTACTGAAGGACTCAACGGCTCACGCCGATGTGGCCAGTTGGTCGCTCCCTAGGTCCGCATGGTGTTGGCGAGGTAGAATTAGAGTGCTTGACACGAGTATAACAGTAAGTTACAATAATTGACCGGAACAGGCGTCTCTGATTTATCAGAGGACAGCCGGGCTGTCTTTCGGCAACGGAATTAATTAAACCGTGGGACCATTCGTTTCACGGTTTTTTGTTTCTCTAATAGGAGGAAAATGCTTTGGCCAGAGAAGTCGGAGAGCCCAAGAAAAAGAGGGGGATTCTAGCTACCAGCGAGGGCGTGGCTAAACTTTCTATTATTACTATCAGCTCGCTCATAGTTATGAAGATAGTAGCTAGTATAATTACTGGCAGTATTAGCATTAGGGCTGATGCGTTCCACAGTGTTATTGACCTTTCGGGAGCAATTATTGGCTTCACTGGCATCAGGATTGCAAGTAAACCCCCCGATGCCCGACATCCCTTCGGTCATGGTAAAGCCGAGGACATTGCTGGCTCCATTATATCAGGACTGATATTCGTTGCCGCCGGCACAATTATTTATCAAGCAGTACAAAGGCTAATGGCTGGCGGGGCTTTGCAGTTGGTAACCATAGGGATCTATGTAACTGCAGCCGCGATAGTAATAAATATAGTTATTGCCCGACTGGTATTGAGGGTAGCCCGAACCAATGATTCTGTAGCTTTAGAAGCAACTGCCCGCCACATGATGGCTGATGTCTACAGCTCGTGTGCAGTCTTAGTTGGGCTAGTTTTGGTAAAGTTAACCGGGCTTACCATGCTTGATTCCATCGTTGCCCTAGTAGTGGCTGGGCTAATCGTAAGAACTGCCTCCCTTACAATGAAAAAGTCGGTCGACAAACTGATGGATACAAAATTACCCGAGGCTGAAGAGGAGACTGTAAAATCATGTATTACGAAACTGAAGGATAGCGGTCAGATAGTAGATTTTCATGCATTCCGCACTCGTAAGGCAGGAAGCCAGCGCTATATAGACCTTCACCTAATCATGCCCAAGAATGCTAGTGTTGACGAGACACACCAGCTGTGTGACCGCCTAGAGCATGATGTAGAAAGAAGACTTCAACGGGTTAATGTAACTATTCATATTGAGCCATGCAGTGGTAACTGCGACCAGTGCTCTATTTCTTGTGATCTCTGAAAGAGAATTACTACTGGCATATCAGCCCCCCAACATTCGCCGCTTCGAATTCCAACCCCCCTAACTTTGTATTGCTTTAAATTAGGCTTGTAATTGACATATTCCAACTATATAATGATAATGTAAGTCATGTCTCCCTAATTTACGCAGACAGGTTCACCCCTTTGATAAATTTATGCTACTTTAGCCAATCAATGAAAGGAGTAGTTCTATGGCGATAGAAAAAGACAAATTGATAGATATGTATCGGACAATGGTCCGAATTAGACTCTTTGAAGAGAAGATAGCCGAAGACTTTGCCGCCGGGAAAATACCAGGGTTTGTCCACTTAAGCGCCGGTCAAGAGGCTAATGCTACAGGGGTGTGTGCCAATCTGAGGCCTGATGACATTATTACCACTACTCACCGCGGGCATGGACATATAATTGCCAAAGCCGGGAATCAGTATTCGCTGGCGCCGATGGTGGCTGAACTATATGGCAAGAAGTCCGGGGTGAATAAGGGTAAGGCAGGCTCTCAACACCTCAGTGACCTAGAAATTGGGGTTTTGGTTGCTGAGGGAATTCAAGGCACGGCACTAACCCTAGCTGGCGGAGCTGCTCTGGCAGCTAAATTGAAGGCTACCGACCAGGTTGTGGTCACTTTTATTGGAGACGGCACCTTGAATACCGGAAGATTTCATGAAGGAATGAACATGGCATCAACTTGGAAGCTGCCTTTAATCTGCTACTGCGAAAATAATATTTGGGCCGAGTCTACTAATATTTACGACGTTACCAACCTGACCAACATTACTGATAGAGCCGTCGCCTTTAATATTCCGGGCGTATCTGTTGATGGTAATGATGTGCTGGCAGTATATAAGGTAGCAGCTGAAGCAGTTGCCCGAGCCAGAAAGGGCGAGGGTCCTACCTTTATCGAGGGCAAAACCTGTCGGCGTTTTGGCCACTTTGAAGGAGATACCCACCTTTACCGAAGCCAAAAGGAGAAGGACGAGTGTATGAAGAGAGACCCTATCCCAAGATTCAGAAAGAAACTGATTGAAATGGGGGTATTGACAGATAAGGAAGCCGATAAGATTCATCAGGAAGTGCAGAAGGAAATGGAGGAAGCGGTAAAGTTTGCTTTGGACAGCCCGTTTCCCGACCCTGAAGACGTTTTGACCGATGTCTTTGCTGAAGGAGGTAAAAAATGAGAAAGATAACCTATCTTCAGGCGATAACTGAAGCCATCGATGAAGAAATGGCCAGAGACCCCACCGTATTTATAATGGGCGAGGATGTAAGACAGTGGGGAGCGCCCCTCGGTGAGTTCAAGGGTTTATTTGAAAAGTATGGCGGGGAAAGGGTACGAGACACAGCAATCTCGGAGACGGCAATGCTCGGAGCTACCGCAGGTGCGGCAGCCATGGGGATGAGACCAATCGTACACATAATGT
>CP070810.1:96975-106477 GCA_020343755.1 Dehalococcoidia bacterium | reverse complement strand
GTCGGGATTAATAACCGGGACTTAAGTAATTTCAATTTAGACATCGCCACCACCGAGCGGCTGCGGCCACTTATTCCTGCGGATAGAATAGTTGTCAGCGAAAGTGGTATAAAAGACCACAGCGATATGGCAAAGCTGAAAAAGTGGGGTGTTGACGCAGTTCTCGTTGGTGAATCCCTAATGTCCGCGCCTGACATCGTGGCTAAGATGGAGGAGTTACTGTGACCCAAGTCAAGATTTGCGGGCTATCTGAGACAGAGCATGCTTTAGTGGCAGGCAAAGCCGGTGCCGATTTCTTAGGGCTGGTTTTCGCTCCCAGTCGGCGGCAGGTCTCTCCTGAAAAAGCATTGCCGCTGGTAGAAGTGGTTCGTGGGTTAAGACCCCGTCCATCTGTGGTCGGTGTTTTTGTGAATTCGGCGGTTCAGGAGGTTAACCGCATTGCTGACTACTGTCAATTGGACTGGGTGCAGCTCAGTGGTGATGAGACCTGGCACTACTGTCAGGGGATTGAGCGCCCAATCATCAAGGTTATCCATATATCGGCTGGTAAGAAAGCCGAGCAAATCCTAACCGAGATAGAGGCGGGCTACCAGTTATCCCTAAAACAGGAGCTTGTCTACCTTCTGGATTCACGGGTCAGGGATGCTTATGGTGGGATGGGTAAGGCTTTTGACTGGCAATTGGCTGAGGAGGTATCAGCCAGGTTTCCTGTGATTATTGCTGGAGGGCTCACACCAGCTAATGTTGGTCAACTGATCAAGGAGGTTCAACCTTGGGGGGTTGATGTCTCCACCGGCGTGGAGACTGACGGCCAAAAAGACACCTCAAAAATCAGAGCCTTCATCAAAGCAGTTAGGTCAATATAGTTATGATGGTACTGCTTGATTATCAACGCAAGGAGGAACAACCAGATGCTGGTTATTATGAAAAATGATGCTACAGAAGCCCAGGTGCAAGCGGTTGTTCGTGAGATTGAGGCCTTAGGTTATCAAGGCATTCCAATCCCAGGTGCACAGCGGACTGCTGTTTGCGTCGTAGGAAACAAAGGCCCAGTTGAAGATTCACGGTTGCTCGCCCTAGATGGTGTAAAAGAGACGATCCCAGTAACTAAACCATATAAACTTGTCAGCAGAGAGACGCATCCAGAGTCAACAATTATAAGCATTGGTGATGTCAAGGTTGGTGGGGACAAGCCGGTAATAATGGCAGGGCCCTGTGCTGTGGAAAGCGAAGAACAAGCACTCACTATCGCCCACTTGGTAAAAAAATATGGTGCTTCCATCTTTCGAGGGGGTGCTTTCAAACCCAGAACCTCTCCCTACAGCTTTCAAGGATTGGGGGGAGAAGGATTAAAAATACTGAGGAAAGTCCGTGAAGAAACAGGTTTGTTGGTTGTAACCGAGGCTACTGACCACTCGAATATTGATATCGTCGAAAAGTATGCCGATATTATTCAGATTGGAGCGAGGAACATGCAGAATTATTCTCTGCTACGTCGAGCTGGTAACGCGTCAAAGCCAATACTGCTTAAGCGGGGCTTTGCAGCCACAATTGACGAATTGTTGATGTCGGCTGAATATATTATGTCTGAAGGGAATACTCAGGTTATCTTATGCGAACGAGGAATACGCACCTTCTCTGACAATATGAGGAATACTCTGGATTTAAGTGCTATACCTTCAATTAAAGAAGTTAGCCACCTGCCTATAGTGGTTGACCCCAGCCATGCCGCTGGATTAAGGGAGTATGTTATTCCTCTGTCAAAGGGAGCTATAGCTGTGGGCGCCGATGGTCTTTTGGTGGAAGTACATCATGACCCTTTGCGTGCCCTTTCCGATGGGATGCAATCTCTGTATCCGAAGCAGTTTGAGAAGTTAATGGAAGAGATAAAGAGTTTACATAGGTAATGCCTGCAATAAGAAAGAGCGATTAAGATTCGGTTCAGGCAGAAGGAGGTAGTTATTGTTACCTAATAATAGAGGATACTTTGGAGCCTACGGGGGTCAGTTTGTCCCTGAGACCCTGATGTCAGTCCTAGATGAATTGACATCAGCCTATAAGGAGGCAAAGGCTGATGCCAGCTTCTGGGCTGAGTTTGACAAACTATCTCGCACCTACTCAGGAAGACCGACACCGCTCTACTTAGCGGAAAGACTGAGTTGGCACTGCGGTGGTGCCCAAATTTTCCTGAAACGGGAGGACCTAGCTCATACCGGAGCTCACAAGATTAATAATGCTCTGGGGCAAGGGCTTCTTGCCCAGAGAATGGGAAAGCGGAGAATTATTGCCGAGACTGGAGCTGGACAGCATGGCGTAGCTACTGCTGCCGTATGCGCCATGTTAGGGCTCGACTGCATCATCTATATGGGTGAGGAAGATATGCATCGCCAGTCGCTTAATGTCTTCCGAATGAAGCTAATGGGTGCTGAGGTAAGACCTGTTTCCGGAGGTAGCCGAACGCTAAAGGACGCTATCAATGAGGCAATAAGAGACTGGGTGACCAATCCTAGGGATACTTACTACCTGCTGGGCTCAGTAGTCGGTCCTTATCCCTATCCCCCGATGGTGCGTGATTTCCAGTCGATAATTGGTAAGGAAACCAAAGAACAGATTATGGCTATATGCAACCGTTTGCCTGACTATATCATCGCCTGCGTCGGTGGTGGCAGCAATGCCATTGGTATTTTCTATCCCTTCTTAAATGACAATGATGTCAGACTTATTGGGGTGGAGGCAGCAGGGAGAGGACTTAACACTGGCGAGCATGCTGCTCCGCTGGTTGCGGGAAGAGTGGGAGTGCTCCACGGGGCAAAATCCTATGTCCTCCAGGATAGTAGCGGGCAGATTCGGGAAACGCACAGCATCTCGGCTGGGCTGGATTACCCTGGTGTTGGACCAGAGCACAGCTACCTCAAGGACACTGGGCGTGCCAACTATGTGGCTGTAAGCGATAAAGAAGCGCTCAATGGCTTTCAACTGCTGTGCAGTACTGAGGGCATTGCCCCAGCCCTAGAACCAGCTCACGCTATATTCTATGCGGCTGAGATAGCTGGTTCCCTAGATAAGGAGCAAATAATCGTGGTCAACCTGTCTGGGCGTGGCGATAAGGACATGGATATCGTGGTGGAGGCACTGGGGGTGAAGCCGTGAGCCGCATAGCTTCGGTCTTTAAGCAACCAGCTCACAAAGCTCTTATACCCTATATCACTGTAGGTTACCCCAGTGTTGGGGCTACCCTGAGGGTGGTTCCCCTTCTTGCCAGTAGCGGTTGCGATATAATAGAATTAGGTATACCTTTCTCCGACCCCCTGGCTGATGGTGCTACCATACAAAAGGCGAGCTTTTATGCTTTACAGAATGAGGTTACTCCCAAGCTTTGCCTTAAGGTAGCCAGGCAGTTGAGTCAGAAGGTTGATATACCACTGGTGTTTATGACCTACTTTAACCCCGTCTTCAGCTACGGGCTTAACGAATTCTGCAATGCCTGCACCAAGTCTGGCATTGATGGCTTAATCATTCCTGACTTACCCCCAGAGGAAGGTTCAGGATTGGAGGCTGTAACCCAAAAGCAAAGTCTCGACCTTATTTACCTCTTGGCTCCAACCAGCACCGAAGAGCGTGTCAGACTTGTCGCTGAGAAATCTGGGGGATTTATATACTTGGTCTCCCTGACTGGAGTTACTGGAGCTAGGGATAAGCTATCTTCAGGACTAGGGGCGTTTGTAGCTAGGGTAAGGAAGGTAGCCCCCCAGCCTCTTTGTGTTGGATTCGGGATATCCACCTCGGAACAGGCAAAGTGGGTAGCCCAGAGAGCTGACGGAGTGATTGTCGGTAGCCGAATAATTCAGCTTATGGAAGCTGATGATACCTTCACCGCAGTTGGTAACTTCGCAAAGGAATTAAGGTGTGCTCTTGATGAGTTACCAAACGGAGAGAAGCTATGAAGGTAATCAGGCTAATTGGTAGTATGAGCTAGAACCCCACTGCCACCCAAGCCGTTTCCAAGCCGGCTGAGCCAAGCTTGCGCACATCAGTAACTTCCAGGTAAACCTCACTTAGTAGCCTGCCAATTCTCAATCTATCTCTTTCCCTGCCTTCGCAGTAAAAGATATAACTTTCCTGAAGGTCAGAGGTTTCAGAGACATGAATTCTTCTCTGATTGAGGTAGGCTCCGTTTCCTTTTTCGGCTAAATAGAATTCCTTAATTGCTGGGGCATAGATTGCGCCTAAAACAAGTTCCCCCTTGTGCATCACAGCTAGGCAAACTGAAAACAGAGGATTTGAACTAGCAAAATCACCTGTGCCATCGAGGGAATCTACAATCCAGAGCCAGTCAGGGTCACCCTTTAACAGGCTACTCTCCTCGGTCAGAAGGCTGTGGTGAGGATACTTCTGCCTGATTTCTCGGACAATCAACTCATCGACCATCTTGTCATATTTAGTTATTGCCTCTTTAACTGGACAACGCAGTTTAAGCAGCTGCTCATCTTTCCCAAAATGGGAAAGTAATATATCACCGGCACGCTTTGCCAGATTTTCGATGAAACCTATCACTAAAGAACCCTCGCTCGCAGGTAACTAGTTGGATTATACCATAAGCTCTACTATAGGGGTGGCTCAAGCACAAATACAGTTAAGGGATTCAGAAAAGGTTGGGAGCAAAAAGTGGGCGCTACTGGACGATAGACAGAACCTTTAAATTGGCTTTTTGCCTGACTATCTAGTCCAGCTGCCACCACACAAAATTATAACATCAACGCTACTGATGCTCAACAGGCGCATGGATGGGCTATCACACAACAAACTGATGTTTTGTTTGACCCAGCCGATCCCTTGAAGTAACATACAATCATGAAGTGGAGCCGTGTTATCCCATTACTCTGCATTTTGCTTGTTTTATCAGGTTGTGCCCGCCCCATGCCAGCACCAACGCCTGAACCTACTCTACCCCCTGCTCCAGCACCAACGCCGCCTCCAACTACCCAGGAATTGAAGGTTCACTTCATAGATATTGGTTAGGGAGATTCAATCTTAATAGATTTTGGGGACTGAAATGAGAAATGTCGGTTAAAGGTGGACCATTTAACTGTAGCAGGGCAATGGCCAAAAAGGCAATTTGGCTATTCATCTTTGTTCTCTGTCTGGCTCTGGTGCTAGCCCCTGGCTGCGGTGGTGCTACGGACTACTCGGCGACCATCAAGCAGGTCACTGAGCTCATTGAGCAGGGGATGCAAGAGAACGAGGTAACCGGCCTCTCTATCGCCCTTGTCGATGGCCAGGATGTGGTCTGGATGCGGGGGTTCGGCTATACTGACAAGGAGAACGGCATCAAAGCTACCACTGAGACTATATACGAGATTGGCTCAATCTCCAAGCCAATCACAGCAACGGCAGTAATGCACGCGCAAGACAACGGACTGCTTGATATTGACCATCCTCTGATTGAGTATCTGCCCGAGTTCTCAATCCTGCCGCCCCTGGGGTATGACCGGCAGCCGGACAATCCGATTACTATCCGGACGATGCTCACCCATCATTCAGGCATTCCCGGCAACTTCCTGAACGGTAACTTAACTCATGAGCCCAGAACCGACTATGATGCCTGGCTGTTGAACTATCTGCGTGATGATTATACATGCTATCCCCCCAATTTTATCTGGGCCTACTCTAATTCCGCCTACTGCTTCCTTGCAGATGTCGTGGCAGTAGCCTCCGGCCAGAGTTGGGAGGAGTATACCGACATGATGTTTGAGAGCATGGGAATGCACCACACCTCCTATTACCTCCACAAGCCTTTTCTGAAGGAGAATCGGGCCCGTGGTTACTTCAATGGTGAGCCGCTGGAACACTTCTATAATAGTCATGTAGGGGCGGGGTCTGTCCTGTCAAGTGCCTCGGAAATGGCCAAGTATATCAAGATGATACTCGGCCACGGCCAGGGTGAAGGTAGCCGGGTGCTGCACCCAGAAACCTTAGATGAAATGCTTACCCCGCAAGACCTAGGCATAGCCTTGGATGCTTTCAAATGGAACCGGCAGGGGCTGGGTTGGGGGCTCAGCGACCCTGAGCTCGAGTATGCTGGTCGAGTGTGTGGCCACGATGGCGCCACCATCGGATTCTGTAGCCATTTACAGATACTGCTTGATCATCAGCTGGGCGTTGTAATTCTGACAAACTCTGACCAGAGAAATGCGATGGGTTTTGTAGTCGAAGTGGGCAGGGAGACCCTGAGACTGGCTTTGAAGGACAAGGCTGGTATTGATCCAGTGGAGCCTTCTGGGCCGCTCCACTCGCCACCTGCTACTTGGTCACAGGATAAGCTCGAGGCTTTGGCCGGGGTCTATGTAACAGAGGCAGGCTATGACATCATTAATGATATGCCTGGTGAACTGGAGTGGACAACCGATGAGGGCATGTCGCAGAAGCTGGTTCCTCTGGAGAATGGCCGCCTTGCCTTGCCTGATTCTCAGGATTTCCAGATCGAGTTCACCACAATCTCCGGACGGGATGTGATGGTCCTGCATAGCGTGTATACCAATGTCCGGGGAGACAGATACGAGCCAGTCCCCACGCCTACCTCGTGGCACAACCGGCTGGGAAAATACGAGATAACCAATCTTTATCCCGGGGATAGCTCAATGTTTGTCCCCGAAGAGTTGAGCTTGGTGCCCGACTCCATTGATCTGGCTGAGAGGGATGGGATGCTAGTCATAAAATATCCAGTGCAGGGCAGTACGATTTGGCTGGTGTTGGAGCCCATCAGCGACACTGTGGCCTTGATACGTGGACTGGGGGAGGGTAAAGGAGGAGCGGTGCAGATTGTGATGGTTGATGGGCAAGAGCAATTACAGCTCTGGGGCAGCCTCTACATGAGACAGTAACATTTGGGGGCTGGCGAATTCAGTTAGGTAATCCGTGGAAACTGTGTCTTCTGGTGACGGGGCTAAGCGTGGTAGTGGGCGGTACTGGACGATAGACAGAACCTTTAGATTGGCCTTCAGCCTAACTACCTAGTCCAGCCACTATCATCATAATAGATTATTCTAGCACCAGAGCCCGGAGCCTGCAAGCGCACAGCCCAAACTATTATGAGACTACTGACACCACCGCGTAACATTCCGATGGATTGTTATCCCCCGTCATGAATGACCCGTATTCGTCGGTTTTGTGTTAGAATAATCAATGACAGGCACTCGTAATTTTCGGCTTAAAGAACATCACATCCGTCCAACCAGCGTGGCGGCTTTGTCTTCTTGCCCGAACGGCTCGGGAGTGAGAAGGTGACAGAGGAGTACCCTAGGTTTATTGTGCCCGGTTTTGCACCCTTTGACCCCATGGACCTCATCAAACGGACGGAAAGAATCGTGTGTTCAGGCAACCAAAGAAAGTACACCAACTTCTATGCAACCGGGGTGTACGGAGGCATTGCCACCGGTTACACTGTAGGATGCTGCTTTCGCTGCATCTTTTGCTGGGTAGGCCTGGGTAGGGAGTATCTTGAGAAACACGGCAAGTTCTATTCGCCTGAAGAAGCTTTCGACCAACTTTCTCAGGTCGCCAGAAAGAGTGGCACGGCCAAGCTAAGAATCTCGGGGGCTGAGCCGACTCTTGGCAAGGAGCACCTCCTAGGCTTGCTTAGCCTGGTTGAGGAGTCAATGTTCAAGCTCTTCATTTTGGAAACAAACGGCGTTTACTTTGGCATTGACGACAATTACGTCAAGCAGGTTTCGAAGTTCAAGAAAGTGCACGTGAGGGTATCACTCAAAGCTGGTACTCCTGAGGACTTCACACGAAAGACGGGTGCCAAACCTGAAGCATTTGAGATTCCCTTCAGTGCCATCAGGAATCTAATCAAGTACGGAGCCAGATTCCATGTGGCTGCGATGAGTGCTGATCCGCGCATAATGAGCCCAGCGGAGAGGGCTGCACTGTTAATGAAACTACACGGCGTTGATCCTGGCTTGGTCAAAGGTCTGGAAGAAGAGATAGTCGACCCTTACGAGACCACTTTGCTTCGTCTTGAGAAAGCAGGCCACCAGTTGAAGTGGCCCCTTACGCAGCTATGTTGACCTGCAGCTCAATAGGGATAACCCAAGAGTAAGAAGAGGCAACTGGAAAAGAGAAGCACCGTAATGTCGAAAGTTGTGTTGACGCACGGGAAAGATTCAGAAGTGATGGTTTCCAAGGCTCTGGATGAGCTGGGTATCAGCCCACGCCAGAAAAAGGTCGTCATAAAACCAAATCTGATTATTAACCGTCCTCCCCCTGTTACTACGCCTGCTGATACGGTAGAAGCCATTATTAAGTATTTCGCAGGAGGAAGCAAGAACATCATTATTGCCGAAGGCTCAGGATGGGGCGAGACCGGTGACGTCTTTCGAGCTCTCGGCTATGAGGAAATCGCCCGCAGATACGGAGCACAACTTGTTGACCTTAATCAGGACAAGTACGAAATACGACACAGTAAGCAGGCTATGGTCCTACACGAAATTGAGTTTCCACTGACCTTGATTGATTGTTACCTCATCTCAGCGGCAAGCCTGAAAACCCATTCCTTAACCAGGGTGACCCTTTCGCTGAAAAACATGCTCGGGGCGACGATAGGCGAGAGTGTATCAGCTGGTAAGAAAAGGAGATTTCACCGCCTGGGACTTGATAAGAGCATAACTGATTTGGCTCTATACAAGAAGCCGAACCTAGCAATAATAGATGGCAGGGAAGCCTGCCTGGGCGGTGAACTCAGTGGAGTGGCAAAGCGGTTTGACCTTATGATTTTCTCCAAGGATCCCGTGGCTGCGGATGCGGTGGGGGCGAAAATACTGGGTTACGAACCGATGTCAATCCCTCACCTTAAGTTGGCTCGGGAAAGGGGCCTCGGGATGGTCAAACTCGCCGAAATCAAGGTCAAGGAAGTGGGTTGAGCTGGGGCCGCTCAAATACATTGGGCTACCAAAGGCCTGAATGAAGCCAAGTCGACGGAACCCGCATATCGCTATTAGTATGACCTGCCTTTCTTACTCGTAAGCAGTGGATTAGGTGCGTATACCGCTTACGCAATATCAAGAGACGCTTGAACTTATGAAAAGAAGGGCACATCTTCAGTAGCAGTGCACTTCCTTATTCTTTGGTAGCCGGGGTTGGACTCGAACCAACGACCTCAGTCTTATCAGTATTGGGCCATAAAACTGAGCAAAATCGGGGATTGGCGCCACCCCCCTTCCTAATCCAACCCCTCACCAATTGCTTTGACAGACCACTTGCTCCCATTCCATATTGCTTATTCAACTATTGCTGGAAGTGAGCTGGTTAAGTTCGTTCAAGATTGGTAGAAGGGCATCGGGAATAGCAGTAGTCCTTCGACCTTTCTCATTATGGTGTTGCGCATCGATACCTATAGCTTAATCATTCTCGAGTCATCCGACACATTGATGTTACCCAGCGTGGGATTACCTGAATAGTAGAGTGTCGAAGCACCACCAAGGCGAACGTCTAACCTGCCACT
>CP070810.1:94253-96875 GCA_020343755.1 Dehalococcoidia bacterium | reverse complement strand
TTCTTTTTAGTCTGGGTGGAGATGTAGTGCCCGAGGTTCTGGTCGGGGACAAAGAGTATGTCATTATTGGCTACCGATTCCACCACTTTGACACCATTAGCCGAGGTGCAGCAAATATCGCTTTCCGCCTTGACTTCGGCTGATGAATTGACATAGGCGACGACTGCTGCCTTGGGGTATCTTTGCTTCCATTGCCTTAACCCTTCAATATCAATCATATCGGCTAGCGGGCAGCCAGCACTACCTTCTGACAGCAAAACAGTGCGCTCAGGGTTGAGGATGGCGGCGGTTTCAGCCATAAAACGCACGCCACAGAAGACAATGGTCGGGACGTCTATCTTGGTGCATTGGCGGGATAGCTCCAGGGAGTCGCCGACAAAGTCAGCGATATCCTGAATCTCAGGTCGCTGGTAATTGTGGGCAACAATAACCGCTCCTAGCTCCTTTTTTAGTCCGGCTATCTTTTCTATAATTTCATTTAAGTCGCTCATTTTATCACTACCAGATTACTACTATATCTAATATAGTATCATCAAATGAAGGCTTTTCATAATAGTAGCCTGGTTCAGGCTCTATGCATCGCCAGTATTGCTTACCGATAATCGGTCTAACTCTCTCGTCGGTAATCGGGTCAAAATAAACCATCCCTTGGTCCGTGGTGTCGAAGGCTATAATGGCATGAGCTGACAGGGGGAAGCGTATATCAACGAAAGCGCATCTAATACCCTGAGTCTCGGCGTTATTGCTAACATCACGAGCGAAGTGGGAGCATACGTACTCATCCTCAATGTATCTGTTTCGGTCAGTTTTGTCTTCGCTTAAGAAGCTAATTACTTCCTCAAACGTGGGATTGTGCAGGTAGAAAGGGTCGGCCTGGAGGTTAGAAAGCTCGGCCATAGTCTCCTCTAGCTCAGCTATAGTCTCTTCTAGCTCGGTTTCTACAGTCGACAGGTTATCCCTAGTTACCTGTAACTCCGTCTCTATATCAGATAAATAGCTTTTGGTGTCCTGTAATTCAGCGGTGGTAATTGATAATTCGTCCTTGGTATCGAGTAGCTCCCGCTTGTTGTTGTCTAAAGCCAGGCGTGTATTTGAAAGTTCGGTCCTGGTAAAATCTAAATCTTGTTGGGTAAACCCCCAACTAACTCCAAAGAAGACTATTCCCAAGGTCAACATTACTATAGCTGCTATAAGCTTTTTGCTCATCCTAACCCCTTGTCAATAGAATTGTGAGCTAGACCTTCGCTAAGACCCTATTGCCGAGACACAGTTGAATCCTGATATAATGTACAGAGTCCTGTATCAAGATAGTAAAAGGGGTCTCAATTAAGGACCGCTAGTTTCAATCTTACCCTGTAGTGACCAGGGGCTGGTTTTCTCAATCTTGATTTTTACCAGTTGCCCCAGGCAGTCATTGGTGTCAGTAAAAAATACCAGTTTACCAGTTCGGGTTCTACCGTGCCACTTGCCTTTTTTGTTGCCTTCTACTAGAACTTCAACCGTCTTGCCCAATAGCTGGCGGTTAATTTCAGTGGCGATTCTCTGCTGAAGTTGCTCAATCTTATTTAGTCGTTGTTTTTTCTCGGCCAGAGGGACATTATCCTCAAATTTTCTGGAGGCAATAGTCCCCGGTCGTGGTGTATAGGCGGCGACATGAACTGTATCCGGCCTGAGCTCGGAGAGCAAGTCAAAGGTTTGCTGGAACTGGTCTTCTGTTTCTGATGGGAAGCCGACAATGACATCGGTGCTCAGGGCTACCCCAGGTATCTTGCTGCGTATTTGTGCCACCAGGTGGCGATAATCGTCTACAGTATAACCCCGTCTCATTGCTTTCAGGATTTCATTGCTACCTGACTGAACGGGGAGACAAATTAGCTCACAGACTTTATCCAGGCTGGCTACGGCTTCAATAAGCTTGGGGCTCATGTCCTTGGGGTGGTTAGTCAGGAAGCGTATGCGGGCTAATCCATCTATAGCATTTAGCTCGGTTAGTAGGTCGGCTAGGGTCGGTTGGTGGGGCAGGTCATGCCCGTATGAGTCCACATTTTGTCCCAGTAAGGTTACCTCTTTTACGCCACGATGCACCAGCTGTTTAACCTCGCAGACTATTTCGGCTACCGGTCGGCTTCTTTCCCGCCCCCGACGGTAGGGGACAATGCAATAGGAGCAGAAATTATTACAACCCTGGATGATGGGTACGAAGGTGCTTGGTGAGGGGTGTAGGGGAATTACGGTGTGAAGGTTACCTTGTTTTTCTAGCCATGGAGGATATTCTCCGGGCTTGAAAAAGTGGTCGACATGAGGGAAGCTTTGGCTAAGTTGGTCAATTTTAGAGTTTACCAAGCAACCGGTAACCGCCAGGGTTAAGTTGGGGCGTAACCTTTTTAGTGGTTTAAGGGCGCTGAGCTTGTTAATGACCCGGTTCTCGGCACTCTGGCGCACCACGCAGCTATTAAGCACGATTAAATCAGCTTCCTCGGCGGTAGCTGTAGCCTGGAGTCCCAGTTGCTCAAGGTAGCTACCCAGGCGCTCCGATTCAGCCTTATTCATCTGACAGCCAATAGTCCAGGTATAATACTTAGGCATAGCTCCTACAGCGGTTATTAAAAATGAGCCCCTTGT
>CP070810.1:91140-94153 GCA_020343755.1 Dehalococcoidia bacterium | reverse complement strand
TAGAAGGTTATTACTCAAACTAGCGGCACTTCTCCATGATATCGCTAAACCTGAAACTAAGACTATTGATGCTAATGGTCGAATGCGTTTTTTGGGGCACGCCAAGGAAGGAGCAGCTACAGCCGCCAGTATTCTGGAAAGGCTAAGGTTTACTACCAAAGAAATAAAGCTAGTGGAAACTATGGTAAGGTATCACCTCAGACCAGTGCAGATGAGCCACGATGAGCTTCCTTCCCGTCGGGCTATCTATCGTTACTTTCGTGATACTGGCGAGGCAGGTATTGATATACTATTCTTGAGTCTGGCTGACCATTTAGCCACCAGAGGTCCCCGGCTAATTCCAGCTCATTGGCGAGGGCATACTCAAATGACAAGCTATGTATTAGCCCAGCGCTTTGAGCAGGAGAGTTTAGTCGCCCCGCCCAAGCTGATTGACGGACATGATTTAATCGATATCGTTGGTATGAGTCCAGGGCCTAGAATTGGAGAATTATTGGAGGCAGTGCGCGAAGCACAAGCCTCAGGTGAACTAACTACCAGGGAGGAAGCCCTGTCTTACATCCGTAAACAGCTATTAAGTAAAGCCGAGTAAAGGATATGACCAGAAAAAATAGACTGCCCCTCATAATAATAAGCATTCTTTTCGTCATTGCCGCTCTTGTGGTCTTGCCCCTCAATGAGGGAATTCTGGGCAAAAGGGGAATACGACTGGGGCTTGATTTGCAGGGTGGCACCCATATAGTCTATAGGGCTGATCTCTCTTCGGTAGAACCGGGCACAGAAGCTGAAGTCCTTAATGGTGCTGTAGCGACTATTGGGAATAGGGTCGATGCTCTAGGGGTAACTGAGCCAGTCATTCAGAGACTGGGCGGGAACCGCATAGTAGTCGAGCTACCCGGTATCAAAGAAATCGAGGAAGCAAAGGAACGCATCGGACGAACGGCACTGCTCGCATTTGGAGAACAAGCAGAAGAAGGAGAGGAGGCGAGGTGGGTTAATGAGACGGGTGAGTGGAAGCCAGCTACAGCAGTAGTTGATGGAGAGGAAAAGGCGCTGACCAGTAATTACTTTAAAGAAAATACTTATGTAACCACGGAGACCTTTGGTGGTCCGATCCTAGTATTTGAGTGGGATGAAACCGGGAGTAAGCTATTTGAGGAAATCACCAGTCGGTTGATAAATAAGCCTCTAGGTATATTTGATGGCGATGAACCACTACGGGGAGAGGATGGCAGACCAATTACCCCCGTTGTCCGTTCCGTAATTACTGACAGAGGACAGATCGAAGGCTTAAGTGCTGGAGAGGCAACGGAGCTATCCAAATTGCTTAACGCTGGTCGTATTCCAGTTCCGCTTACCCCCATTTATGAGCAAACAGTATCTCCTATTTTGGGGTCTGATTTTATTAGGATGAGTCTTACGGCAGGACTAATCGGGCTAATATTAGTTCTGCTATTTATGATGATTTATTACCGCCTGCCCGGAGTTCTAGCCAGTGCCGCCTTAATGTTCTACGTGTCAGTGGTGCTAGCCATTTTCAAGCTGATACCGGTCACCCTTAACCTGGCTGGCATCGGCGGCTTTGTGCTATCTATAGGTATGGCGGTAGATGCTAATATACTTATCTTTGAGCGGATGAAAGAGGAATTGAGGCTAGGGCGGACATTAGGTGCCGCTATTGAGGCTGGCTTTAGCCGAGCCTGGCCAGCTATTAGGGATAGCAATATAACTACCTTTATTGTCTGCGGTATTCTCTTTGTATTAAGCAATTACATTATCGGCAGTGCCCCGGTAAGAGGTTTTGCCGTAACCTTATTTATCGGCGTGGCGATAAGCATGTTTACTGCGGTGGTGGTTACTCGCACCTTCCTGCGCATACTGGCTGGCACTCGCTGGGGACAAAAGACTTCGCTATTTAGTATCTATTCAGGAAAAGGAAATGACTGATATTGTAGGTAAAAGGTTCTGGTTCTTTCTGGCTTCAGGGATAGTTATCCTGTTTTGTATTATCTCTCTGGCCAACTTTGGGCTTAAACCTGGGATTGAACTCAGCAGTGGTTCTATGCTGACAGTTAACTTTGAGCAGACGGTAACCGAGGCCGATTTGAAACAGGAACTGGCTAGCCTAGGTTATACCGGAGCTATTGTTCAACGCACTGGAGCCGGTGATTTCCTTATCCGCACCAGCGAATTAACCGGCGAAGCTAAGACAGCGCTAGAGGAAGCCTTAAAAGCTAGGTTCGGTCCTATCACTGAATCAGAGTTCTATTCAGTATCGCCTATGGTAGCTGCGGAAACAGCACGAAATGCCGGCATTGCCATAGGTATAGCTACCGTGGGCATACTGCTTTATATAACCTGGGCGTTCCGCAAGATGCCAAACCCCTTCCGCTATGGCACCTGCGCCATAATCGCCCTCGGGCATGATGCCCTAGTGGCACTAGGCATCTTCTCTATCCTCGGTGGCACACTGGGCTGGGAAATAAATTTAATGTTTATTACCGGCATCCTGGCTGTTGTCGGCTATAGTGTAAATAATACCGTGGTCGTATTTGATAGAATACGAGAGAATTTAAGACGGGGGATAAGCTCCAACTTTGAGGTTATAGTTAATACTAGCCTGGTTGAAACCCTCAGCCGTTCCTTAAATACCAGCTTGACCACCCTATTTGTGGTATTAGCCCTGCTGCTCTTTGTAGGTGCGTCGATTCAGAATTTTGCCGTGGTACTACTCATTGGCATCGTTGCCGGAACCTTCAGCTCTATATGTATCGCCCCCAATTTGCTAATTGTCTGGGAGAAGGGGGAGTGGGGCAAATTCTTTAGACGGCGTCCTCTACCGGCTAAGAGCCAGTGATAAATTACTTATTACGGCAAGCTATGCATCCTCTTTATTGACTCAACCAGAGAACTAATATCGGGTGGCTTAAATCCTGGCTGTGGTTGACCCAGAGGGTCTTCAATATTGGTATTGCCTAAGAGCACATCAAAGGTAGCTTTTACCGAAGCCGCC
>CP070810.1:88441-91040 GCA_020343755.1 Dehalococcoidia bacterium | reverse complement strand
TCAGCCCCACATATTGAGGCAATGCGGGCTGTCTGAAGTATCCTGCCCTGGCTGGCGGTTATCTTGTCTGGCTCACGGGCATTTAGGTTAATGAAGTAAGGACCGTGAGCCGATAGCTTAACGCCTTCCTTGGTGGCTATATCGGCAACCAGGCGAGCCCCTGCCTCACCCATTCTTACCCCCTGGACAAACTCTATCTCCATGCAGCCAAGCCCAAGCTCGGCAATACGCTTAATCCCGTCTATTGTGGACGCTGTTTTAGCACTATGAGGCGTACCACCGGTGCCAAAAAGTAACCCTGTCATTTATTTCTAATCCTTCCGCTTTTAATTGGAGATAAATTTTATTATAGCTCAAATGGGCGGGTTTTGCATATATCTGCGATTGTTGAGAGTGTTTAGCAACCTATCCTCCTGACCCCCTTCCCTTATTAAGGGAAGGGGTAGTGCAGGTTAGAGAGGGGGCTTCGCCCCTCCAAAACTCCTTTTAAAGAGAGTCAAAGGGAGGCGAAGCCTCCCATATGAAGGGAGGGGGATAAAGGGGGTGGGTTAATAAATAGTGTCACCATTGTTGGCTCGTTTATTAAGGGAGGACTAAAGGGGGAGTTGATAAAATAGACTAAATAGGATAGACTAAAAGTAATGATGTACCTTGGCACTTCAGGGTTTAGTTATAACGATTGGGTGGGGAACTTTTACCCAGCGGGTATGCCTAAAGCAGAATGGCTTACCTATTATGCTCGTGAATTTAATACCTGCGAGGTAAATTCGTCCTTTTATGCCTTACCTAAACCCTCCAACCTAAAGGCAATGGCAGAGAAAACAGGTGATGGTTTCCTATTTTGTTTTAAGGCTAATCAGGAAATGACTCACCAGCGGGATGATAATGCCCATATTTTTAAGGCTTTTTGCCAGGTGTTACAGCCTATCATCACTGCTGGCAAGCTAGGTTGTATCCTGGCTCAGTTTCCATATAGCTTCGGTTTTAATCGCCGTAACTGGGACTACCTCAGCCTGTTTAAGGAAAGGTTAGGTGAACTACCGCTGGTGATTGAATTCCGTAATGCCCGGTGGCTGAGGAGTGATGTGTTTGACTGGCTGCGTCACCAGGTGTTAGGCTTTTGTTGCGTTGATGAACCACGGCTACCTAATCTTTTGCCACCGCTGGCTGAGGCAACAAGTAAGATAAGCTATGTCCGCTTTCATGGGCGCAATAGTGCTAAGTGGTGGCAGCACGAGCAGGCTTATGAAAGGTATGATTATAGCTATACGCCCCAGGAACTGAGCGAATGGCTGCCTAAGATTCAAAAGCTGGATAGTATAGCTGAAAAGACCTTTGTCTTCGCCAACAATCACTGGCGGGGGCAGGCAGTTAGCACCATCCGCCAATTACGGCTGATGCTGGATTAATTCGCCTCACTTAATATTGTTCTCTCAGATAGCATTAAGTATAACAGCTTACTTGTCAACTCTAAGTGGGAAGAGCAAAAACTAGCTGACTCAACCTTGACAGGTGAGCAGGAGGAGGAAGGCGTGACTACACAGTTTAATTTACTTCGCTCTCGTTTGGAGAGTGAGCATAAGCGGTTAATAGGTGAGTTAGAGCAATTAAAGGCTAGCGCTCGTCCGGCAAATGAAAGGCGAGAGGGTAGTCCCTTTGGCAAGAGGGAAGAGGAAGCCACCGAGACCCTCGAGCTAGAGACGCGGCTGGCTTTAGAAAAGCGTGTCAGAGACCAACTGGCTGAGATTGAGCACGCTTTATCTAAATTTAAGGACGGAACCTATGGCTTATGTGACAGTTGTGGTCAACCTATAGACCCTGCCCGATTAGAAGCCCTCCCCCAGGCGAACCTGTGTATGAGTTGTAAGGCTAGTCAGGCAAAGGATGCGAAAGGTAAATAGTCTTCCGGGTAAGTGGTGGTGGAATGCGGTTTTTTCCCTTGTGGCAACATTGGTGGTGGTTGGTGACCAGCTCAGCAAGTCATGGATAAGGTCCAACTTAGCTGTAGGGCAGTCGTTACCAGAGGGAGGCTTCTTTTTTTTAACTCGTATCCACAATACCGGGTCTGCTTTTGGCTTGTTTCGTGACCATTCATTCTCGCTAACTATAGTTGGCTTTGTCGGCATTACTATTCTTTTCGTCTATGCCTTTTATGTTTGTCGTCGCTTCCCCTTGTTGAATAACGCGCTGAGCAAGGCAGCCCTGGGTTCGATTCTTGGCGGCGCGGTGGGAAACCTAATTGACCGGCTGCGCTTTGGCTATGTTACCGACTTTATTGGTGTTGGTATCTGGCCGCCATTTAATGTGGCTGATTCGTCAATAACCGTGGGTGCTGTTGTATTTGCTGGCTGTCTAATATATCTAGTATTCAGCCAGAGGCAAGAGACAAAGAGAGGTAAAGCAGCTTCCCAGAGGAATTAAGTTTCTCAAAGGGGGTGAGGTCAATACCAGCTCCCAAGGTATTTAACTTGGTGGTGGATGAGCCGGGTACTCGTCTTGATAAGTATGTGGCTGAGAAGTGTCCCGAGCTCTCCCGAACCCAGGCTCAAAAGCTTGTTGCTGATGGCAATATAACGGTTAACGACCATGTGGCTAAAGC
>CP070810.1:85441-88341 GCA_020343755.1 Dehalococcoidia bacterium | reverse complement strand
CTTACCCCACTGCCAGCACGATGCTGGCGCGGATAATCACCAATTGGGGTAAGCTTACCGAAGCCCTCGGTGGTAACGGCTAAAAGAAAGGAATCAGGATAGACGATATCCATACCGATTACCTGGTCATCGGGCATCAAACGGATACCCCATACCCCACCACTAGTTCTGGAGCTAGCCCTTAACTCGGATACAGCAAATCTTATTGCCTGCCCTTTCTGGGTTACTAACATGACGTCATCCTGGTCAGTAGCTATGCGGGCGGCCACCAACTCATCGCCTTCAGCCAAATCCATAGCGATAAGCCCGCTACTCCGCACTGAGGTAAAGTTTTGCATAGCTGTCTTTTTAACCTCTCCGCGGCAAGTAGCCATTACTAAGTAGGCATCGGGTTTAAAATCAGTCACCGCTACCATAGCGGTAACCCTCTCACCCTCGGCAATAGGGAACAGATTAACTATCGCCATCCCTTTAGCCGTCCGGGAGCTATCAGGCGGGATTTCATAGCACTTAATCCGAAACACCTTGCCCAGGTTGGTGAAGAACAGGAGCTGAGCATGGGTATCAGTCACTGTCAACAGTCTTACCGCATCTTCCTCCCTGGTTATCATGCCAATAACACCCTTACCACCCCGATGCTGAGGCTCATAGGCACGAGATGGCAGCCTTTTGATAAATCCCCGCTTGCTGAGCGTTATCACCACTCTTTGGTGGGGAATGAGGTCCTCATCACGAAATTCGATCACCTCCTGCTGTCTTATCTCGGTCTGCCGTGGGTCGCCATATTTAGACTTTAATTCGCTCACCTCTTCCTTTATTAACAGAAGGATTCGCCTCGGGTTAGCCAGAAGGTCTTCCAGATAAGCAATATTTCTTACAACCTCGGCATACTCATCATGTATCTTGCGCCGTTCCAAATTAGCCAGCCGGCGTAACTGCATATCAAGAATAGCTTGCGCCTGAGCCTGAGATAAGCCAAAGTCAGTCATAAGCCTCTGGCGAGCTATATCAGCCGTTTCCGATTTTCGAATAGTAGTAACCACCCTATCTATATGATCCAAAGCGATTCTAAACCCTTCCAAGATATGAGCTCTCGCCTTAGCCTGTTTTAGTTCGAACCGAGAGCGCCGAGTGATAACCTGGTGGCGAAAATCTATATAATGCTGAAGTGCCTCTTTAAGGCTAATTACCCGGGGCTGGCCATCAACCAAAGCCAGCATGTTAACGAAGAAAGCTGACTGCATTGCGGTATATTTATAGAGGTTATTAAGCACGTGCTTCGGTTGAGCATCCTTCCTCAGCTCAATGACAATACGCATACCCTGACGGTCTGACTCATCACGCAGCTCGCTCATGCCCCTGATTTTCTTATCCTTGACCAGCACAGCTATCCTCTCCACCAGGGCAGCCTTGTTCGTCTGATAAGGAAGCTCGGTAACCACTATTTGGCGACGTCCGGTCTCAGAAGCATCGCCTATACTAGCCTTAGCCTGAACTACCACCCGGCCATGCCCAGTGGCATAGGCGCTCTTAATCCCCTCCTGCCCCAGGATAATACCAGCGGTCGGGAAATCAGGCCCTTTAATAAATTGGATAAGTTCATTAACAGTGGCGTCAGGATGGTCAATGAGATAAGAGATAGCACCACAGACCTCGCCTAGATTATGCGGGGGGATATTGGTCGCCATGCCTACCGCAATCCCAGCGCTGCCATTAACCAGTAAATTGGGTAATCGCGTGGGTAAAACTACCGGCTCCTTGAGGCTATCGTCAAAGTTGGGCATAAAGTCAACGGTATCCTTTTCAATGTCAAGTAACATCTGCTCCGAAACGGGAGCCAAGCGTACCTCGGTATAACGCATAGCGGCTGGGGGGTCATTATCCATGCTGCCAAAATTACCCTGTCCATCAACCAGGACATATCGCATAGAGAAATCCTGCGCCATACGTACCATGGCATCATAAACCGAGGCATCACCATGAGGATGGTATTTACCCAATACCTCGCCAACAACACGGGCACTCTTCTTATGAGAGCTGGTGTGACTTAGCCCCAGACCATCCATAACATAAAGAATACGCCGGTGAACCGGCTTTAACCCATCCCGCACATCAGGTAAGGCCCGGGAAATGATGACACTCATTGCATAGTCAAGATAAGAGCTCTTTACTTCATCTTCAATGTTTACCGGTTTAGTCTTGCCTAAAACCATATTGGTTAAACCTCCTAATCCTCACTATTAGGCTTATTACTCTTGTCAAGGGAGTCCTCAGGCGATAATTCTACTTCCTCTCCGCCGACTATAGTATAGCCAGACTCCTCTTCCACCGCCTCTTCTTCCCCCGCTTCCTCATATTCTTCTAACTCACGCCTAATTATTCTATCGCTAATATAAGGCCGGGGGCTCTTAAACTCCTTGGCTGGGAAGGAAAGCTTGCCTGCCTGACTGGGGTCCTGATAGACCTCTCTGACAATGATGGTTGCCATCCCTTCCGTCGAGCTAATAATAGCCACGCTATACTTATTACCTCCAGCCATTAATTTGATAAGTCGCTGTTCATGCTTAGGTTCAACTTGGCCTAGATACTCACCACGTGCATTTTCTACTATTAAACGAGACCCGTCTATCCTCAAAAATGCCTTGTCACCAGCCACCATCTTGGCTAGCACTTCACGAGGACCAAAGTGGTAAAGGTTAACCACCCCAGCCTTGCCTGTTTCCTCAACAAATTGTTGCGGCTCGACATGGTTAGAGTCGCCCTGTAAACCAACCATGGCTTCCCCTAAACGAGATAGACGCTCAAGATTCTTCTTAGCAATCATATTATAAGGGTCAAGTTCTAGTGCCCGTCTGTAGGCCTACTTCGCCCGAGCATATTGGCCCAGCTCCATATAAGCT
>CP070810.1:68673-85341 GCA_020343755.1 Dehalococcoidia bacterium | reverse complement strand
TTATCGAAAATGTCAGCGAAAATCTGGAATTAAAGCAGAAGGTTTTTCAGGACTTAGACCAGCTTTGCCCTCCAGAGACCATTTTGGCGACAAATACATCGGTAATAAGTCCAACAGAAGTCGCAGCCAAAGCCCGTCACCAGGAGAGGATTCTGGGGACCCATTTCTGGAATCCGCCTTATCTCATTCCCCTGGTGGAAGTAGTTAGGGGAAGGGAAACCTCTGAGGAGGCCATGGAAATAACTTACCAAGTCATGAAGAACGCTGGGAAGCACCCAATAAAGGTCATGAAGGATGCACCAGGTTTTGTAGCTAACCGGCTTCAGCATGCCTTGTGGCGAGAGGCTATCTCTATCGTGGAAAATGGTATTGCGGATGCCGCTACTGTTGATGAGGCGGTCAAGAATAGTTTTGCTATTCGGCTCCCAGTTTTGGGGCCGCTAGAGAACGCTGATATGGTAGGGCTTGATATGACCTTGGCCATTCACGATTACATTCTAAAGTACATTGAGTCTTCTCCTAGCCCCTCGCCCATTCTCAGAGAAAAGGTAGAGAAAGGAGAACTGGGATTCAAAACAGGGCAGGGTTTCCAAACCTGGTCTGCCGAAGAAGCAGACAGGTCTAGGAGAAACCTTTTGGAGTACCTCTTAGATTGGGTACAAAGGGAACGGGGCAAAACAACGTAAAGCTTAACCTAGAGTCTATCTTATAGGAGGAATGAACCGATGGAAAAACTCATAATAACTTGTGCCTTAGGCGGTGCGGTAACCATGCTGGTACAAACACCTTACCTGCCAATAACCCCACAGCAGATGGCAGATGAGGCGGTGCGAGCAGCTGAGGCTGGAGCAGCCTCGGTGCATGTTCATGCTCGGACTCCAGCAGACGGTAAGCCGACGACTTCGGTTACATTTTAGATGATTTAAATCGCAGTCTTGACAAACCGTTGCCGAAGTAATAGTCTATGAGCCAAGGATGGTCCCCCTACAGAGATAATCCTGGGGGACTGTCAGCTCTTTAACATGCTACCAAAAATTTGCTGAAACCTTGTGCATGACTTTACTTGGTATGATGGAAGAAAATTGTAACTAGGTGGGTGACCGAAGGAGGGTGTAAGAGATGAAAATTGAGGGAGGATACGCAGGGAAAATATTGGAAGTAAATTTGACAAATGGGAAAATAGAAAAGAACGAGATGGATAAACAATTAGTTAAAGATTATATTGGCGGCAGAGGATTTGCCGCCAAATTACTTTACGATCGCACATCACCAGAAGTGGATCCTCTATCGCCTTTTAATCCATTGATATTCGCAACGGGTCCACTTTCGGGGATAGCCCCGTGTTCTGGACGAATCACAGTCGGTGCTCGTTCGCCTTTAACAAAAACTCATGGGGACTCGAATGTAGGTGGGGAATTTGCCACCGAACTAAAGATGGCAGGTTATGATGTAATTGTTATAACAGGGAAAGCTGAAAGGCCAGTTTACATACAAATTGTTGATGACGAAGTAAAAATAAATGACGCCGGATCATTATGGGGAAAGGATACTCTTGAAACTACTAGAGCACTACTGAAAGAGTTTGGCGATAAAAAAGCATGTGTGGCTTGTATTGGGCCTGCGGGGGAAAATTTAGTCCACGTTGCGGGAATTTGTGTAGATTTGAATCGCTTTGCGGCGGAAGGAGGGATGGGGGCCGTAATGGGTTCAAAAAATCTGAAAGCCATCCTCGTGCGAGGTAAAAAAGGTATAAAACTAGCGGATATTGACAGTTGGAAGAAGATTTTTGGGGAAATATTAGATCTATACCGATCTGAACCGACCACAACAATAGGGCGAGAGATCGGGTCAAACTTCTTGCTCGAAGCTCACAACGAAACAGGCGCTCTTGTATGGAGAAATGGTCAGTTTAGTGGCGCTGAGCTGGGTGAAATAACTGGTGAAAACTTAAATGAAAAATATGTGACAAAGGCTAGATCTGGTTGTAGCTTATGTTGCATTGGGTGTGCAAGGCATACCAAGATAGATAGAGGACCATATAAAGGGGTTGAATTTAATGGTCCAGAATATTACACAGTAGACTCCTTGGGCCCCCGCGTTGGAATTGATGACCTGGAAAATGTGCTCTATAACAGCCAATTATGCGATCGTCTGGGACTCGACTCTACCTCTGCTCCGAGCATTATTGGATTTCTCATGGAATGCTATCAACGTGGAATAATTACTAAAGAAGATGTAGACAATTATGAGTTGGATTGGGGGAACAAAGAGGCTGTTACGGGAATTCTTAAGAAGATGGCTTATCGCGAGGGGATTGGTGATGTATTAGCTGATGGAATAAGGGCCGCAGTAAAAAAGTTTGGTCCTGGGTCAGAGAAATATGCGATGCATGTCAAGGGATTAGATATACCCCCCAAGGATCCAAGGGCGGGGCACACATACAATATGAGATATGCTATTTCCACTAGGGGGGCTGATCATATGAGATGCTCAGGTGTAAGTGCCAAATCTGGAGAATTTGCCGAAAATATTGATGGTATGCCTCCAGAGAAGTCTATGAAAATGTTTGTTAGGCTGGAGAAATATGTGACGGAAATTAATCTTTTTAATGTGTGCACTTGGGCTTGGTCAGCCTATTCATCTAGTCTTGAAGTTATAGAAAAAAAGGAGAAATATCTCTTGGAACTATTCAATGCAGCAACAGGCTTGGATTTTACTCAAGAAGACATAGATAAGGCTGTGGAGAGGACGATACTTACAGAACGAGCTGAAAATGCGAGCTACGGGTTAAGAAGAAGAGACGATTATTTCCCTAAGAGATTCACTCAAGAGCCACTTCCTATCAAAAGTGGGGGATTTCATCCCCCTATCGTAGATTTTGAGGAAAGATTAAATTATTATTACAAATATAGAGGACTGGATGTTGATACTGGTATGCCCTTGGAGTCAAAATTGAGAGAACTTGGGATGGACAAAGTTGCAGAAAATTTAGAAAAGCTCAGAGGTGATTAGAACATGAAAGGAGAAAAAACGAAGTCATTAGTTTTCTATCCGGACAGGTGTTTAGGTTGTAGAATTTGTGAGACAATATGTGCCGTCGAGCATGCGGGAATGATAAATCCTGAAAGATCTAGAATAAAGGTTATTAAGAATGATGAAAAGGGATTGGATGCGGTAGGTGTGTGCGTACAATGTAAGGAGGCTCCTTGTATAGCTAGCTGTTCAGTGGATGCCATCTTAAGGAATAATGATTATATAATAAATATTGACCAAGAGCTGTGCGCGTTATGTGGGTTGTGTGTTGAGGCTTGTCCTTATGGTGGAATCTCCTTAGATGAGCAATCTGGGGAGTTTATCATTTGTGATCTATGTGGGGGAAATCCTGCGTGCGTAAAATGGTGTCCTACTAATGCAATTCAATACACTCAGCTGTCCGAAGGAGAGAACAAGAAAATATGGGAAGCTCATTTATCAATTTTACGAAGTGTAGAAAAGACGGAGGTGTTACAATGAAAAAAGAGGACATCGATAAGAAAATATTAACAGAAAACTATTGGCTTACAGCGTATAATTAGCAAGATAGGATAAGAAGCCAATTTCATCTACCAGAAAAAGTGCAGATACATGATGCAACCTTGAGGGAAGGTCAACAGACCCCTGGAGTTGTATTCAGGGAGGATGAACAGGTTAGAATTGCTCAGGCTTTGGATGATTTGGGGGTGTCCAGGATTGAAGTTGTTCCGATGATGTCAGAGGAAGATGTGAGAGCGACAAAAAGGATAGCAAACATGGGTCTTGATGCTCAAGTGTTATCGTTCGTGAGCTGGAGGAAGGAAGATGTCGACCTTGCGGTTGATTGTGGCGTAGATGGTGTTCTTCTTGACTATGTAGGCAACCCATGGCAGGGAAAGGCTTTTTGGGGTCTCGAACCTGAAGAGATTATCAAGAAAGGGGTAGAAACAGCAATATATGCAAAAGAGCGCGGATTGTATGTTTCGGCCCTCCTATAGGACGACATGAAAGCTCCTGAAGATTTCTTGAAACAGAATTATACCTCGATTGTAAGAGATGGAGGAGTAGATACAGTAACTCTAGCTGATACGTATGGTTTCTCATTACCCTGGACAATAAAGGATATGGTAGAGAAAATTAGGAGTTGGGTGCCAGGCACTCCAGTTGAACTGCATATACACAATGATTTCGGTCTGGCAACAGCTTTGTCTCTTTCGGGCGTTACTGGCGGGGCGACAATAGTTGACACTGCGATGCTCGGTTTAGGAGAAAGATGTGGAAACGCTCCCACGGAAGAGGTGGCATTGGGTTTGGAATTACTTTTGGGCGTAGACACAGGAATCCATTTGGATAAAATATACGAAACTTGTGAACTTGTTCAGAAGATTTCAAAATTCCCAGTAGATCCGAGAAAACCGTTGATTGGTCGTAATGCTTTTAGATTCTCCTCAGGATGGATTTGTTGGATGCTGAAAAAGGCAGAAGAGGCGGGAAGAATGCAAGGGATGCTTCCGTTTAAACCTGAACTCATTGGGAGACCTGGAATAGAGGCTGTCATAGGTAAATCATCTGGAAGAGCGTCGCTGAAGTACAAGTTGGACGAGCTTGGAATTTCCGTTTCCAGTGAAGAAGACCTAAAAAAGATCTTAGACAGGGTATTGAGTGAAAGTAGCATAACAAAAGGAATACTTGAGGACTTTGAGATCAGAAGAATCGTAAGAAAAATGATATCAAAATAGCGGTCGGATAGTCCTATGCGAAAGAATGCTTATATAAAATGGTTTTCGGATATAAGAAAAGGGGATGTATATCTTGCTGGGGGGAAATGCGCTAACCTAGGGGAATTGAGATCCATAGGTATTCCGGTTCCTGATGGATTTGCAATAACTACTCAGGCTTATATAAAACTCATCCAAGATACAGGTATAAATGATAGTATCAATGTGATAATGGAGAATCTGCAGAAGGATTTATCAAATATGGATAGAATCAATGAGGCATCAAAGAGGATACGGAGTATTATTGAGCAAGCCAAAATTCCAGATGAAATAAGTGAGGAGGTCAAAAAGGCGTATAATGAACTCATTGGTAAGGAAAAATTCATCAGTGCTGTCGCTGTTCGCAGTAGTGGCACACAAGAGGATTCAGCCGATGCGAGTTTTGCCGGGCAATTCGATACCTTTCTGAATGTCAACGATGAAGAGGCACTATTGAAAACTGTTAAGAAATGCTGGAGTAGTCTTTTTGGACCAAGAATAATTAAATATCGTGCCGTTATGGGAATAGGGTATAGGAACGCGGGAGTTTGCGTAGTTGTTCAACAGATGATTAATCCCAGAACGGCGGGGGTGATGTTTACGCTGGATCCAGTCAGTGGCGAAGAAGATAAAATTTTCATTGAGGGGAATTGGGGTCTTGGTGAATCATTGGTATCGGGCTCGGTGACACCGGACAGGATTTTATTGAAAAAAGAGCCTCTCGAAGTGATAAGGGTAGATGTATCTGTAAAAGAAGTTAGTACTGTGATCAATCCTAAAGGTGGAATTATCCAGAGGAAAATTGTGGATAAAAAAAAGAATAAGCCTTGTTTGAATCAGAATGAAGCAATATACCTAGGCAAGCTGGCAAAAAAGATCGAAAATCACTATGGGACTCCACAGGACATTGAATGGGCTATCCAAAAAGGACAACAATTTCCAGATAATGTATTCATACTTCAAACAAGAAATGAGACGGCGTGGTCGAAAAAAAAGAGTAAAAAAGAGACCATGAAAGCTGAGCCAAAGATAGCGAGTCAATTGAGAAGCTCTTTCAAGGCTGGCTGGCGGCTATGATAAAAGACTTAATACGATAGTGGTGATGATATTGGATGAAAGAGAGAAGCTTTGCTTGAGAAAATTTAGGTAGTGTAACATTGGGATGACATTTCTCTGGGGCAAGGAGATTATATAATGGGGAGTAAGAGCTTTCAGGAATAAGAAAGTTAAATCTGGACCCAAATCTGAGGCAAAACTAAACAGCCTCGCAATAAAATGGAGGTGAAATAAATAGTAAATCTGGTTGAAAATCCTCTCGGCAAATGGTATGAAAGAATTGCTCCTGGGGAAAAGGTGGAAGGGGAAGATGAAGTATGGGGATCTAAAGTTCTATATAGATTCTATGGAAATGAAGATTTCCCCATTGAATGGAAAAACGAAACAGAGAAAAAAATACACTGGGTATTGAGTGATCTGCATAATCCGCATCCAGCATCCCCACTTTATTCTGAATGTTTTGGATGGTGGGATGGAGATATATGTAAGGGATGCGAATATATGTACAGAAGGTTCTGGGCACCAATTGGAACCTTGTGGCCGGCAAAGATAGCAAATGGTTATATATATCATGGGATGGTACCTCCTAACCCCGACACAATAGAAGCGTCAGCAAAATATTATTCAGCGGTGATGCCGATATACGCAGACAAGTTTCTGGGGTGGTGGAACGATAGACTCCTCCCTGAAATTGAAAGGAACTTGGATTTTTTGGATAACTATCCCTACGAAGAAGCATCACTTGAAGATCTATTGATACTGTTTGAGGATGCAATTGATATTTTCGACAGGCATTTTAAGATACACTGGGTATTGAATTTGTCACAGTTTCAGGCATTTATAACCTTCAAAGAGGTTTTCGCAAAGGTATTCGGAAAACCGGATGAAGCGTTGGCCAATAGAGTTCTGATCTCTACCGCAGATAAAAATTGGGAGTCGATCAAGGGACTATGGGAACTTAAAGAGTTTGTCAAGGAGTCTCCAATTTTAAAAGAACTCTTCGAAAGTGGCAAAACTAAGGATGAAATTATTGACGAATGTAAAAAAGGAGGGGGGAAACAAATAGAATTTTCGGACCGATTAAATAAATATCTTGATGAATATGGCTGGAAAGCGATATATACACATGAAATAATGTATCCGTCTTGGAGAGAAGAGCCAACCCCTGCTATAGAGCAAATAAGGACTTATCTTTCGATGGATTACTCGTATCCTAAAGATATTGCGAGGTGCGAAAGGGACCAAAGTGATGCGGTTAATGAGGTGTGGGAAAGAGCGGAGAAACAAAATATATCTGATGAGGATAAGGAAAAGCTAAGGGAAGCTATAGATGGGGCTGTTAAGATGGCTCCCTTGACACCTAATCACCACTTCGTTATAGATCAAGGGACTCATCAGAGGATGCGAAGAGTAGCCCTAGAAATTGGAAAAAAACTTGTTGCCAAAAATATGATTGAGAAGCCGGATGATGTGCCTTTCTTCCGTTATAATGAGTTAAGGGAGATAGGAACTAATCCAAAAGCATTTGACGCCAAAAGCCTTGTAAAGGAAAGAAGAAAAGAGAGGGACGAGGCGGAGAAAATCGTGCCCGCACCATTCATTGGAACCATAACGGATTGGTCACTTCACCAAGAACCTTATAAGTTGGGCGTTTGGGGTTGGGGTGATGAGAAATTTGAAAGAGGCAAGAAACAGACAGAAGAAGGCATGATTGGGAGGGTGACAATTAGTGCTAAGACCATATCAGGAATACCTGCCTCGCCAGGCGTTGCCGAAGGCACAGCAAGAATCGTTACGTCTCCCGATGAGTTTAGTAGAGTTGAAGATGGAACAATTATGTTTTGTGATATGACAAATCCGGCTTGGATTTCTATCTTTCCCAAGCTGAGAGGTTTAGTAACCAACTCGGGTGGAGTACTTGCTCATCCAGCTATAGTCTCTCGTGAATTCGGTATTCCATGTATCGTCGGAAGTATGGTGGGTACTAAGCAGATAAAAGATGGTCAAAAGGTGCGAATAAACGGAAATACAGGAATTGTTGAGATATTAGAATAAAGTGGGATGAAGCATTTGTATAGACACGTAGAAGAAATAGGTTTCAATGATATACGGGTGAGATTGGATAGATATACTTCGGAAAGAAATGAAACGAGTATTATTAAGAGTCCCATTTGGCTCAATTATAGGTTTGGGAATGTCAAATTTTTTGAAGACCTCAAGAAAGACCGACCAGATTTGGTCTGGTATGCTGACCAAGGTGACAATAAATCAATAAATTATGATGGTGGACGAGAAAGCCTGACACTGATTGGTAACTGGAAAGCAGGAGAGATACAGAAGCTCATTCTCGCTTTACTTGTTAAGGAATTGGGGAAGAATGATTTATTCCTTTTTCATGGATCTGTAGTTCGGTACCGAGGTCTTAATGTCATGTTTATGACAGGGGAGGAAAACCACGGGAAAACCATGTGCCTGATGGAATCAGCTAGGCGGGGGGGCAAGATTATATCCTGTGAAGGAAGTGTATTAGACAGGGATGGGCATATCTTGCAGGGTACCTCTGATGTCTTTCTCAACGTGCGACTTGAAGGAACGGAGAGATCTGACAAACCGCCCCCAGAGGGCTGGGAAATTTTTTTTGATTCCCTTCCAGAGTTTAAAAGGGTAGAAGGGAAGATAGGCGATGTTGATCTGGTCGTTCTCCCATCAATTGATGGTCATTTTGACACAGTGGTGACGAAATTGGAGCAGTTTGAGAAGGAATACCAGACCTTTTCCTGCCTCTCCCTTTCTTATTTCCTGTCCCATGAGTTGATCTCTTCCAAAATACCCGCCCCAATTATTGAGGATTGGGACCTCAGGCTAAAGAGGGCAAGATTCACAAGTGGCTTTGCCCTGAAGCGACCTTATTTTCTTGTAAGAGCGAAAGGTCCGCAGATTGTCTTAGATGAGGTGGATAACATTATAGATGAATTAAATAAGGAGTAACTGGGGATGAAAAAGGAAGAAATAGAGAAATTCGGGTTGGTTGTGGATGTGGGGAAGCTACCTGGATCCAAGGTACTAGGCGAATGGGAAGATACTACGGGTTGATTTATCTCGGCGTGCTATATCAGTGGATGAGCCTAGCGAGGACTTTTACCGGTACTACATTGGAGGTAGAGGGTTCATATGTTATTTTCTGCTTAAAGAGCTAGCTGTTGGTGAGGATGCACTAGGTTCAGGAAATAAATTAATTTTTGCCACAGGGGCGGTTACTGGAGCCCCGATAGCTGGTAGTGGCAAGAATAGTGTAGGCGCGAAATCGCCATTGACAAATGGCTATGGTGATACTGAGGTTGGGGGCTATTGGGGGGCTGAACTTAAGCATGCGGGCTATGATGCTATAATTATCGAGGGTAAATCACCTCATCCTGTTTATCTTTGGATTGAGGACGGTAAGGTAGAAATAAAAGATGCCAGGTATCTCTGGGGCTCAGCAAGGTGTATTTGACGGAGCTGACAAAATCTCGGCTGAGGCATTAAAGAGTAGTATCCTAGTGGGATGAGGAGGGTGCTATGCTTGTCCAGTGCGTTGTAAACCTAAGGTCGCTGTAGGAAAACCATATAATGTTAACCCTAGCTATGGTGGTCCTGAGTATCAAACCCTAGCTTCATTAGGTTCAAATTGTGGCATAGACAATCTGGAGGCGATTGCTAAGGGCAATGAGCTGTGCAGTGCTTATGGGTTAGATACTATATCTACCGGAGCTAATATAGCTTTTGCCATGGAATGTTTTGAGCAAGGTATCCTCACCGAGAAGGATACTGGTGGATTAAAACTCAACTTTGGCAATGCTCAGGCAATGGTACAATTGATAGAGATGGTTGCCAAGAGGGAAGGTATTGGCGAAGTCTTAGCCGAGGGTGTAGCCCGGGCCGCCCGAGTGTTCGGTAAGGGGGCTGAGGATTTCGCCCTACATATCAAGGGTCAAGAGCTTCCTATGCATGAGCCCCGCTATAAGTCAGGTATGGGGCTAGGTTATACTATCTCACCCACTGGGGCCGACCATTGCCATAATATGCATGATCACTTTTATACTAGTCGGCCCTTTTTGTCGCGGGCTGCTCAACTTAAAACCCTCGGTATATTTGAGCCATTGCCGTGTCAGGATTTGAGCCCAGCCAAGGTCAGGATGCTTGTTTATATGAGCCAGTGGCAGCATACTGTTAATTGCCTGGTATTTTGCTACTTCGTTCAGTTACATCCTCCTCAAATAGCTGACTTGATGAGGGGTATCACTGGTTGGGATACCACTGTATGGGAGTTAATGAAGGTAGGTGAGCGCTGTATTAATATGGCTCGTGCCTTTAATATTCGGGAGGGATTGGGTAAGGATGATGATTATTTACCACGCCGATTCTTTACCCCCTTTACCTCTGGTCCTTTGAAGGGGGTTAGCATTGATAAGAACGAATTAGACCAGGCTATAGATACCTATTATGCTATGGTTGGCTGGGACAAGAATGGGGCACCTACTTTGGCAAAGCTGCAGGAGCTGGGTATTGAATGGGTAGCTGGAGTATAAGCAGGTGAAAGGAGATTTAAGGTGTAGATTAAGGTCATAGTTGGTAATATTACTGAGATTAAAGCTGGTGCTATCATGGTGAACTTTTTTGAGGAGATGGGACATCTTGATGGTGACAAAATTCAAAAGATTGCTCAAAATTGCATTAGTATAACCAAAATTTTGAAGAGAATCATAAGATAACGATTTATATTATATTGGAAGTATGATTAGAGTCTAAAATAATAAAAACTGGAGTGTGAAGCTAGATGTTATTTGATAGAGAAAAAAATCTGCTCTTTGATTTGACATTGCCGATATACCCTTTCCATAAGGATTTGGTTGGTTTTCCGAAAGTAACTCGTTGGAATCATGCCGAAGGAGCAAGGTTAAATTCTGTCCCTGCAGGTATCGAGCCTAAAGATTTTCCGGAAGGTAAATCTCAAGCTTGGGAAGAAGTTACTCTTGCGACGCATTTAGGTACACATCTGGATGCTCCTTGGCATTTCTACCCGACATCTGAAGGGAAGCCGTCGAAGAGGATAGAAGAGGTACCCTTGGAGTGGTGTATAGGAGACGGATTTATCCTTGACTTAACAAATAAAGGACCGGAAGAATTGATAACGAAGGAAGATATCCTCCACGCTTTGAAAGATATAAGCTATACAATTAAACCCTATGATATAGTGATGATAAGAACAGATTACGATAAAAAATGGGGAAATAGTGATTATTTCGAGAAACATCCAGGGATGGGCCGAGAGTCGACAATCTATTTGTTAGATCAGGGAGTTAAGGTTATCGGTATCGATACCTTTGGATTTGACAGACCGTTCAAGACAATGGGGGAGGATTTCAAGAAAACTCATAATAAAGATGTTTTGTGGCCAGCACATAATGTTGGTAAGGAACGTGAATATTGTCATATTGAGCGGTTAGCGAATCTATGGAAAGTACCTGTTCATTTTGGGTTCACTTTTGTGGCAGCACCTGTAATTATAGAGGGTGCAAGCGCTGGCTGGATAAGGGCGTTTGCCATTGTTGAAAAGGATAAAACCGAATAGGGGCACTGTTTATAGGAACTTTGGATACATATATTCCGATTGAGTGCGAGGATTGGAGAGAACCCGTTGGTGCTCCTGAGGTTACGCAATTCATTAGCAAGCTAAGTCTTTTTAAGTGCAATACCGGGATTCTATTAAGCAAAGAGGGGATAAAGGAAGAAACAGTAAATGAACTGAAAAGGTATGATAGGCAAATAATGATTAGGGGACTCGGGGAGGGGGCAAGAAAAGCTTAAACGGGCAAAGGTTATTATTGCTGGTAGTGGTGGGCTTGGCTCTTCAGCGTCTCTATACTTGGCAGCAGCGGGGGTTGGAATGATTCGAATAATTGACCACGATAAGGTGGAACTCAGTAACCTGAATAGGCAGGTTTTGCACTGGGATAGGGACATAGGTAGAAGCAAGGTTGATTCAGCCACTGAGAAGCTGAGCAGTTAAACCAAGGTGTGAAAATAGAAGCTATAGAGGAAATAATAACCGAAGATAATATCCACCAACTTGTGAATGGCTTTGATTTAATAGTTGATGCCATGGATAACCTGCCAACGAGGTATTTACTAAATAAGGTAGCCATAGACAAGAATATACCCTTCTTTCATGGTGCAGTTTATGGCTTTGAGGGAAGGGTGATGACTATAATCCCAGGCAAGACAGCCTGCCTAAGATGTATTTATCAGGGGTTACCCCCTGAGGAGAAATTCCCAGTGATCGGGGTTACTCCGGCAGTTATCGGTTGCATCTAGGCGACAGAGGTAATAAAATATATCGTGGGAATTGGTAAGCTGCTAACTAATAGACTATTAGTCTATGACGGGTTTAACCTAAAATTCACAGAGCTCGTGGTGAAGACAGACCCAAATTGTGAGTACTGTGGTCATTTAATGAAGGAGGGGTAAGAAATGAGTATAAAGATAAAGATTCCTTCGCATATGCAGCCTTTTGCTAATGATACGGAAGTAGTGGAAGTTAATGGAAGGACGGTTGGTGAATGCCTCAAACATTTAGGGGAACAGTTCCCTCCCATTGGGGGGAGGCTATTTGACAAGCAAGGTAAATTGTTTGTCTATTTTAATACTTATGTTAATGGAGAGAGTACCTACCCAGAGAAACTAGATAAGCCGGTTAAGGATGGGGACGAGATTCATATAGCACTTTTTCTTGCTGGGGGATGAGGTGGTATTCCTGACCAATTAGAAAGGGCAATGCCTCTACAATATAGGAATTCCGCATACTCCGTCCGCACGGTAGTGGCCAGCAGACTGAAGGAAAATGGCTGTAATATAATCCTGGTGAACCCTGAGGCGAAGGGGATATTAGGGAAGCCCAGGGAGGCAGCAGCTCGGGCTAAAGAAGCGGGACTTTTGATGTTTACGGATAGGCGCTCCTGATGTAGTTTCTGGTGTCGGCATTCGCACTACTCTTACCGCCCTGAAATGCCCCAGGTTCTGAGCTTATCAGACTACAAAGACTGCAGATGACATTTGGGCTATTGAAAAAGCCGGCGACGAACTTACGCTTTCATGGGGCTTTACAAGAGAAATAGAAGCGGTACGCCCAGCAGAGAGAAAAGGATAGCTCAGCTAGTCCATCCGAGAATCAGGAGCCTCGCTAGCTGAACAAAACATCGGAATGTGTGATAAAAGCCACCCCAGATAAGACACAAAACGCTAATTTGTGCAACGATTCAACGCCACTCAGTGCTACATGAGGCTAAACCGCTGGGCACTTTTGTAGAGCCGTCACTCTTTACTCTTCAGAATCTACTAACATCCAGCACACCAGAGCAATTTCATCCTCATCGATAACAGGTAGGGGTTCAGGAGGACTGAAAGGCTCCAAACCGAGTTCTGCTACCTTCTCGTAAAGGCGTGACGAGACTATGTATGGATCTAGTCCGCTGGTCTCGAACTCTGACCGCAGCTCTCTCTCAATCCGTGCTCCCCAGGGGGCTTCGACAGAATCGATAGTCTTATCTAGCCCAGCTTGGTCTATCCCTCGCGGAGGATACCGGCGGAGGTGCTCAGCTATTCAGCGAAAAAGCGGACGCACCAACTTTCATTACCTATGAGTTTCTGATATATAAGCCATTACATGTGCCTACAGGAATTCCCTCTGCTCGGTTATAGCTAATTCCTGCTGTTTCTCCTGTTGGTTTATAGTTACTGAAAGTTCACTGGTCAGTCGACTAAGCCAAGTTTGGGTAACAACCACTCGCTATGAACAATACACCCCATTGTCCAACCCTCTCGTGATGTGGCGTGTTAGGCCGTATTGACATCAAACTGCGTCCATATTATCATAGTGGAAAAGCCGACTACGCGAAGCCACGAGGGTGTGGAAAGAGGGCTTCAGATTAAGCCTGCAACACAGGCTTGGGGATCATAGGTTGGTATCAGTTTCACAATATGATTGACTTTAATGTGTTTAAGACAACGCTTGACCCTTAGGTAAGAGAAATGACGAAGAAACCCAATATTGTAGTCGCAGGCATCTTAGATACTAAGGGTACCGAGATTCGTTTCCTGGCTGATCGAGTGCGTGCTGCTGGCGGCAACCCCATAATTTTGGAAATGAGCGTGGGTAAAGAGGTAGGCTGGGCTGATATCGGCCTCAGTGAGGTAGTCGTTAAGGTTGGACATGCCACAGGCGAAATCTTTGCCTTGGAGCGGGCTAAGGCGTCGGAGTTCATCGTTGAGGGTGTCATTAGGGTTCTCTCTGAGTTGCTGGAGCACGGCAGGCTAGATGGCATAATTGCCATGGGTGGCTCGATGGGCACGAGTATGGCAACGCAGGCTATGCAGAAGCTGCCCGTCGGCGTGCCTAAATTGATGCTTTCAACCATGGCTTCGGGCGATGTTCGCCATTATGTTGGTACCAAGGATATTGGTATGCTCTACCCCATCGCCGAAGGGGGGCTCAATGTGGTAACGCGCAAAATATTGAACAATGCGGCTGGTGCCATCGTGGGTATGGCTACCATCCCTGAGCCAAGAGCCGCAGAGAAGAAGTCACTTATCGGCTGCATGATGTTCGGTGTAACTACACCCTGCGTTCTGCGGGCCTCCAAGTACTTTGAGGACAGGGGAAGGTACGACGTGATGATTAACCACGCAGTAGGCATTGGAGGTCGCTCAATGGAAGAGTTGATCCTAGATGGCTATATTGTCGGCATGTTGGACATCACTACCCATGAAATCGCTGACCTATTGCTTGGTGGTGTCCTGAGTGCTGGCCCTGACCGTCTGACGGCTGCCGGTCGCATGGGTATTCCCCAAGTAGTTTCAACCGGAGGCCTGGATATGATAAATTTCGGCCCCGAGGCGACGGTACCGCAGAAATATAAGGGTGAACTCGATACCCCAGGACGAGTTATTTATGTCCACAACCCAACGGTTACCATTGTCGGCACTTCACTTGACGAAGCATTTCTGATCGGCAAACACATTGCGGGCAAGCTCAACCAAGCGACTGGCCCGACTGCTTTATGCGTACCACTGCGTGGATGGGGAGCCTACGATATTGCTGGCCCTAATCCGGACTTGGGTTGGGTTGAGGAGTCACCAGCTCCCTGCTGGGTTTCCGACCCTAAAAAGCCTGAATGGTCGCTGCGCGCCGAACGTTTCGTTGAAGCTTTGCGCGAGGTGATAGACCGGGATAAGCCCAATCTAGATGTGTTGCTGGTAGACCGGCATATGAACGAGCCAGAGTTTGCCGACCTGATGGCAGGGCTACTAGATGAGATGTTATCCGGCACCTGGAAGAAGGGCAGCCATCACAGCATACCTGAGTTCATTCCGTTTTAGGATAAACCTACGGCACTGGCTAGACTTGCCAGGCAAAGCATTTATAGTAGGAGGCCCTAGCACATCAGCATCAATAACGGAGAAATCATAGTCAGCCATAACACCAGGAATGTGATACAAGCCATCGAGAATGTTAGCTAAAACCTCTATTTCTATGTCCAGAAAATCCTCTCGATCAAGCGGATGAAGAAAAGGCCCTTGCTGGAATAGGTCGCTGTCATAATAGCCATCGTATTTGCGGAATATGCACCGCAGTTCTTTGAGGAGGTCGACTTTGCCTACAGAGCCTTTGTATTGATTAAGAATAGCAAGAAGCTCCTTACCTTCCAGCTCCCTATCTTCACAGGTGCGGATGAAGATTAAGCGGCTAAGCAGGCGAAGAATAATTTCATCTATCCACTGCCACCCCAGTTCACGGTGGTAAGCGCGAAGCTGACGAGACAGCCTTTCACGCCACTCACGGAATTGCTGAAAGAGCCGTTTTTCTATCGGGAGGGATGGTGGCAAAGCTCCATATTGTGCTGCCTCCTTATTTAGTAAACCGTCTAGTAGTGAGGTACGTGAAAGAAGCCACAGTTTGCCAAAATCAGTAACGTAATCCTTGTAGTTTAAGTTCAGAAAGCGCTGACCTGTTTGAGCATTGAATACCTGCACTCCCTCGAAATCAGTGAGCACTGCCCAAGTCACTCCTTTGTTATAGGCGTATGTTATGACCTGCTCCTTGAACTGAGGATTATTGAGGTCTGCTTTGAGCGGTTTGGTCTCAAGGTAAAACTGAGGCACCCCGTGCAGCTTGAAAGCATAATCAACCCGTCCTTTTGATACCTTCTCCTCAGGAGCAACCTCGTCAGTATTAAACACGTTCCATCCAAGATATTGAAATAGCGGAAGCACAAAGCCCTGCTTGGTCTTAGCCTCGTGGTAGCTCTTTATCTCAGAAGTGCTTAGCCCCTCATACTTTGAGACCAATTCCGCTAATCTGTTTTTTGCCTCTTCCTTTGTCATTGCCAATTGAGCCACGTTATCCGCCTATCTTCAGAGTAACTTTTCTTAATCAATTTTACCGCAAACCTTCTGTAGATGGAAGCCTGTTAGTCAATAGATTTCAGTTTGGTGTTGTGCGAAACCTTCGACTCTCGGTACGACGGGCACTAAACGAAACGTCATTTTGTGCAATGAGGTAACAATTCAAGCAATTGTGACCTCAAAACCGGGGCTCCGTACGAGTGACCTATTGACATTGTGCGTCCAACAATGTCCTCTGGCATTGCCCAACGGTCAAGTGGAATACGGGCTTTCACTGTCTTGGCAAACTCGGGGTCGGCCAGAGCAGTACGTGTTAGGGCAGTCTCCACAAAAGTGGGCGCCAGCGCGTTCACCAGTACGTTGTGCTTGGCCCACTCGCAGGCAAGCGTTCGCGTCAGGGTAT
>CP070810.1:60904-68573 GCA_020343755.1 Dehalococcoidia bacterium | reverse complement strand
CCTGGCTGCCCTGGGATCCAAGGCGTGCCCCAGAACAAATGCCCAAGCAGAATGCCGATACCAGTAGCTAGGGCAAGCCAGAGAAGCGGCTTGTTATGGTAGGAATCCCGGATAATATAAGTCCAAGGGCGCCCGCCTATTCTTGACCACAGGGCTCGATACAGGTGGTATAGTAATCCCTTCCTTTTCCTGTCCATTGCTATTTCCCTCTGTCATCTTATATTAAAGCTGCCAGGGTATCGGGCAACGGCTTATTGGCTTTTCGGTAGTGGTTAGCTAGGTGATTGGCAGCAGCCAGAATTTGCTCCGGGCTGGCATCGACCCGTTGCCCCCGGTGGCCCTTTGGTGATAGAGCGGCTACGGCAGCTGGCATCCGAGCCCAATCGACTGTTTTCTCGATATCAAGCTTGCCCTGTAAGGCTCTAAAGATGCTCTTCTTATGGTGGGGTAGCTTCCAGGTCTCAGGGTCTTCCGGGTCGCCAACAATAGCAAATGCCTCCCTAGGCAAGCCTTCTTCGGTCTTTCTTAGTCCTTCTTTTATAGTCATTATTTACTTCACCTCCTATTAGATACCCTTACTCAATCTATAAAGAGCTGCTGGGTTCTTATCCTGTCTCTCCTACCCAGCCGCTTTAGCCCATCCTTAAAGATTCTCAATCGCTCATTACCCCAGGCTCGGTATTCGGAGGGGGTCATCGTCCCCCCGATGTTGACCTTGTTTATGGAAAGAGCTGCCTGGCTAATAGCAGCGTAACCGCAGGCACCGGTAACTACTAAGTCCTCATATTTGCTGGAGATGGTGGAACCATTAGCGTCAATGGTGTGGAGTTTTCCGTAGTAGACATTGCAATTAGAGCCGTTGGGTTCATCGCCGCTTATTATGTTTAAGGTATTCTCCCAAATAGAGAAGCGTTGATATTTGGCCGGGGACTCATCTACAGGATATTCTACAGCTTGAACCATAATCCTATCAGTGAGGCTAGATATATCTACTTCTCTAGAGCCGCTAACTGTCGGCAGGGTAGCCTTAGCCGGCAGTGGCACCCTCTCTGATAGCTCCTTTACCGCACGATTAATATGCCTAGTTAGTTCGTCATCTGACCACTGGTAAGGAGTGGCCTCATCCTTAAGGTCACGCCTGACCAGAGTTATCATCTCGGATAGATTCATAAATTCACCCCCTTGGATGGTATTTCTGCCTTCCCCATCTTGGTGGGCAGTTTCATATCATCGGCACCAGCTGAAGTCATAATTTTGGCTCTAAGTTGCTCTAGAGCGGAACCTGTCTCAGTGGTGATAATTAGAGCCAGCAAATCAGCCAGAGCTTCAAGTCCAACACCGCTATCGGTGGAGAGGAAAGCTTTGCATAAAATAGCTGCATCCAACCCTGAGCCGGTGTCAAAAAGGGATATCGACCTGTCCAGGAGCTCGTCTGCACCTAAGCCAGTATCACTGGTAGCTAGAGCAGTCATTAAACCGATAAGGGCATCTAACCCGGAGCCGGTTTCGGCTCTAGCTAAAGTAGCTACCAAGGTTAAGCCGGCGTCGGCGCCAAGTCCGCTATCGGTGTGACGAAGTAACCTGGATAGCAAGTTTTCCGTCCCGGTTCCTGTTTCAGAGGTAGCTAGTAGCCTGGTAACAAGCGATTCAATACCTGAACCGGAGTCTGTGGAGCTAAAGGCCTTTGAGGCAAACTCAACACCGGCTCCAGCCTCTCCTGTTGCCACCAGCGTGGCCAGAAGTGTGCATACTTCGGCTCCAGACCCCGCCTCGGCAACACCAAGCACTCTCGATAGCAGAGCCTCAATCCCGCTACCACTATCAGCCTTGCTTAATGTAGCTATTGGTGATGAGACTTCGGAGCCAGAGCCAGTGTCAGATGATGACTTCTCGACTAGTGTTACTTCCTCTGAATACCCAACAACAAAGAAGTCAACAACAGTATCCGATATTTTGCCTTCTATAACTTGACTGGCATCACACTCAACTATACCCCAAAGATGTTTGTAGACCTCGAAATAAATATCTTCCGAACTACCATTCTTACGCAGTCCATATAAGTAGGCGCCACCGGAAACTACCTCTACGAAGCCCATATTGGCACCCGCAGGTAGAGCTGATAGGTCTGTCCAGGCCCCTGTGCCCCCAAGACTCACATCACTGGCATTGGTATTAAAGGTGCAACCATCAGTAACATAGCCAACCAGGAAGAAATCAACAAGTGTAGCTTCTATATAGCCCTCGCATACTTGACTGGCATCACATCCAATAATTGCTCCAAAGCAACACCGACCAGAGTTATCTACGTGTCGGTCGTCGCTACTTCCATTCTTGCGGAAACCAAATTCACGGATGTAGGAGGCATAAATTTCAAATATCAAACCAATAGCACTTGGAGCTTCGGTGGAACAATCAATATCTTGCCAGCTACCTGTAGTGCCAAGTGATTTATCATCAGCATTAGTCTTAAAGGTTACTCCTGACTTGGTATAACCAACAACGTAAATATCAATATCAGTAGTGCTTCCGACATAGGCTTCAAAAACTCGATTGGCGTCAACACCTATCATTCCCCACCAATGGCGGCTATCGTAGAGCGTCGTGTGCCTATCATCGGTGGAGCCATTCTTACGGAGCCCCATATCCCAATCATTGCTTGCGTGCTTATTAACGGTGTGGATGATTACACCAGTAGCCCCTGATGGGACAACACTGCTGACATCAACATCACGCCAGGAACCAGCTTGGTCAACGGTAAATTCCTGGGGTGTTATAGGAAAGAAAGTTTGAGCCATTAAAGCCCCCCAATTACCAGAGGCTCTAGATTTAATTTGCTGCGGATGAGATTGGCTTGCTCAAGCTGTTCCCTTAGACCTGCCTCAGCTTCAGCCAGTTGCTGTTCTGGGGTAATCTCCTGATATAAGCCATTAGCCTTTGCCCACTCCAGGTAATCATTCCACAGCTTGGCTTTGTCCTGCCGATACTTTTCCTCTTCCTCAGCAGTTACACCAACAGTCTGCTTCTTTTGGTAAAAGGCGGTGCTGAGGTTTTGAACAGCAATCTCATACTCGCTGTCCTTTTGGACCTTAGCCTTCCTTTGGGCATCCGTGAGGCTAGAAGGGCGTTTCGGTCTCCAAACAGTTTCTACCATACTTGCCTCCTATTTATGGGGGAGGGCTTAGCAGCCCTCCCCCATCGCCCAAGCTATTAGCTTAGGCTAATTTCTACCTCAAGTGTCCAGGTGCCGGTGGACTTAGTGCCCAAGCTCTCAACCTTACGGTTCAGGCAAATGGCACTGGTTGAGTGCTTAACCACCCATTCCTCCCAAGCATAGTTAGCCTCGGTAGAGCCAAAACTAGCCTTAAAGGTTACCTTCTGGCTGGTAGAGGTAGGATAGCCGGACTCCATGCCCTTATAGGTCTTGTTGGTGGCTGCCTGTAAGTCGGTCTGAGTTGGGTCGGCAGCAGTATTGGAGTCGCCTACACCAATCTGGGCATTAGTATTATCATAGTGGTTAGCTGAAGCACCGGTTACTAAATCCCATATTTCGTCAATGCCACTGTTGAGCAGGCAGTTTCCCTCGCCCTCTATAACCTCATAAGGTTTAAACAGCTGGTGAAACTCATCCTCTCGGCCTCGATAGGGCTCAATATCCTGGTGATACTTGCTGAGCCTGTATCGGCATAGCCAGTTGGCTAGTTCCTGCTTTTTCATTTTTGACCTCCCTTGTCAGTTAATTTAGTCCTGAACCCCAATTAGGGCAGCTGCTTTAACGGTACTAAATAGAGCCAGGGAGACGTACCACTTAATCCTGGTTCTGGTAGCGTCTTTGGTCTCCAGTGAGCCAATAGGCTCTGCCTGAATGTGACCGGGACTGGTTAAGCCGCAAAGACCTCCCTCTCCAAACTGCATGGCATAGATAGTTGAGCAAGTGCCGCCTGTAGTCGCTGTCTCTACACCACCGGTAAGCACGTGGGTATCCAGGATCCAGTCAGAAACACCAACAGGGATACCATCCCATAGCTGGATGAAGTTGCCCCACTTATCCCGGTCAGTCTCCATCATTGCCCCGGCTGCCCTGATTAGTGCGTTAATCTTGCGCCTCGAGCGTCGACTCATAAGCAGCGTGTTGGGCTTGCCACCCTTTACCGCATCAATAAGCTCATCCAGCTTAGCCAGGGTAAGAGTGGCTCCGGTATCCCCCATAGCTATTACCTGGTCGCTGGCACTAGTAGTATCAATGAGCTTCCGAAGACCGTCGAACTGCTTACTGTTAGTCACCGAATCGCCATAGATGAAGGTATCTTCGAACTTGCGCCTGAGCGCCTTGGTTTTAAGCTCAATAACGGCTGCTTCCAAGTCCTGGATGTTACTTCGGGTGGCTTTGAGGAAATTATCAACATCGGCATCTCCACCCATAATCTTCAGGTTTGCCGTTTTCTGCTCGAAGGTTGGGGTTGATTCCGCCCAGGTATCACCAACATCATAGAAATCAATGGTAGGCAAGGTATTCTCTTGATTGTAGGTTAAACCATTACCCACAATCTCTATGAAGGGGAGTTGCTGGAGAATGGGTGAGTCCTTGATGATAGTCTCCACCACCCCTTGAAGTAGGATATCGTTTGACAGCTTGGCTGCCTCAGCTAGTGTTAACGCCATTATTTCTTACCTCCTATTGCGTATTGAATCTTTTCCCGTGGGGATAGAGCTGATAGGTCAGGTGGTGTTCTCTGCGGAGCTCCGGCAGGAATCTTAGCTCCTGAAATTTCAGCCTCTAATCCCTGCCTCACCCGACTAATCAGGGTTTTAGACTTCTTCAGGGACTCATTGATAGACTCAATGGTGTCACCGGTGATGAGCTCCTCAAGCACCTCTGGATTTGCCTGAACCACCATAGCTTTGTAGCCGGCTACAGCCTCAGTCAGAGAATTCTGGCTAGTGGTCAGCTTTTCTTCCGACTCAGCTACTGCCTGCTCAAGCTCGGTGATGCGGGCATTAGCTTTGGTTAACTCCTCATCCCTTTGAGCTACCAAGCCCTCAAGCTCGGTAATCCTGAGCGCCTGGCTCGGCTCTGGCTCCTCCCCTTCGGGATTTTGGTTTTGGTTTAGTTCGTCATCTGCCAACTTTGGTCCTCCTTTCCGGGTCTAAGGCTTATCCTTCAATTTCATCTGTCTGGGGCTCTACAACTCTCCCTCTCGCTTTGCCCCTGGTGGATTTGGCCTTAAGCCGGTTCCCAGAAAAATCTTTGATTTTGCTGGGTGAATTAAGCCCTTTATTCATCCGGAGTATAATTTCCCTTTCCTCAAGCCATCTATTAAACTCCATCTCCGGGTCTTTGACTCCCAGCTCGTCCATAGCCCGTCTCCTGGAGTGGACACCGTTCTGAATCAATATCTGCTCATTAGACACTAGTCTGGTTAAATCTTGGGGTAGCACTGGGTTCCAAACTACCCGCAAACGGTGATTACCAAAGCTCTCATTCTGATACTGCTCTAAGAGCTTAAGAATCAGCCGGTTCCTTCGGTTATAGGCGTCTGTCCTGATAAGCCGCTTTCGCCTCACCTTCTGTAGTAACGGCTGGAGCTCAATCTGAAGGGCTACGCCAGACAAATCCCTCTCAGTGCCACCAAAGGCAGCCCTGGGTGATTCAGCAATATCGTGCAGGATTCGGTACAACAGGTTGATATAATCTATGTGGAGCCTGACGCCACCGCCTTGAAGCAAATCCAATAGGTAGGCTTTAGCGTCTTCAGGTATATTCCAAACTGCCCCCGGCCTAACCGCAATATCCTCAGATTCTTCCACGTTCTCCAGGACGGCAATGGGGTTGCCTGATAGTTCCAGTATTCTGGATAGTTGGCTCATTGCCCGATTAAGCTCCTGCTGGGGCTCCATAATCTGGGGTATATCTGATATACCCCAGAATTTCTTCGGCTCTCTCAGGTTGGGATAGATGATAAATGGGATAAAGCCATAGGGGTTGGTCTTCTTTTCCACCTGAGCATCATCTAGCCAAAGCTCAAATTCATGGGCTGTCCATAGTTCAACCACGTTAGCCGTTTTGCCCTTAGGTTTTACTTTATACAGGATTTCTACCTCATCTGAGGAGAGGTTATACTTTGAGGCTACTCTCCATACCCTGGAAGTATCATCCCCCAGCCACCAAGCATAGATACCTTGAGTGTCGGGGGTGGTAATCCTGACCCTTTTCGTCTCTGTGTCCCAGATAACCTTAAAGCAAGCGTCACCCAGAATGGCACAATCAATCTCGGTCTCAAAGTCGAGCTGTTCCAGGTTATTATCCTCATACGCCTGGTATAAGGCTTGCTCTGCTCTCTGGGCTCTGGCTCTAGCCTCATCCGAGTCCTTGACCGCCTCGACGGTGAAGGTAATACCGGACATTAGATATGAGGTAATCTTATCTATAACCACCTTGGCGTAGTTAAAGGTCAGGCGTTTCTCACCTCGCCTGGCGTAGCCTTCCCAGTGCCGACCGTGGTAGAAATCAAGGAGTTCTTTATAACCCTTGAGCCTGCCCATATCACGATTAATTAACTGTGAGGGGATAAAGCCGTCATTCATTGGGGTCCCCGAAAATATTGATTTTTGGGGTAAATTCATTCTTAGCCCCCTTTAGTGCTCTCTGCACCGTTCGCTGGCTGAGGCCAAACATTAGTGCTAGCTCCTTTATTCCTTTCCCATCACTGGTGAACAGCCTGGCTATCTCTTTGTCTCGCAACCGCTTAATATAGTGCTGCTTACCTCTAGGCTCGTCATAGATACATTTTTCAAACGGGCAATTAAGACAGGAGTCGGCAAACTCACAGCCCTCGTCCCGAAAGTGGCAATACTCGGGTGGCAAGTCTGGCTGGTGGTTCGGATTTCCAGAAAAGCCGTTGGTTTTCTGTAGTTCCATAATTCGCCTTTCAAAGCCAGAATAGCACATATGTTCTATTTAAGTCAACAGTATTTTGTCATTTTTGGCCTTCAGATTGAAAGATTTAGTTAGCTAGGGTCTTGACAAGGCAATCATTTACTAGTAAAATATAGTCAATCCTTGTAAAATCTAAGGAAGGTCATTATGGAAAAGAAAAGCCTATCCGTGGAGATTCCAGAAAAGTTGAAGGTAGCAATGGATACACTCGCTAGAAGCACTGCTAGAAAGAAAAACATACTCGTGGCAGCAAGTTTGCACCACTTCTTAACTACTGGTAGCGAGCAGCAAGAAGATATGATCAGTAAATATTTGAATGCCTATGTGGAGTAATACTGCCTTATATTAGTTAAGGAGATGCGGATGAAATACGCTAAAGTCCTCAGAACACTGGCTATAGTGGCTACCCTGTCCTTGGTGATAGTGCTTATACCAGCCACACCGGCTTTGGCGGCGCCTTCGATTACCCTATCTCCTACCTCTGGCTCACCAGGGACAAGGGTTACCGTGGAGGGGATAAACTTTGAATCCTATAGGGGCGATAGCATCTCCATCTTCTTTGACGATAGAAAAATCGAAACCTTAGTTGTTCCTGACAATGGGATCTTCACTATCGATTTTTATGTTCCCGATGATGCCACGCCGGGGAAAGTTTATATTACCGTTAGGGATGAACTAGGCAATCTATTGGGGAACCGGAGGCTGTTTACTGTCCAGGAAATCGAGATTGAGCTG
>CP070810.1:57504-60804 GCA_020343755.1 Dehalococcoidia bacterium | reverse complement strand
GTATTCTGGGTGAAAAACTAGCCAAGGATTTCCTTAAAAAGCGAGGCTACCGTATCATTGAAACTAACTATCGCTGTCCTCAAGGAGAAATTGATATTGTCGCCAAGCATAAAGACCGGCTGGTCTTTGTTGAGGTAAGAGCCAAAAAGAGCTCGGAATTCGGCAGCCCTGAAGAGTCAATCACACCTGTCAAGCAGGAAAGGATGAGGGCTACGGCTGCCTACTATCGGCAGACTCATAATAATCTGCCCCAATTATGGCGCATCGATGTTGTGGCCATAGAACTAGACCAAAGCGGAAAGCCATCACGAATTGAACTCATTGAAAATGCGGTAAGCGAAGCTTAAAGTTATCCAACTTTACCCCCCAATTTGGCTATGCTAGAATTAACTGCTAGGGGACTATAGATATGTCTTCACCAGAAGCAATATCAGGACAAACACTACGAATTATTGATGCCAACTTAAACCGTATTGGTGAGGGGCTTCGCCTTCTTGAAGATATAGCTCGCTTACTGCTTAATGATGCCGTTCTAACTCAGCAGTTAAAAACTATGCGCCACGAGCTGGTAAAAGGCGATTGGTCGTTTAATAAACAGCTCCTGCAGGCCCGAAATTCAGAGGCTGACATTGGCATTAATATTGAAGCTCCGGAACAAGAGAAACAGAGAGAGCTACTGCTAATGGTAGTGGCTAACTCCAGAAGGGTCCAGGAATCGCTAAGAACCGTAGAGGAGCTGGCTAAGATTCCAGACATTGCACCTAAGCTAAACCCAGAGAAGTTCAAGCAAGCTCGGTTTAACCTCTACTCAATAGAGCGAAATTTGCTGTCCAAGCTACTCCGCCAGGATAAGATAAAGCATATACTTGGGCTTTACGCCATTATAGATACCCAAGCCCTAAAGGGGCGCAGTCACATTGAAGTAGCCAGTCAGATAATCCATGGTGGAGCTAGGACAATTCAGCTGCGTGATAAACTCTTAAGTAAACAGGAGCTGCTACCTATCGCTAAACAGCTTAAAAATCTATGTGCCGAGCATAATGTGCTTTTTATAGTAAATGACTACCTTGATATAGCCCTTGCCGCTGATGCTGATGGGCTGCACCTGGGGCAGAACGACCTACCCATTAAAGCGGCCCGTAAGCTACTACCGATAGATAAAATTCTGGGTTGCTCAACAACTACTGCAGAGCAAGCTGTTACCGCCGAAGCTGAAGGGGCTGATTATATCGCCGTCGGCTCGATATATCCAACCACATCTAAAGAAGCGGCAAAGGTTATTGGTTTAGACGGGCTACGCCAAATCAGACAGGCAATAGCCTTGCCCCTGGTGGCTATTGGTGGCATTACTAAAGATAATGCTGCTGAAGTTATTGCCGCTGGCGCTAGTTCAATAGCCGTAATTAGTGCTATATTGCAAGCTGAGTCTCCGGAAGAAGCAGCTCAGCAAATCGTGGCTAGACTTGAGACCCTAAAGTGAGTAAACTAACCGATAATCTAGATTCAATTGCTGAACGGATTCGTCAGAGTTTCTCTGCCAAGGATGCAGCTAGAGAAAAGGTGCTGCCCCGATGTCGTGAGGTCATCCGCTACTGCAGCAACGCCATTCGCGCTGTGCACCGCCAGGAGTTTGACCAGGCTAAAGAAATGCTTCAATCAGCCCGCAACCTGCTTAACGAGTTAGAGCAAGCAGTTGCTGATTACAGCGAGCTTAGCAGCACCGGCTTTATGAGAAGTGCCCAAAAGGAGTTTGCCGAAGGCAGCATCACCCTTGCCCTTGTAACCGGCAACCAGCCTCCTACCCCTGAAGAATTGGGTATTGACTTCGCTGCCTACTTGAACGGTCTAGGTGAAGCCGTAGGCGAGCTACGGCGCTACCTCCTGGACAGTATGAGACGGGGTGATCTGTCGCGGTGTGAAGAACTATTATCAGCTATGGATGATATTTACAATATTTTGGTTACCATGGACTTCCCTGATGCTATAACCGGTGGTCTACGCCACACCACTGATAGGGTTAGAGGTATCCTAGAAAAGACGCGCGGTGACCTAACATTGGTTATCAGGCAAAAGGACTTAGAGGAAAGATTGGGTAAATACGAAGACAATCTTTAGCCGATTGCGACCTAATCCTGTTAGCTAGATAGGAGACTAAATAATGGACCCAATGTTAATCGCGGTAATATGTGGTGCTTCAGGGCTTGGGCTGGCTGGTTTCATGGCTTCATATGTATTGAAACAGGAGCAAGGCTCGCCGAGGATAAGGGAAATATCAGCCGCCATTAAAGAGGGCGCCTTAGCCTTTCTAGGTCGAGAGTACAGAGTCCTGTTTATATTCGTGGCAGTGGTTACCGTTGTTCTCGGCGTCATACCTACCCTCGGTTGGTGGGTATCCCTAGCCTTCGTTTTCGGTGCCGGTTGCTCCGCCTTGGCTGGTTATATTGGTATGAACATGGCCATCAGAGCCAACTCCAGAACTGCTACCGCCGCTCAAAAGAGCCTCAATGACGGCTTAAAGGTTTCCTTCCGCAGTGGAGCAGTAATGGGAATGTGCGTTGTGGGTATCGGTATCCTCGGTCTCAGTGTCCTATTCTTTGCCTTTCATGGCAATCCTGACTTTCTAAAGATTATCCCCGGCTTTGGCTTCGGTGCCTCATCGGTAGCTATATTTGCCAGAGTCGGTGGTGGCATATTCACCAAGGCAGCCGACACCGGGGCTGATATAGTCGGCAAGGTTGAGAAGGGGATCCCCGAAGATGACCCACGAAACGCGGCGGTTATCGCTGATTTTGTTGGCGACAATGTTGGTGACGTGGCTGGCATGGGAGCCGACCTTTTTGAATCCTATGTTGATTCAATTATTGCCACCATGGCACTAGGGATGATAGCCGCCTTCTCAATCAAACTACCCAACGTAAATTTAGCTACAGCCTGGTTTCTGCCCATGATAGTGGCTGCCGGAGGCATTGTAGCCTCCATTATTGGAATATTCCTGGTGAGGGTTGGCAAAGCGGCAAAGATGGGAGCCCTACTCAATGCTCTCCGCCGGGGCACAGTTACAGCATCAATTCTCACTGCTGTTTTTGCCTTCTTAGCCGTCTATTTGCTTAAAGCTGACATAGGTATATTCTGGGCTATCCTAGCTGGTCTCATTGCTGGCGTCTTAATTGGAGAGAGCACCAATTACTTTACCTCCTACGCCTACAGACCAACACTCCGAATTTCAGAGGCATCCCAAACTGGAGCCGGGACACTACTCACTCGAGGCTTTGCCAATGGCTTGATGAGCACCTTGCCACC
>CP070810.1:54234-57404 GCA_020343755.1 Dehalococcoidia bacterium | reverse complement strand
GAATCCAGATTAAGAGCTCCTACTTGATCGTAGGTGTGACGCGTGGCAAGTTTGCCCATAACCACAGCGTCATGTGGAATGACACATATCGCTTTCGCCAGATTATACACCTCTGATTCAAGCTCCTCTGGGGGAACAGCTTTAGTTATTATCCCAATTGTCTCCGCTTCGACACCGCTTACGGTCCTTCCGGTAATGAGAAGTTCTCTCACCTTCTTAGCGTGACCACCCAGGAGTTCAAGAGGTGTAAGGGGGAATCCCCCGAAAGCCAGTCTCTGTCCTCGGTGAGCAAATTTAGCGTTATTTGCTGCTATTGCTATATCACAGGCTTCAGGTATCCACATGCCAGCTTCTATACACCATCCATGGATCTGAGCCATGGTTATCTTAGTGCAAGCAAATATCGCCCTGATAAAGCCAAATATCTGAGTGTCATCCATTATTAGCCTTCTCCTTTGGTATGGACGAAAGGTGGGAGTGCCTCCATAGACACGATATACTTGCTCTAAGTCATATCCTGCTGAGAAATTTTTCCCCTCGCCTCTGAAAATAGCAACTTTTACGCCCTCATCTTCATTCGCCTGCTCCATAGCATCTCTTATTTCCTGCGTCATGAAACCCCGGCCAATGCTTATAGCATTAGCTTTCTCGGGTCTGTTTAGTGTGATGTATACAATCTGGGGTTCTTTTTCATCCTTCTCATACCGAATGTGTGTAAATTTCATAATTTCCTCCTAATTTTTAGTTAGGTACTGCTTACGGTCAATATAACCTTTGAGCTTCCTTTTTAAGCTCAGCCCTAAAACAGGAGGGGCGATGAGTTCCTCGGCTCTCTGCATCTGGGTTTTACCTTTAAGTTGGGCAAGATAGCCGCTAATAGAGGGAATATCCTTTCCAAGGCTCTCTATCTCTTAGATTAAGCAGTGCGTCTTTAAAAAGTTCTTCAGACATATACTTCAAATCATCTGATATTATTGGCTTAAATTCCATCTTCTCAAGTATGTGCTCTTTTATATCCACGCCCGGCGCTATTTCCTTTAATATAAAACCATCTTTTGTGAAATCAAATACACACCTTTCAGTGATGATTATTGTTGGCTGCCCCTCCTCGAGTGCACATTCACCACTTAAAGTTATCTGCTCCACTTTGTCCACAAACTTGGTTATATTACCATCTTTGATTATTTCTAATTTACCGTCTTTTACCTTTATTTCAGACTTTCCTGCTGTAAAAGCGCCGCAATGAACTCTCTTCTTCGCTTTGGGGCAGACATTGAGAAATCCACCAACTCCTAGAATTCTTCCTTCTAGCTTACTTACATTTACATTTCCTTTTTTATCGATTTGGGCAAATCCAACACAACTTATATCATTTCCTCCACCATCATATAAATCCATCTGGAACGATTGGTCTATGATGGCATATGGATTGCTTGCTGTATTGAACTGTAGGCCATACCCAGGCACACCCCCAATCATTCCAGCCTCCACAGTTAAAATCATCTTATCGAATATCTTCTCCTCCCAAGCCAATGATGAGATAAATTCTGACATCCCTGCCCCTAGATTAACCACCTTTCCTGCCTCCAGCTCGTAGAGTACTCTGCGGGCAACAACTTTTTCTAGTCTCATAGGAACCACAGGTAGGCCTATGTCTGCTACCCTGACTTCACCGCTTCGTGCTGGATTATATTGCTCCCGCCATGTCATCCAGTGATGCTCAGGCCTTGCTATAACTATTGCATCTACCAAGCTACCCGGTACTTGCACATGCTGTGGATTAAGCGTACCTGTAACTGTTACTCTTTCCACTTGCTCTATTACTTTTCCTCCACAATTATGAGTTGCTATCGCCATTGGAAGAGTGACTAAGAAACCAGCTTCTTTCTCCATGGTAGCGTTCCCAAACTCGTCGGCTGTGGTCACCTTTAATATCGCTACATCGATATGAATTGGCTTATACCTCAACCATTCCTTGCCATCTATTTCTATTAATTCTATATAATCCTCCTTGGATATCGAATTTAGCTTGCCTCCTTCAAGACGTGGATCAACAAATGTCTTCAAGCCAACATGAGTGATCAATCCCGGCCTCTTTGCACCTATGTCTCTTAGAAGCTGGCAAATTACGCCGGAAGGAAGCATATAGCATTCCACCTTCTCTTCCAAAACCATTCTCCCCAATGCAGGTGTCAAGTTAAAATAGGGTGCAATGACTTTTCTGATGAAGCCTTCGTGTGCGAAGTGGTCAAATCCAGCGCCCCTTAAATCGCCAGCCCCTCCAGGGATTAACAATGTTAAATCTCGAGGATGTCGGGTGTTCAAAAAACTATTCTCTAAGGCGATGAATAACTCCTCCGGAGCTATAAAGCTAAACCCAGTGCCTGTTATAGTATAGCCATCTTCGACCAATTTTATCGCATCTTCAGCGGACATTATCTTTGACATAGAAATACCTCCCTCATTTGCTACATCAACTGGAAGTTAAAGTCAGGGTTGGTTTAAGGTCAAGCTTTATTCCCGGACCCATGGTAATAGTTAAAGAGGCACTCCTGACATACTGACCCTTGACGCCACTAGGCTTAGCCTTCACCACAGCTTCTATCACCGTAGCTAGGTTATCCATCAACTTGCCATCGTCAAAACTAACCTTGTCCCAAAGGGACATGAATGATGGCCGTCCTGTCCAGCTTAAATTCTATCCGACCTTTACGGGCATCACCTATTACCCTAGGTAGGTCAGCCGCAGCGACTACCTTTCCTGACTTAGGGTTAGGCATTAATCCTCTCCTGCCCAGAATTGTTTATTTCCATGTTGATATCATCGTACTAAAGCACGCATTTTTTATTCTGTTGACTAGTCCCCATAAAGGATACCACTTGTTAAGTTAGAGTTACCGGTATTCTAGCCTCAGGAGCAGGTGGCCGGTAGCCCAGGGAGCTACGAGGCCGTACTTGATTGTACTCCTTCCGCCACTGCTCAATCAATACCTTAGCTTCAGTCAAAGTATAGAATACCTCACAGTTGAGTAGTTCATCTCTCAGCTTCCCATTGAATGATTCTATGTATCCGTTCTCCCATGGGCTTCCCATCTCGATGAACAAAGTCTTCACTTCCAACCGGTTCAGCCAGGCGCGTATTTCCCTGGCAGTGAATTCAGGACCATTAT
>CP070810.1:51140-54134 GCA_020343755.1 Dehalococcoidia bacterium | reverse complement strand
GGTGAGGTATTTCTCCAGATAGTTGCTCCCAAAAAGAATGAGGATGGTCTAAACCAAGAATAACATGACACTTTATCAAATTGATTTTGAGCCAGTTGGTCGAAGAGGAGAATGCCGCGACAACGAATCCTTTTTAGCTTGTGCCCGCCGGCTTGGTGTGGGCATTATCAGCCTCTGCGGCGGTAAAGGAACTTGCCACTCCTGCAAGGTACAGATTCTAACCGGGAATGTCTCACAACCAACCTCCAATGAGCTGGAGGCCCTTTCATCCCAAGAGCTTAAAGATGGCTGGCGCCTGGCGTGCCAAACTTATCCTATCAGTGATTGCAAGGTGAGTGTGCCTGCCGAATCGGTAACCACCCCACAGCGTATCCAGGTGGAGGGATTGGAGATAACTGTTCACCCAGAACCACTGGTCCGAGCCTACCGCTTGCAACTACCACCTCCATCCCTGTCTGACCCACGGGCTGATGCCGACCGCTTGCTCCAAGTACTGAACCAGCAGCACCAGTTACATTGTAGCCAAGTTGATATTGATGCCCTGCGTATTCTCTCCCCCCGGCTACGGTCTTGGAACTGGCAGTGTCAGGCTACAGTTCGCAACGACGAAGTGATAGCCCTTAGTCCCTGGCCAAGGCCTCAACTGGGGCTGGCAATAGATTTAGGCACCACCAAGATTGCCGGCTATCTGGTTGACCTAAGCGATGGTCGGACTTTAGCCGCAAAAGGGATTATGAACCCACAGATTAGCTATGGGGAAGATATTATTAGTCGTATTACCAGCATCATAGACTCCCCGGCTAAGAGTGCCAAGCTACAAAAATTAGTTGTGGATGGGCTCAACGAGCTGGCTAATGACCTGTGTACCGAAGTTGGTGCCAAAACAGCGGAAATTGTTGAGGCAGTAGTTGTCGGTAATACCGCCATGCACCACCTGTTTCTCAGTCTGCCGGTAAGGCAGCTGGCTTACTCTCCCTTTGTCCCGGCAGTTAGCAGAGCTCTGGACACTAAGGCTCGTGACCTGGGCTTACATATGGCTTCAGGGGCGTATGTGCACCTACTGCCCAACATCGCTGGTTTTGTCGGTGCCGACCATGTGGCGATGCTGCTAGCCACAGAGCTCTGGCAGGCTGAAGGACCAACAGTGGCTATAGACATCGGCACCAATACCGAGGTCTCCTTAGTCAATAGTGGGGAGATAACCACCGTCTCCTGTGCCTCTGGACCCGCCTTTGAAGGTGGTCACATCAAGGATGGCATGCGGGCTGCCAGCGGAGCCATTGAACGGTTACGAATAGCCAATGATAGCATCCAGTACCAGACTATTGACGACGTGCCACCGGTTGGTATTTGCGGCTCGGGTATAGTTGATGCTATGGCTCAACTCTATCTGGTCGGAATCATTGACAAACATGGCAGGATGAAAGATAACCACCCCCGCCTTCGTACCCACAAAAAGCAACGCCAGTTTGTCCTTGTCAGCGAGGAGGAACGAGATGGGCGCTCAGCCATCGTTATCACTCAGCAGGATGTGAGAGAACTGCAACTAGCGAAGGCAGCCATCCGCACCGGCATTCAGATACTCCTAGAAACAAAGGGATGCTCCGAAGAAGAAATCAAACTAGTAATTATCGCCGGGGCTTTTGGCACCTATATTAATGTATCTAGTGCCATAACTATAGGAATGCTACCCCCGCTGCCGCTAGACCGTTTCCGACAGGTAGGAAACGCAGCCGGTATCGGCGCCAAGCTGGCTCTAGTCTCTGGCAGCAAGCGAGCCAAAGCGCAGAAAATAGCTTCACGGGTACACTATATTGAACTAGCCACTGCGCCAAATTTTATGTCAACCTTTAGTCAAGCCAGTTATATCGGACGATACAGAATGAGACGTGGTAAGAGGGAGGAAATTGGTTAATGGAAACCAAAGTGTCAAGTGTGACCCAAGAGGTGGTCATCGCCGATGGGCAACCAACGGTGCTTATCGGTGAGCGTATTAACCCTACGGGTAAGAAAAAACTGTCACAAGCGTTGAAGGCAGGCAATCTGGAGATTGTCAGCGAGGAAGCTCTAGCTCAAGTGCAAGCCAAGGCAGATATTATTGACATCAACATGGCTACAGCCGGTGTTGACGAGGTAGCTCTGCTCCCCCGGGCGGTGCAGGCAGTGATGAACACAGTAGATGTACCGCTATGTCTTGATAGTGCTAATCCTCAGGCTTTAGCCGCCGCTCTCAAGGTCTATAAAGGTAAGCCCCTTATCAACTCAGTTAGCGGTGAGGAGCATTCCCTGGGGGAGGTTTTGCCTTTAGTCAAGGAATATGGGGCAGCCGTCGTTGGTCTATTGCAGGACGATGAAGGCATCCCCAATAATCCAGAGCGACGGCTAGCCATCGCTGGTAAGATTATAGACCGTGCCGAGGCAGTAGGTATCCCTCGCCAGGACATCATTATTGATTGCCTAGCCTGCACTGTAGGCGCTGATACCAGTGCTGGTCTGGTCACCATTGAAACTGCTCGCCGGGTCAAAGCTGAACTGGGGGTGAATTTGACGCTGGGGGCGAGCAATGTCTCCTTTGGACTGCCTGACCGAGACCTGCTCAACAGTGCCTTTGTGGCTATGGCTATTGCCGCCGGTGTCAATTGTCTCATCGTGGATGTAGCCAAGGTGCGGCCAATGGTTCTAGCCGCTGACCTTATACTGGGACACGATAAGCATGCCAGGCGTTATATTGAAGCCTACCGCCAACGCCAGACGCAGTAGGAACCACGGATAATATCAACTGGGGAAGGGGGGATTTGAACCCCCACGCCTTGCGGCACATGATCCTAAATCATGCTCGTCAGCCAATTCCGACACTTCCCCAGGGAGAAAAGATTCTGAATAGTATAATAAAAAACGAAGCGCTGTCAATGGTACAGGGTTAACTTTTTAGGTCAGTTTAAACTAAACACAATTAACTATCACACTGACCATTCTGCCTGTTTCGGGAGGAGG
>CP070810.1:47042-51040 GCA_020343755.1 Dehalococcoidia bacterium | reverse complement strand
CTCGGGTAAAATATTTCCGTCCTTACCTACTAGCGTGCCGTCTATATCTATTACTAAAAGCTTATAACGGTGATTTATCACTCCTGTCTCCTTAAAGCCGTAGCTACCAGTATACCATCAACGTACTTCCTTTCCCAAGTAAAAAATCATTTGGTAAACAAGGGTTTACAATTCTTAAGTCGGCTAGTATAATAGCCTTTGGCTAGGAGAGCCCATTCTGTTTTTAGATGGGAACCCAACCTTGCCAACTAGCATCACCGATTGCATATCAGTTGTTAAATTTGGTTGAGCTTGCTGTTAGTGCCATGAAGTAGGTTATGGCACCTTCCCTTTAAGCTGCAGAGGACTACCGAAATGGGGCCTGATGTCAAGGAACAATTAGATAACATATTGTCGCAATATGATGGAGATAGTGCCGACCTTATCCCTATCCTCCAAGAAGCTCAAGGGAAGTTTAGCTATTTGCCTAAACAGGTGATGCAGGGAATCGCCAAGTTTCTACGGTTACCGGAGAGTACTGTTTACGGAGTGAGCACCTTCTACGCTCAGTTTAAGCTCACTCCTACCGGTAAGAGGATGGTCAAGGTATGTCGGGGGACGGCTTGCCATGTACGAGGAGGAGCGCGTATCCTCCAGGAAATAGAGACGCAACTAGGCATTAAGCCAGGAGAGACCACCGAAGATCTTGAGTATAGTTTAGAAGCAATTGCTTGCTTTGGCTCATGTGCCTTAGCTCCAGTGGTAGTGATTGATGACAATGTCTATGGTCGGGTGACGACGGCTAAAGTGAGACAGCTCTTGGCTGATACTAAGTAGCCTATGTGATAAGGTGTAATAATGACCTTTGACGAAATACGAAGTCAGGCAATATCAGAATGGGAAGCCCTGGAACATAGTGATAGCCCCCGTATCTATATTGGGACTGCCACCTGTGGTCGGGCATCTGGTGCCCTAGCTGTGCTTGAGGCTATTAAGTCTGCACTGGCAAAGCATGGTATTGAGGCTATTATCATCCAGGTTGGTTGCATTGGGCTTTGCTATGCTGAGCCTTTAGTAGATATAGCTAAGCCGAATCGTCCTCGTATCTGTTATTCCAATGTTACCCCGGAAGTCGTACCCCAGCTTATCGAGGATTATGTTATCAACGATAATCCTCGTCCTGACTGGGCTCTCGGCACCATAGGTGATGGCAGTGTTAATGGCATCCCTAAGCTTTTTGAGCTACCGATGCTCAAACCTCAAGTTCGCATAGTCCTGCGTAACTGTGGGCTCATTGACCCTGAGAACATCAATCACTATATCGCTAGGGGTGGTTATAATGGGCTGGTCAGGGCGCTGGGAATGAAGCCAGAGGAGGTGATTGAGGAGGTAAAAAAGTCGGGCTTGCGAGGTCGCGGTGGCGCTGGCTTCCCTACCGGTCGGAAGTGGGAATTCTGTCGCCAGTCTCCAGGCAAGGAGAAGTGTCTTATCTGCAATGCCGATGAGGGCGACCCCGGCGCCTTTATGAATAGGTCTCTCTTGGAAGGTGACCCCCACGCTGTTCTAGAGGGGATGCTCATTGGGGCTTATGCTATTGGGGCAACCGAGGGTTATATCTATATCCGGGCTGAATACCCGCTGGCTATCGAGCGTCTAAAGCTTGCCCTTTGCCAGGTGGAGGACTATGGGCTATTAGGGGATAATATTCTTGGTTCTAACTTCAGTTTTCGCATAACCATTAAGCAAGGGGCAGGGGCTTTTGTTTGCGGTGAGGAAACGGCACTAATGGCGTCTATTGAAGGCAAGCGAGGTATGCCCCGCCCTCGTCCTCCGTTCCCAGCTCAGTCTGGGTTGTGGGATAAGCCAACAAACATCAATAATGTGGGAACTTGGGGTCATGTGTCAGCAATCTTACAGCGCGGCGCCGATTGGTATGCCAGCTACGGTTCGGAGAAAAGCAAGGGAACCAAGGTCTTTGCCTTGGCTGGCAAGATAAACCGCACCGGACTCATTGAGGTGCCAATGGGCATGTCGCTACAAGAAATCACCTATGGGATTGGTGGGGGAATGCCCAATGGCAAAGGCTTCAAGGCAGTTCAGACCGGCGGCCCCTCTGGCGGCTTCATACCAGCAAACCTGCTCAACCTACCTGTTGACTATGAAGAACTAACCGGGGCAGGCTCTATTATGGGCTCCGGTGGCATGATAATAATGGATGAGGATAATTGTATGGTGGAAACTGCCAAGTTTTTCCTTTCCTTCACCCAGGCTGAATCCTGTGGTAAATGTGTCCCTTGCCGTCTGGGAACAAAGCAGATGCTGGATATCTTAGAGGATATCACTAATGGTAAAGGCAAGCCTGAAGATATTGACCTGCTTGAGGACTTAGCTAAAGACGTTGTCGCCGGTTCCCTGTGTGCCTTGGGTGGGACAGCACCTAACCCAGTCCTCACCAGTATTCGCTACTTCCGAGACGAATATGAAGAGCACATTATCAATAAACGGTGTCGGGCATTAGCCTGCTTGTCTCTTGTCTCCTATTACATTGACCCTGATAAATGTGAGGGTTGTCTTATTTGTGCCCGTAACTGCCCTGAAGGAGCTATTGCCGGCGGTAAGAGAATGGTGCATGTTATTGACCAAAGTAAGTGTACTAAATGTGGCACTTGCCTTGATGTTTGCCCGCCTCGCTTTGGAGCGGTGATAAAGGTTTCCGGGGAGGAGCCCTCAGTCCCCAACAAGCCAATTCCAGTGAAAAAAACTTCAAAGGATTAATGAGTGGAAACTATTAGGCTAACCATTAACGGTCAAGCAGTTGAGGCGAAGAGGGGAATGACGGTGCTAGAGGCAGCCCAGGCAGCGGGTATTTATATTCCTACCCTGTGCTCTGACCCTGACCTGGAGCCGTACGGAGCTTGTCGCCTTTGCATTGTGGAGATCGAGGGCATGCGTGGTTTGCCCCCAGCCTGTACTACGCCAGCCGTCGATGGGATGGTAGTGCGCATTGAGACACCAGCAGTCAACAAGGTGCGCCAGACTACTGTAGAGTTGCTTATCGCTGACCATCCTAGCGATTGTCTCACCTGTCCTAAGAACCAGCAATGCGATTTGCAGAAGGCGGCTGCCTACCTCGGCATTACCCAGCAGCGCTTCCGCAAGACAACCAGGTTACTGCCTATAGATGGCAGCAACCCCTTCTTTGACCGTGACCCTAATTATTGCATTCTTTGCGGGAAGTGTGTGCGCATATGTGACGAGGTCCTGGGAGTGGGGGCTATTGCTTTAGCCTTCCGCGGCTATGCCAGCAAGGTGTCTACCTTTGGCGATGGGCTTTTGCTAGACTCAAATTGCGTGTCCTGCGGGGAATGCGTTGTCCATTGCCCGGTTGGTGCCCTAACCGTTAAAGATGCCAAGCAACCGACACGGGAAGTAGCCACTACCTGCTCTTACTGTGGCGTTGGCTGTGGGATTTATCTCGGTATTCGCAATGAGCGGGTGATAAGTGTTCGTGGCAATAGGGAAGGCGTCAACAAAGGCAGCCTTTGTGTTAAAGGTCGTTTTGGCATTTCTGAATTCATTCATCATCCCGAGCGCTTAACCACTCCCCTGGTGAGGCGAAATGGAGAACTTACTGAGGCAACCTGGGACGAGGCGTTAGACCTGGTTGCCAGTAAGCTAGCCAATTATAGCCAGGACAAGGTGGCGGTAGTCTCCTCAGCTAAGTGCACCAATGAGGATAACTATGTTATTCAGAAATTTGCTCGGGTAGTGTTGGGGACTAACAATGTTGACCACTGTGCTCGCTTATGTCACGCTTCCACTGTAGCCGGCTTAGCTCAGACCTTCGGCGCTGGGGCGATGACCAATTCCATCGGTGAGATTGGCGATGCCGGTTGCATCCTGGCTATTGGCACCAACACCACATCAGCTCATCCGGTGATTGGGCTGCAGGTAGTGAAAGCGGTGCGCAACGGGGCAAAACTGATTGTAGCTAACCCTCGCCAGATTGACCTGGTTCG
>CP070810.1:37864-46942 GCA_020343755.1 Dehalococcoidia bacterium | reverse complement strand
GGAGAGAAAGCTGATGCCTATAGACGTATGGCTTTGCTTATCCCGGCTGTCACTCATTTACAGCCACCCGCTATTATGACTCCTGTAAATCTGCAGCGGTTTAGCCCTCTGTTTGAGCGTACTAAGGGGTGGGGAGTGCATAGTATTAGTGCTCATCCCGGCTATCGATCAATATATCCCTTCAAGCAGGAAGATATTGACAATTTAGCCTACCTTTTCATTTGTGATTTTGATGGCAAGGACAAGATCCATGAATACATATCCCCTTTGATGAGTGAGGTACAGAATTGGATGCGGTGCTGGCGAGAACATGAGCCACCCCTGTTGGCCTTTGAGCCAGGGCCACGAGGCAAGATAACCATTTATGACACGAGGCCGTGCCGTACTGACTCCCGGATTGAGTTGGATGGAGAAATGGCCTTAGCTTATATGGCCTGTGATGCCCGGCGTCTGTTCATTTCACTGTCAACGGAGATAAGCGAAAAGAGGGGTAAAAAATATTGCGGTGACGCCGCATTACGCCACGGCCTTGATGATTTGGTAAGTCGCCGCCTTATGCTGCGCGAGGGTGACTGGTACCTCAGCCTAGCAAATGACCTGGAAATATTAAGTGATCATGGAGGAGCAATGCTGGCCTACTTATTAGCATCCAGGTCTTAATTGGTGGTATAGCTATTATGACGCCAGACCAATGTCCAGACTTGTAGCGCAAGCCCACAGCGAACCGGCTTCCACTCATTGCATATCTCTAAACGCACTACACATTATGACGTTTTGTTACCTTAGCTATTTTCAAGATGCTATGACTAGCTTTATTGTCGGTAATGCTAGGTATGCTTTACACATTGACAATTCGAAACTGAGTGATATAGTAAAGGCGAAAAGCAAAGTATAAACCACAAGCGGATGTTAAGCTAGAATCCGAGACGAGAAATACTGTGTGAGCTATCTATGGTAAATCACCCGACTCAATTAGACTTGAAGGAGGTAATACATGAATAAGAAGAAAATAGTCCTGATTAGTATGGTGTTGGTGGCTTCGTTTGTTATCTCGTGTGCGCCGGCAGCAGAGCCTGAACCTGCCCATGAGCCGATCGTTGAAGAGTTAATAAGCATTTTAAAAGTTAATCCAGAGTTGACAGAAGCTCTCAAAGAATCGATTCGTAAAGCCGAGCGGTTGGATGCTCCAACTCTTACTGCATATTACGATTTTTTGGATAAAATGGTAACAATAATTCCTACCGATAGAAATTTGCTTCCTATGTGTCTGGAATTCTACTACCTCATCGACAACTCCCCAGATAATAAGCTTCAAGAAGACCCTATATTCCAACAATGGGTACACAAATTCATTAAAGATTGGGGTAGCTTTCTCGATACGACTGAATCCGCAAAATACCTAGAAACGTTTTATACTGACCCTATCTACAACATAGATGATTATGACGCAGGACCAAGTGGGTGGTTGACTTTTAACCAATTCTTTTCCCGACACGTCAAGCCTGGGAAAAGGCCAATAGATGGTCTGTGTGACGACAGTGTTATTGTTTCACCGGCAGATTCCGTCTTTCAGGGGCAGTGGAAAATCGAGGAAGATTCAGAAATAACATCGAAAGACTTCAAATGGTCCGTTATTGAACTTCTGGACAACAGTCCCTACCAAGACAGATTCAAGGGAGGAATATTCATACACAGTTATCTTAGTGCACATGATTATCACAGGTACCATGTGCCTGTAAGAGGAGTAGTCAGAGAGATCCGCACCATATCAGGTAAAGTAGTCCTCGATGTGATTAAAAAGGAAGATGGCTCACTTGATATGGTAGATGGGACTGGCTACCAATTCACTCAGGCCAGGGGGTTGATTGTTATCGACTCACCTGTCGGTTTGGTGGCGGTGTTGCCAATCGGCATGGGGGAAGTTTCATCAGTCAATCTTACTGCGCAGGTAGGGGCGATGCTTGCCAAAGGGGAGGAATTTGGTTACTTCGCCTTTGGTGGTTCCGATATTGTTGTTATGTTTGAGGCAGATAGGGTTAAAATTACCGCGGAGATAGGCACACATTACAACCAAGGAGAAACGATTGCCACTGCGGTTAAATAGTCACGATGTCGTTGTCAGGTCTTGCCGGGTTTCTAGCTGGTGCCTAATTTGCAAATTCGGTTTAGGAGTGTGTGATATGTACAAGAAAATCTTGGTGCCTTTGGATAGGTCTGAACTGTGAGAACATGCGCTAGAACACCTCAGGACAATTGCCGGTGGGCCCAAAGCTCTTAAAGTAGTTCTATTTCAGATAGTGGAGCCTGTAGTTATACCGCTCGCTGGTGGTCAGTATGTCGTGGATCAGGCAGTTGAAGCAAGAGAGAAGGCTGACACTGACGCTAAAAACTACCTCAACAAGTTAGCGGACCAACTAGAGAAGGAGGGCATGTCTATCAAGACTGTAATAACTCACGTCATGCCGGCTGATGATATACTTAACTATGCCACAAAAAATAAAGTGGGCTTGATTATTATGAGTACCCATGGCAGGTCGGGAATATCACGTTGGCTCTTTGGTAGCGTAGCTGAGAAAGTAATACGACATTCCACTGTTCCTGTGCTTATATCCCCACCTCATGGGACTAGAGGGGGCTGACACCAATAAGTAACTCAGCGGTCACAACCCCGGTTCCAGCAAATACGGTAAAGGTATTTACGAGCTTGCCCGTTAGTGAGCTCATGAAACGGCTGGGCACTACCCCGGACGGCCTCAGTCAAACTGAGGTGCAGAACCGTCTATCTAAATATGGCTATAACGAACTTGCTGAAAAAAGAATCAGCCCCTTTCTGAAATTCCTTTCATATTTCAAAGGGCCTATTCCCGGCATGATTATAGCTGCCGCGGTAATCTCCGGCTTGCTTCACCACTGGCCTGATCTTGGTGTTATCCTTGGGCTTCTCTTCATGAACGCTATTGTCGGTTTCCGGGAAGAATATCAAGCAGACACTACTATAGCGGCACTGAAGGAAAAACTTGCGGTAGAAGCTAAGGTAAAAAGGGGTGGTAACTGGACAGTGGTACCGGCCAGAGAGCTTGTTCCCGGTGACATAATACGACTGCGTATTGGTGGCATAATTCCTGCGGATGCAAAACTACTTGAAGGTGACCCCATACAGGTCGACCAATCGGCTCTGACTGGTGAATCCCTACCGGTGGAACACAAATCAGGCGACGTGGTTTATTCAGGGTCAATTGTTAAGCAGGGCGAGATTGATGCCCTGGTCTATGCTACCGGGCAGTCAACCTACTACGGAAAGACGGCGGAACTGGTAGAGTCAGCGAAAACTCAGAGCCACCTACAGCGTGCCGTACTCAAGATTGCCGACTATCTCATTTTCATCGCTATGGTTCTAGCCGCTATCGTCATTGCTGTTGCCATCCACCGTGGTGACCAGCTACTGACGGTACTACGGTTTGCCCTGATTCTCACCGTAGCCGCGGTACCTGTTGCTATGCCGGCGGTATTATCGGTAACCATGGCTCTGGGAGCCCGTGTGCTTGCCAAGATGAAAGCAATCGTCACTCACCTCCCAGCTGTCGAGGAGTTGGCCGGAATAGACGTCCTCTGCTCTGACAAAACTGGCACGCTGACAAAAGCGGAGCTAACTCTTGGGGAGCCATTCACGCAGGATAGTATTAACCAGTCGGAAATCATTATAGCGGCAGCTCTTGCCTCACGTGCCGAGGATCAGGACCCTATCGACCTCGCCGTTCTTGATGGAATTAAAGATAAGAAAATACTGGGCCAATATCATGTGGTCCATTTTCAGCCATTCGATCCGGTTCATAAGCGCACTGAGGCTTTAGTAAAGGGTAAAGGCGAAGCCGAGTTCAAAGTCAGTAAAGGAGCTCCCCAGGTAATTATGACTCTTGACCCCAAGGCCAATCAATTTGAGTCCGAAGTTGATAAAGCTATAACTGAATTTGCCACACGTGGTTACCGCTCTCTCGGAGTAGCTAAGACCGATACCCAAGGCAAATGGCATTTCTTGGGGATTCTGCCACTTTACGACCCACCCCGAGATGATTCCAAAGCAACAATATACTCGTCAAAAGAAATGGGGCTGAACGTTAAGATGGTTACCGGGGATCAGATCGCCATTGCCAAAGAAATTGGACGACAACTGGACCTGGGCACAAACATCATGGATGCAACAATTTTTGGTGATGTGAAGCATCACGAAAGCGGACAGGTAGCCAATACTATTGAGAAAGCCGACGGTTTTGCTCAGGTTTTTCCAGAACACAAATATCATATCGTTGATGTTATGCAGCAACATGGACACATTGTTGGTATGACTGGAGATGGGGTGAACGATGCCCCAGCACTGAAGAAAGCCGACGCTGGTATCGCTGTTTCCGGTGCTACTGACGCTGCCCGTTCAGCAGCCGATATTGTACTGTTGGTCCCCGGGTTATCAGTTATAGTAGATGCCATTAAGGAGAGCCGCAAGATATTCCAGCGCATGATTAACTATGCCACCTACCGTATCGCAGAAACTATTGCACTCCTCGGTTTCCTGGCCATCGCCATACTGGCCTTCAAGGTATATCCGGTAACCGCAATCATGATTGTCCTTCTCGCCATTCTCAACGACTTCGCCATTATCTCAATTGCTTATGATAACACACGCTATTCTAACAAACCGGAGACCTGGAATATGCGCTTGGTCATGGGAGTTGCCATAGCCCTCGGCATATTTGCTATGTTCCGTTCTTTTGGCATCTTCTACCTTGGTGACAGATTATTCCATCTCGATCCTGGTACACTGAGAACTCTGGTATATCTGAATCTCTCTGTGGGGGGGCATTTGACTGTCTTCGCTGCCCGGACCCGGGGGGCGTTCTGGTCAATTCGTCCATCACGAGTTCTACTCGGAGCCGTTTTTGGGACACAGGCTGCTGCAACTTTGATTGCTGTAAAAGGAGTATTTATGTCCCCTATCACCTGGCAGATGGCAGGTATCGTATGGGGGTACTGTGCTGTGCTCTTTCTATTCCAGGATCGAGTTAAGCTCCTGGCACACCGGATATTCGGCCAGAAACACTCGGGCCTACTCTCGCAGATGTAAACTTATGGCGATGAGACTGTGGTAGCAAACAAAATGACGTTTTGTGTAGTCATAAGTAGCGGGGGTTAGATTCGAAAAAGCGACCTCCGGGACGAGTATTATCTGAGGAAAACTACCGCACCACTGTTTGTTGCCATGCTAACAGCGTCAGCACCAGGCGCTCTACGCAGACGTTTAGGTTGGCCTCTGCCGTAAGGATATTAGCACTATGGGTATGGCCAGGACTGCTGCGCTGCCACATAGAGCTAATCCCCATTTAATCCCAATGGCTTCAGCCGCCCAGCCGATCACTGGTGCACCAATGGCGACACCCAGCGTTAGTAGCGCATGAAATATACCCGTAGCTCTTCCCCTTTCGTCAGGTGTGGTGTAATCGGCAACCACAGCTGATATCGACGGAAAAATAAGAGCGTAGGACGCTCCATAAAGCACCATTACTGAAATAAGAATAGGGAAAGCTTCCAGTGTTGGTAGTATGGCGAGTGAGACTACACAAAGGCACAAACCCACAGCTGCTGGTATCCTTCGTCCTAACTTGTCGGATAGAATTCCAGACGGTACTTGGAGAGCAATAAAAGTGATAGCGAAAGTCGCTAACAGCATCCCTACATGGAAAGCTTCCATCCCCAAGCTCCTTAGATATAGAGGAAGTAGGGTAACCACACCACCGAAAGCAAAATATTGGGCAAATACAGAACTATATGAGGCACGGAGCCTCTTTCTCTTCATTAACCCTACGATCCTGCCTAACTCTACCTTGAAAGATTCTGAAGGAGCCAAGGGTCTTCTTGTTCTTGTAGGTAGTAGCAGAGTTGCGACTGCTCCCGATATTAACATTAATGCGCCGACATAAAAGACGAATTCATAACCCAGACGTGAAGCAATGGTCGCACTAACAAGATAACCCAATAGAGTAGCCGCAGCTAAGGACATGCCATAGAAAGCCATGGTACGACCTCCACGCCGGTTCGAGGTGTGCGCCGCGGTAATCGACATTGTCGCTGGGCCAGCAATGCCTCCTGAGATGCCATGAAAAAGGCGTACTAGAATTAAATGAAAGGGAGTTCTACAGAATGAATATAGAAACATAGCCAAGGCATCCCCGAGAAGCCCGAAAGTTAGTGGCACCTTGGCTCCTACTCTATCGATAACTCTGCCGAATAATATGTTCGATGGTGCATTGGCTACGGAGTACAAGCCTATAATAAGGCCCACAACAGTCACACGTGCACCAAGCTGAGCAGCATAGAGGGCCATTATCGGGATGAGTAGATGTGTGTCCAAGAATCCAACAAAGGTAATCCAGAGGTTAACTCGAAAGGTACCCCTTGTCTTAAATGTGACAAGCTTTGGCACTTCACCTCAATCCTTAGGGTTTTCTTCACCAAGGATGGTAAAATCACGGTCAGCTAATGACTAAGACTTGAGATTCATGTGGCTAGGACCATTGAGCGGTAGCTTTCACCCGCTCTTCCTGTGACATCTTCGCAAGGCGCTCCACTTCACTCACATCGAGTGCAAGTCCTTCGGCTACACGGCGGCCATATTCAGGATCAGCCTTGTAAAATAGGGCTGCCTGACGTAATTGAATGCGTTTCTGGGCATTACATAGATTTGAGGTTACATTAACAATAAGATGATCACGATCCTCATCGCTCATGACCCGGCGGTATAGCTCACCAGTCTGAAAGAAATCGTCGTTTGGATGAGTGTAGGGATGGCGAGCTGCTTGGCCGGAGACATCAAATGGTGGCTCAGCAACATCTGCTTGAGGTTCCGGACCTCCAAAGCTATTGGGATAGTAGTTGGGCCTTCCTTTACTGTTATCACCAAAGCACATAAATCCATCACGTTGGTAGTAATTAACTTTGGCAGCCTTGGGTCTGTTGATCGGAAGCAGATGATAGTTAGGCCCCAAGCGGTGGATATGGGCATCGTGATAAGCAAAAAGTCTACCCTGGAGCATTTTGTCCGGAGATGCTGCAATTCCAGGAACGAAGTTGGCCGGTGAGAAAGCAGCCTGTTCCACCTCGGCAAAGTAATTACTTGGGTTTCGGTTCAGCACCATACGACCTATAGTGTTCGGTGGAAAATCTGCGTGGAACCAAACCTTGGTAATATCGAACGGATCGAAGCGGTATTCTTTGGCCTGTTCCGGGGTCATGATCTGAACTTCCACCCGCCAAGACGGATAATCACCCCGCTCAATTGCTTGATACAGGTCTCGGGTGGCATAGTCAGGATCCTCTCCTTTAAGGCGGGTAGCCTCATCCAATGTAAGATTTCGAATGCCTTGCTCAGTCTTGAAGTGATATTGCACCCAGTAGTATTCTCCTTTGTCGTTATACCATTTAAAGGTATGACTGCTATAGCCATTCATATAGCGGTAGGACCTGGGCGTGCCGCGATCGGAAAACAGGATGGTGACCTGGTGAATGGATTCCGGTGTTAGGGAGAGGAAGTCCCAGAACATATCTGCAGCTTTGAGATTGGTGGCTGGATGCCGCTTTTGAGTATGGATGAAATCGGGGAACTTCAGCGGATCCCGGATGAAAAAGACCGGAGTATTATTCCCTACCATGTCATAATTACCTTCTTCAGTGTAAAACTTCACGGCGAATCCGCGGGGGTCTCGTTCAGTATCAGCTGATCCCTTTTCACCACCCACCGTGGAAAATCGGACAAATACGTCTGTACGTTTTCCGATTTCAGATAGGAATTTAGCCCTCGTGTATTTAGTAACATCTCCTGTAACCTCGAAATAGCCATGTGCGCCGGCGCCTTTGGCGTGAACAACACGTTCAGGTATGCGCTCTCGATTGAAATGCCCTAGCTTTTCTAATAAATGCGTATCCTGCATGAGTATTGGCCCAGGACTCCCTGCGGTTTTACTATTTTGGTCGTTATCAACCGGCGCGCCAAAACCAGTCGTATAGGTCTCTTTATCTTGTGACATTTTAAACCCCCTTTGATAAATCCTTTATCGTTTTGTATCTCTGGTAGAAGATCTTAACGGGAACGTTAGGGTAAAATCTATTTCACGTCTAACATATTATTCTCAGATAACACTTTTACTTTAGCCACTATTGTAAAGCCTGTCAACAAAATAAATAGGGACGACTAAATATCGTCCCCGCTTTTCCCTTTGGTAGCGGGGGTTGGATTCGAACCTACGGCCAAAAGGTTATGAGCCTACCGGTTTAGCCACCTCTTACCCCTAAATTGCACATTCTGGCTTATTGTGACCTTCTCTGACGATTGGCTGCCGTGAGCCCGCTAAGGTGATTTGAGGGGAGGGATTCGCCTAGAGGCGCAGACTTCAAGAACTGGACAGACGGAGCAGTAAATACTTTGGCAGCTGATGGTTGGTTCTCCGAAACAATATAACTCGCTATCTTCTGAAAATAACTTTTAGCATCCCCAGCCAGCCTCCTCCGATTTTCTTCTTTTTAGCATTTAATACCTCCTGCAGCTTTATGTACCAGCATTTAGGTTACACGTCCTTAATGTAGGGCAGTAAGAATAGGGCGTTATTGCGAATTGTAAATGCAACAAAAATGAAATATTTAGCTTATGAATTTTATGACTATTTAATAGATAAATTGATACACTTATGCTTATATGAATCCTCACTGCGTTTAAAATCACGAGGATCAATAAATTCAAGGAGGGGAAGCATGTTTGGGAAAAAGAACATAGTTGATATTGCCGTAGCGGATGGTCGTTTCAAGACTTTGGTTGCAGCTCTTCAGGCTGCGGATCTGGTTGGCACATTGAAGGGCAAGGGCCCGTTTACGGTTCTTGCTCCCACGGATGGTGCTTTCAATAAGCTACCACCTGGCACCATTGAAGGGCTGCTTAAAGACACCCCAAAGTTAAAAAGCATTTTGCTGTATCACGTAATTGCCGCCAAGGCGATGTCCCGTGACGTAATGAAGATGACTTCAGCTGATACGGTTCTT
>CP070810.1:29325-37764 GCA_020343755.1 Dehalococcoidia bacterium | reverse complement strand
GGAAAATAGGGGGCACCGTCCATGCCTGACTGCGAAACTGTGCCATCAGACCCTGAGGTAGAACCCTGGGCACATTATCAATCAAGCCACCACCGGTAATATGAGCCATACCCTTAATCAGTGGCAGCAGTGGCTTTAATTGATTATAGTAGCAGCGGTGGGGCTCCAGAAGGTCCTCGCCCAGGGTACGACCTAGCTCGGGGTAATACTTGTTCAATGCCTGCCTGGTTTGACCAAAAATTTTGCGCACTAGAGAATAACCATTGGTATGAAGTCCACTTGAGGGTAAGCCAATAATGGTATCACCAACCATAATCGTCTTCCCCATGATAATCTTCTTCTTCTCCACTACACCAATGATAAAACCAACCAGGTCATAATCCTCCCCAGCATATAGTCCCGGCATCTCTGCTGTTTCACCACCAATAAGAGCACAGCCAACCTGGCGACAAGCTTGAGCCAGACCCTGAGCAATAGCCTCCACCTGTTCTGGCGCCAGCCTGCCCATAGCAATGTAGTCCAAAAAAAAGAGCGGCTCAGCGCCGCAGGTGAGTATATCATTAACACAGTGATTAACTATATCAATGCCAATGGTATTGTGTTTGGCTAAAGCCGAAGCAATCTTCAGCTTGGTGCCAACGCCATCAACACTGGACACCAGAACCGGCTGCTTAAACCCTTTAAATTCAAAAAGCCCACCAAAGAAGCCAACGCCACTCAACACCTCAGGGCGGAGGGTAGACCGGGCATGCTTACCAATCAGCTCTTTGGCTTTAGCAGCAACATCAATGTTAACGCCAGCCGCAGCATAGCTCTCAGTAATTGGCCTACCTCCCAAGCAGATTAAGGATTGACTATGTTAAAGACTACAACCACTAGCTGAGTATTTTTAGCGCTGTTTTATGTCAAAGGGGGTTGCTGACCAGCCGACATAGCCTCCAGCGCCAGTTTATCCATTTCAAGCTGAACCGGTATGGGGTAGTCACCAGTGAAACAAGCCATACAAAACACATCTTTGGGCAAAGCCACTGCTTTAATCAGTCCGTCAATGCTTAAATAGCCCAATGAATCGGCACCGATAAAGTCCCTAACCTCGGGTACAGTTTTGTGAGCAGCAATCAACTCCCGGTAGGTAGCCATATCCACACCGAAGAAACAGGGATAGCGGATGGGTGGAGCACAGATACGCATATGCACCTCTTTAGCCCCCGTCCTCTTTAGCAATCTTACCACTTGAGGAGTAGTGGTTCCACGAACAATGCTATCATCAATTACCACTACCCGCTTGCCATCCAGCATCTGGGGCAGGGGATTAAATTTTAGTTTAACCCCAAGATCTCTGATTCGCTGGTCAGGCTCAATAAAGGTACGCCCGACATAGCGGTTCTTAATTAACCCCTCACCTAAAGGTATACCTGACTTGAAGGCATAACCAACACCAGCAGCCGTAGCTGAGTCAGGCACGCCCATAACCAAATCAGCCGCTACCGGGTGTTCTTCAGCTAAACCAGCTCCCATTGCCTGTCGTGCCGGATAGAGCAGTCGCCCATTAATCACGCTATCGGGGCGAGCGAAGTAGATATACTCAAAAATACAAAGTGCTCTTCTGCTTGCCTCCTCCCGATAGCTATTAACACCGTTTTCACTAATAGAAACTATCTCACCTGGCTCAATCTCTCTGACAAAGTTGGCTCCAATATGGTCAAGAGCACAGGTTTCTGAGGCTACAACCCAACCGCTATTAATAGTCCCCAGACACAACGGGCGGACACCAAAGGGGTCACGAACGGCAAACAAAGTGCGATTAGTCATAAGTGTTAGCGAATATACCCCCTGAAGGCGATGCATGGCATACCTTATTCTGTCCACCCACTTTTTCTCAGGGGAAGAGATAATGAGGTTAGCAATAACCTCACTATCCGTGGAAGTGTTGAAATTATAGCCCTGGTCAGAGAGTTCGGTATAAAGGTGCTCAGCATTAATGATATTACCATTATGGGCTATGGCGAGAGTATTCGGGCCTTTGCCCACTACAATAGGCTGGACATTATTTGGCCGGCTGGAACCTCTGGTAGAGTAGCGGTTGTGACCGATGGCAATATCCCCAGTGAGCTGAGTTAACGAGTCTTCGCTAAACACCTGGGATACCAACCCCATCTTGGCATAAACGCAGAGTCTGGCGCCATCAGTGGTAGCAATACCAGCACTCTCTTGACCACGATGCTGAAGAGCAAATAAAGCGAAGAAGGTAAGGCGAGCTACATCCTCATTTGGGGCATAAACGCCAAAAACGCCACAAGACTCGTGCAACTTTGTCTGCCTCTCGATTTACCCTGACTAATCCTATCTAATTAAATTATAAATCATTTTATATTTATAGGTCAATTTAGAGTAACTGAGATTTCAGTCGGTCGATAACAATAGACATTGCCTCATCACTCTGCCTCAGCCTGTGTCCAGCGCCATCAACTATGATTATCTGCTTAGGCTGCCTGGCTTTAGCATATAGCTTATAGGCATGGCTCACATCCACTAACTCATCTTTACTACCATGCACCAGCAATAACGGCCTAGGGGCAATCCCAGCTATATGTTTAACAGGGCTAATCATCCCGAAGCCACTAATCCAGTCTTCCACAGAATAGGGAAAATCCTTATCTCTAATGGCACCAATTTCGCGAAAGTGGTCGATTATAGACTGTGAATCGTTAGCCCCAATAAGAGAGTCAAATTCTGCTGGGCAGGCACAGGTTACAATAGATGATACCCTGTTATCCTGCACCGCCACATATATTGAGACGGCTGCCCTCCGCTAAAGCCGAGTAGTGTCAGGCAAGACCTATCCACCTCAGGCAAAGCCGATAAATAATCAATGACCGCAGGGGAAAGTTCTTCGTAACTTAGCTTATTACAGGAATCTACCATGCTTTGAGTAGCGCCCGTCATTTGTCACGTACCTTGCTTAACTAAAGTTATTTAAATGATATCATTATACTGGGACTTAATCTATTTCCTACCTACAAGCAGAGGGAAAGAAATGGGAAAAACTTACGGAGCCGGCTTCCCGCCTCATTTCTTCCTTCTTGGAGACAAGTTCGGCAAAGTTTACCACATCCTTAGCTTGTTTGTAGTTCATCTCGTCTATCATCTTGCCTTCGAAAGATACAGCACCCAGCCCTTTGGCCTGTGCTGCCTCAAAAGCTTTGACCACCCTATTTGCATACTTAACCTCATCTGATGACGGTGAAAATACCTTATTCACCGGCTCTATCTGTGTTGGGTGAACAAGCAGCTTGCCTTTAAATCCTAGCTGGAAAGCCAACGTCGTTTCCTTGACAAAACCCTCCCTGTCGGTCAAAAGTCCGAAGAATACAGTGTCTATGGCTGGAACCCCGGCGGCAACACTTGAGTTAGCTATCTGAGAGCGGGCATATAAGAGTTCAGTCTGCTCCTGAGAAAGGGAGGCAACACTTCGTCCCAAGTCCCGATAGTAATCCCCAGCCCCAAAGGCAACAGCAACTACGCGCTTACTTGCCGAAGCGATTTCATAAGCATTGACCACACCCCTAGTTGACTCAATTAACGGGATTATCTTGATGGCCCCTGACTCCAGACCTGAAGCCTCTTCAGCCTCCCCTATCATTTTGTCTAGTTCTTCTATATCAGACTTAGTCTCAGCCTTTGCCAGCATTATCCCATCCAAGCTCTCAACTACAATAGACTGCAAGTCTTCAGCGGTTAAGTTGGTAGTGAGAGCATTGACTCGCACAAACACGTAAGCCCCCCCAGATTTAACCCCCTTTATGGAGTCCCTAACCATGATTCTTGCCGTCTCTTTGTCAGGCAAGGGCACCGCGTCCTCTAAGTCCAATATAATGGCATCTGCGGGTAGAGTTACCGCCTTGGTAATCATCCTCATGCTGTTCCCGGGAACAAAAAGCATCGACCGCAAAACCATCATTGTAGTTCACCTACCTTCAGGATCTCTGTCAACGTGGTTGCGATTTCTTGCGGATGTTCAACAACACGTGCACCGACCTTGATCAAAGCCTCCACTTTGCTTTCAGCAGTACCTCTACCACCCTCAATTATGGCGCTGGCGTGGGAGAATCTCATGCCAGCTGGTAATGTCCTGCCAGCTATATACGCCACAAGAGGCTTAGTAAATCTACCCTCTTTTACAACTTCCGCTGCCTCTTCTTCAGCCACGGTGCCAATCTCGCCAAATAGAACTACAGCTTCTGTTTCCTCGTCAGCTTCAAAAAGAGGTAGTATCTCAGCGAAGCTTAATCCCAAAACTGGCTCCGCACCAACGTGAAGCGCGGTGGTAATTCCAATTCCAGTCCGTGTCAGACTCCAAACTACCGTACTGGTCTGCCCACCGCTTCGGGACATCACACCGACTGACCCAGGCTTAAAACTCTCCCTAGCGAATTCTTCGGTTCCACCAAGCCAGCCCATGGCTGCTTTTCCAGCACTAAGCAAGCCGAGGGAGCCCGGGCCAAGTATACGAGCCCCTTCCCTGTGAGCCATAGCTATCATCTCCAAGCTGTCATGGAGAGGCACACGCTCTGCAGGAACAACCACAAAGCTTACCCCAGCTTCCATGGCCTCAATTACCGCGTTTTTAACCTGTGGCCCTGGCACAAAGGTTACGCTAGCGTCTATTGGGCCAAATTCTTCAGCAGCTTCCTTCACGCTATTAAACACTGGCACTCCCCACACTTCACTACCACCACGACCTGGAGATACCCCGGCTAACACCTTAGTACCGTAGTCAAGCATAAACCTCGTTCTGGCACTTCCTTCTCGGCCAGTGATTCCCTGAATTAGCACTTTAGTATTTTCACTGATAAGTATCGCCATATCCCGTTTATACCTCCCGTACTAGCTAAGCTCAATTTTGTATCGGTACGCCTCTAATCCAAACATGTCGAGAATAATGTTTAGGCCCCGGTTGCCGTAGGTTTGACAGTAAAGCTCGCAGGTCAAATCTTCAATGCAACGTTTATTAGCGTCCTCACTGATTAATACGGGTTTACCATCTTCAACCCTCAGTATCGCCCTGCCGAACAGGCTACACGCCTTGACACAGGCATAGTTTTCGCAGTCCTTGCACTTTTCGTAATCAATGGTAACCTTACCGGTGATAAAGGGAAATTCATAAATTGCCATCCTAATTATGACTCCTCCTTGCGTCTATACTCCCTGGTCAGCTTTTTCATACGCTCGGCTATGTAATCAACATTGTAGACATATTCCCGCCCGTATATCTCAACCTTGGCGGGGAGCCCCTTGAGTCCCTCGCTAAGTATTTCCAGGGATTCCGCCTCCTTATTCCCGGCTATCAGAATTATTACCGGGAAGTCCGGTCGGCTTGGTAACTCTTCTCTCAAAGCCCTAACTAGGGCATGGGCATGATGCCACTGCTCTTGATTAGCAATACAAGCCCCCATTAATATATAGCCATCGATGTTGGGCTGGGAGAAAATAATCTTAACGATACGATACACCTTGGCAGCAGTGGGGTTGCCACTGGTGTCGGCATAGTTGGCTAGCTTGAGCCCACGGCGTATTAAGGCATCAGCCCCCAGCATAGCGCCACCCCCACCAATACCGTGGAAACCAACCACACCCTCTCCCGGCCCGAAGTCCCTAGCCATCTGAGCGAAGTAGCCCACCCCACGGTAATCTTTTCTCTCTACCTCCCAGGCAAGCCGCTCAAGTTTGGTGGGCGCCCGACCAATATCACGGGGGTAATCTATCTCAAGCTCCGGGTGCTTAAATACCGAAGCTTCGTCGATTACAATATGACAATCGGCGGCATAAACCTTACCCCCCTCAGTCAAGACTATCGGGTTAACTTCAACACTTCGAGCACTATATTTTCTAAATACCTCATATAGCCCATAAACCAGTTTACTCAGTGGCTTAAGCAAGGGTGGTGAAACACCAAGCTTGGCGATTAAGTCGCTGGTATCTTCAGTCGTTACTCCCTGGAGGATGTCAACGTTCATACTGACTACTTTCTCCGGGAACCTAGCGGCGATTTCCTCGATACCAGTGCCACCTTTTGTGCTAAACATCAAAACCGGCCCCTTAACCCTCCAAGAGTCGTTTACCACTACACTGGCATAAAATTCCCCTTTAACAGAAAGCTTTTCCTCCACCAGAACCTTTTCTACTTTGAGCCCTTTGATATCTTTAGCGAGTATCTCCTCGGCTGCCTTCTCCCCCTCACCGGCACCATCGGCAAACCTTATGCCGCCAGCCTGAAAGCGGCCGGTAACCCCAACCTGTGCCTTAATCGCTACCGGTTTTCCCAATCTGCCTGTTATCTTACGCACCTCCTCAGCCGTGGCAGCAACTTCACCTTCAGGCACCGGTATGCCACTCTCTCTCAGCAACTTTTTCCCTTGATACTCATGAAGTTTTGGCACTAAGCTCACCTCCAGATGTTACCCAAGACAGTTTAATTTCCCTTATATTCATAGCCCAATCATCTCTGGCTACATTCCAATATGATTATACCTTTAATCTATCCGATACTTGGCTTTCCCGGCCTAGCCGGGGAGGGACCCATGAAGTATATCGTCTGTCCCTTAATATCAAAGGGAAGTGTTTCACCACGGTCCAGAGCTTCAATCATCCTTTTATGAGCCGCATCTCGACCAACATATATGACACCAGTAAGCAGAACATCATCTCCAGCCCTGAGGTCTTCTAGGGTCTCCTCAGTCAGCGGGAGCATAACCTTTTTCGCCATCGGTAGCTTCCTACATTACTTATACTTTCAATCCCTTTAAGATGTCCCGGGCAATGGTGCTTCTCTGGAGCTCCAGAGCCAGCTCAGTAGTGCTAGTGGCTAAGACGCTACGGCATAGTCTTTCCATAGATAGCCCGGCAATATAGGGTGGCCCCCCGAAAATATGAGCCACCTTATCAGCAACATTATATACCATATCAGTAGCGAATAGCTTCACCATAGCCGCTTCCCGCTTTATTGCTTCCCCGCTGTCAAATTTGCAAGCTGCTTCATAAACCATGAGCCTACAAGCATGAATCCCCACCCCTATATCAGCTAGCGCTGCTTCAATACTGGTCCGTCGGGAAATGGATTGGCCAAATGACTGGAATGACTGTACCTGTGTTCTCGATTCCTCAAGCAACCTCTGAGCTATCCCTATGCACTTGGCACCCCTTATTACCTGCCTCGACGGAAGCCATCTCTTACCCAAGTGGAATGCCCTGCCCTCTTCGCCGAGTATATTCTCCACAGGTACCCTACACCGGTCAAAGCTCAACAACACGGGCTTCCTAACTTGAGTTCGCCACCCTCCCCTTTCTCCACCGCCACTCACTCTAAAACCAGGAGTGCCCTTATCGACCAGAAAACAAGTCGCCCTTCCCTGACCAGTAGTGGCAAAAACAGCGCTAAAATACTCCCCACCAACTATGCTTTCTAGAGCCATCGATGTCCGTTGCTCTGTTTTCTCCCGCCGTGACGGCTCACGAAACAAGAAGGGACAAATGTCTATGCAATTGCCACAGCCTAAGCATTCCTTGTGCCCGCTAATGTCTTCGCCTATATTGAGCGCATGCGCTAGGCCGAACCCACTGGAAAGAAGACGACACCGACCTACCGGTGGGCATTTAGTATTCAGTATCTCATTCAAAATACCTTCGATTTCTTTCACATCAGTTTGAATACGCAGCGGCATCTCTCCCTCCCGATCCTTAAGCTACTTTTATCTGACCAACTTTCAATGTCCCTTTGGTGTAATCAGACAGGTAATCATACGGCTGCTTAGCATAGTTGGGTAGCAGCAATGGCGACAAGACCTAGACGCTGCCACATATCAGGACAAGAGAGCGATCCTGGATATGCTGGCCATAAAGGTCACTGCCACACCGGAGCATATTGACATAGAGGGAATTATCCCGTTGGAACCTACATCCGCACAATCATCGGACAGTCCGTCGAGTTTACTCACCATTGGACAAACATCGGCATCACTGTTCCGTTGTAGGTATACTTACACTGCAGACAAGGGGTATGCCTTATCAAGAGCATAGTAACAATAGCAGCATGATATTACCTTTTTGTTGCTAGTCATTGAATTCTATGGCCCTCGAACCATCGGTGACAGCCTAGGGTTAGCTAAAAGATGGCATCATTTGTTCGTTATACCAGGTTGATTGTATTGAGTGGACAAGGGAGTAGCCAAATAAGCCTTAACCTCAGCATACTTGAACGCTTCTAGTTCTTCTTCGCAGTATCTTTCGTACTTCTCAATAGCTTCCATGCTAGGCCATTCCTCAATCCCAATAGTTTGCCACTCTTTGTTTGACCAACTACAGTCAATCAACCAATGTAGTTTGTAACCGAGTTCTTCCATTTTCGTGCGATCCTTACGTATAAACTCTTTCCGTTCCTCT
>CP070810.1:25025-29225 GCA_020343755.1 Dehalococcoidia bacterium | reverse complement strand
CTTGCTTATCCACTATTATTAAGATTCTTAATTAAATAATTGATTATATCTTCAAGGAAAATAATCTATAATAACTATAGTATGTATGACAGGGTAGCAATAAGGGTGAGGGCAGGTAAAGGTGGAGATGGAGTAGTAAGCTTCAGGCAGGAGAAATTTGTTCCTTTTGGTGGACCTGATGGTGGTGATGGTGGTGACGGGGGAGATGTGATAGTTAAAGCTGATGGTAGTGTTAGCAGCCTGCGGGCATATGAGCGCAGACGATTCTATAAAGCAGCTAATGGTGAGGGTGGCAAGGGTAAAAAGAAACACGGTAAGAAGGGGAAAAACCTGATATTAACCGTCCCGGTAGGGACGGTGATCTTGTCTAAGACACAGGTAGGTGGTAAAGCCCTTATGGCTGATTTGGAGGAGGCCGGGCAGCAGGTAGTGATAGCTAGGGGTGGGAAAGGGGGATGGGGCAACGCCCGTTTTGTTTCGGCGACTAATCAAGCCCCACAGATTGCTCAGATAGGGGAGACTGGGGAGGAGAATTCGGTAATATTAGAGTTGAGGCTTATCGCCGATGTTGGGGTTATGGGATATCCCAATGTGGGCAAGTCTACCTTACTAGCTGCCTGTTCAGCCGCCAAGCCTAAAATAGCCAGTTATCCCTTTACCACCCGTGAGCCCATTCTGGGTGCGGTTGAAGTTGGCCAACGTAGCTTTGTATTGGCTGAGATTCCAGGGTTAATAGATGGTGCCCACCTTGGGCGCGGTTTGGGACACGATTTTCTACGCCATGTTGGCCGTACCAAGATACTTATTCACTTGGTAGACGGTAGCTCGGCGTCTCCGGTGGAAGACATGATACAGGTAAATAATGAGCTCAGCTTGTATGATTCAGCCCTGGCACAGAAGCCCCAGCTGGTGGTAGTTAATAAGATTGATTTGCCTGAGGTTCGGGCTAAGTTAGCTGAGATTAATGATGCCTTTAATGTAGTCGGAACCTCACCCCTATTCATTTCAGCGGCCACCGGGGAGGGTGTTTCCGAGCTTATGGCTGAAGCCATGGAGATGGTGAGTCAGGTTACGGTTGAGAGGGGAGGTGGGGAGAAGGTTGTCACGAAGGTCTTTCACCCTCAGCCCAGAGGTGGTGGGCCCAGTGTGTATAAGGAAGGCGATACCTTTGTCGTTGTTGTCCCTGAACTGGAGCGCCTTGTCGCTAAGTCAGATGTGTCCAGTCCTGAAGTGCAGCGGCAGATTAGAAGGCAATTTGCCAGGCTGGGGGTGAGCAAGGCTTTGGAGAAGGCTGGGGTTAAGCCAGGTGACAAGGTTCGCTGTGGGAGTTTAGAATGGGAGTGGTAGCAGGATGAATATAGGTGTGCTGGGGGGGACCTTTGACCCCATCCATAATGGGCACCTTATTATTGCCGAGGAGGCAAGAGCCCGGCTGAATTTGACCGAGATTCTTTTTGTCCCGGCTGGTCTGCCTTGGCTGAGGATGGACAGTCCAATTGCGGCTGTGGAACATCGTGTCCAGATGGTGCGCCTGGCGATTGGAGATAAGCCTTATTTTAAACTGTCTACTATGGAGATAGAGCGGGCTGGTCCGTCTTATGCGGTTGATACCATTGCCGAACTAAAGGGTCAGTTTGGGGGTGGGGATGAGCTGTTTTTCATTTTAGGTTGGGATAGTCTGGCTGAGTTGCCTAAGTGGCGGGAGCCGTCCCGGCTGATTAAGATGTGTCGCCTGGTGGCTGTCCCTCGACCAGGCTATCCTAAGGTTGACCTAAAATCCCTGGAGGCTACTATCCCTGGCTTAGCTCAAAAGGTTATCCTGCTTGATACACCGGAGGTGGATATCAGTGGCTCGGTAATCAGGCAGCGGGTGGCTCAGGGGCTATCCATTGGGCAATTTGTCCCCGAGCCGGTAGATAGATATATTCGGGAACAGGGGCTATACACTAAAGTATAGACCTTGGGCAGGAGGTTGCATTATGGAGACATATCCTAGTCTAGAATTGGGATTAGATACCGAGGGCACCAGAAGGATTAAGGAAATCGCCACTGAGGTTGGGGCTTTCCTGACCGGCGAATTTACCCTCACCTCGGGAAAGAAGAGTAATTATTATATTGACGGCAAAAGGATTACTCTATCTCCAGAGGGAGCCTACCAGGTGGGCAAGGCGATATTTGATGAGCTGATTAAGGCCGGGGTGGATGCTATCGGCGGGGTGGCAACCGGGGCTTATCCCATGGTAACTTCGGTAACTTTGGTTAGCCACCTAGAGGGGAAGCCGATTCCAGCTTTTATAGTTAGGGAAATAGCCAAGGAGCACGGGACCATGAGGCAGATTGAAGGGCATCTCAAGCAAGGTTCTAGGGTGGCTATAGTTGATGATGTGCTTACCACCGGGGGCTCAGTACTTAAGGCAATAGAGGCGGTGGAAGTGGTGAAGTGCAAGGTGGTAAAGGTTATCGTGCTGGTTGACCGCCGTGAAGGCGGAAGCGATAGACTGAAGCAAGCGGGCTACGATTTTACCGCTCTGTTGAGCGTCGTTCATTAAATATCAAGGTTTCTGACGCTTTTGGCGTGGGCTTGGATAAAGGCTTTGCGGGGTGGGACTTCTCCACCCATTAAGACGTGGAAGGTGTGGTCGGCCTTGGTGGCATCTTCTAAAGTGACGGCAAGCAGGGTGCGGCTAGTTGGGTTCATAGTGGTTTGCCACAGTTGCTCGGCACTCATCTCCCCCAGACCCTTATACCGCTGAACCTCCACCTTCTTAGCCCCCTTTAGCTTTTCCAGAACCTCTTCCTTTTCCTGGTCAGAGTAAGCCCAGTGCTCCAGCTTGCTGGACTTGATTCGGTATAGCGGTGGCTGGGCAATGAACAGGTGCTCATGGTTAATCAGGTCGACCATGTGGCGGAAGAAGAAGGTTAGCAGCAGGGTACGGATGTGAGAGCCATCAACATCAGCGTCAGTCATTATAATGACCCGGTGATAACGGAGCTTTGATGAGTCAAAGTCATCATCTATGCCGGCTCCAAGAGCAGTGATGATGGCACGGATTTCTTCATGAGCTAGCATCTTATCCAAGCGTGCTTTTTCCACGTTGAGGATTTTGCCCCGCAGTGGCAAAATAGCCTGAAAGCGACGATTCCGACCCTCTTTGGCTGAGCCACCGGCTGAGGGTCCCTCGACTAGGTATAGTTCACGGTAAGATGGGTCTTTCTCTGAGCAATCAGCCAGTTTCCCAGGCAGGGTGGCGGTATCCAGAGTGCTCTTTTTAATAATTAAATCGCGAGCCTTTCGGGCGGCTTCTCTGGCTCTGGCAGCGGTGAGGCACTTATCCATAATCCTTTTGGCATCATCGGGGTGTTCCTCAAGGTAGAGGGATAGCCCCTCGCCGACAACACTCTCCACCAGGCTTTTGACCTCAGGATTGCCCAGCCTGGCTTTAGTCTGGCCTTCGAACTGTGGTTCGGCAAGCTTAACACTAATAATGGCGGTAAGCCCCTCTCTGACATCATCACCTATCAGGTTGGACTCTTCCTCTTTGATAAACTTGTTCTTGCGGGCATAGTCATTAAGCACTCGGGTTAGTGCCGAGCGGAAGCCGGTAAGATGAGTGCCCCCATCTGTGGTATTAACACAGTTAGCGAAGCTGTAGGTGGACTCGGTAAAGCCATCGTTATACTGGAGGGCTGATTCGATTATAGTGCTGTTTACCAGCTTGGAGATATAGATAGGTTGGCGGTGGCGAACTTCCCGATTCCGGTTAAGGTAGCCAACGAAGCTAGTGATTCCACCCTCAAAGTAGAAGGTCTGCTCGCAGTCTCTACGTTCATCCTTGAGGCATATTTCCAGCCCCTTATTCAGGTAGGCCATTTCTCGTACTCGCTGGCTGAGGGTATTAAAATCGTAGCTGACCTTGCTGAATATCTCCTCATCGGCGAGGAAGGTAATGGTAGTCCCGGTATCACTGGCTTCACCAACCGGTGCCACCTCTCCCTGGGGTATACCTTGCCTATAGTCCTGTTGATAGAGCTTGCCATCGCGCCTGACATTAACCCTGAGCCAGGAGCAAAGGGCATTCACTACTGAAGCCCCTACCCCATGTAACCCACCTGATACCTGGTAGGTCTTACCGCCAAATTTTGCCCCAGAGTGCAGCTTAGTCATTACAGTCTCCAGTGCTGATACATTGGTGGCGGGGT
>CP070810.1:22215-24925 GCA_020343755.1 Dehalococcoidia bacterium | reverse complement strand
CCCCATCGCTTGTCTGTAGGCAAGGGCAAAACAATATTTAATGCCGTTCTGGTTAGGGTAGATGAAAATAGCGGTAAGGCAATAAGCATCGACCGCATCTGTCAGGAGGTGGAGTAGCAGTGTCTGAGGTAGACCTCCATATACACTCCACTGCCTCTGACGGTCGACTTAGCCCGGAAGAGGTTGTCACTAAATCGGCAGAGCAAGGGTTAACCATTATTGCCCTTGCCGACCATGACACGGTGGATGGTATTGCTCCCGCCTTAGAAACGGCCAGGGCTTTCCCCGGGCTGAAAATGATACCCGGCATTGAGATGAGTACCGATGTCCCTCGGGGTGAAGTCCATATTCTAGGCTACTTTATCGATTATACTGCTCAGGAGCTGAGGGCTAGACTGGAGACAATGCGTAATTCTCGGCAACAGAGGGCTCAAGGAATAATTGTTAAACTGAGAAATTTAGGTATTCCCATTGAGTGGCAGCAAGTCCAGGAAATAGCTGGTAGTGGCTCTATTGGTCGCCCTCATATTGCTCAAGCTATGTTAGACAAGGGTTATGTCGCCTCGGTTAAGGAGGCATTTACTAAATATTTAGGTCGGGATGGCCCTGCCTATGTTAAGTGGGAGAAGATGACGCCTGCCAGAACAGTGGAGCTAATACTGCGGACTAACGGATTACCAGTGCTGGCCCACCCTCTAACCGTTAACGACTTTGAGGCAATGGTTATCGAGCTAAAGGCGATTGGTCTGGTAGGCATTGAAGCCTATTACAATGGTTATACTGCTGATGAGGTAAGCAGGCTGGTTAGCTTAGCCCATAGGCACAATCTTATTGCTACTGGTGGTAGTGATTACCATGGTCTAGCCCCTGGCACTGAGACTAGGATTGGTGGTAATGATGTGCCCATAGAGGCGGCGGAGCGCCTTATGGCTCTAGCCGAACAGCGGGCGCTAAAATTAGTCAACCCTCGCCATCTAAATTAATTAAAATATTTACTGCTCAATAAAATGAGATGTGCTACTCACCCTAATATTGAAACTAACCTGAGATGCGGTAAATGCGGTAAGCCCATCTGCCCCAAGTGCCTGGTGCAGACACCTGTTGGTGCTCGATGCCCCGATTGTGCTCGGTTGCAGAAGCTGCCTACCTTTCGCGTTACTCCCGGGTATTATCTCAGAGCTATAAGTGCCGCCGTCGGTATGATTTTTGGTTGCGGTGCTGCTTGGGGGGCAATTAGGGCGGTAATGCCTTTCGTTTACTTTAATTTCCTGCTGGCAGCTGGTTTTGGTTTTGCCATTGGAGAGGTGGTTGGCCTTTCGGTCAATCGTAAGCGTAGTAGAGGCTTAGTCCTTATTGCCGGCACTGCCGTGGCAATAACCTATTTAGTTTATATCTTCCCTCCGTGGGGCTCTTGGTTTGTAAGGTTTAGCCCCTTTGACCTTTTAGCCGTGGCTCTGGGCGTTTATGTCGCTATCATCCGGGTGCGCTAAAGTCCGCTGACTTTTTCCCTTACCCACTGTATTACTTTTGACATTACCTCACCAGCCTTAGCCCTAATCAGGACAGTGGCTTGGTCATCCATGGGGGTGGGGCTGAGATTAATGATGACTAATTTGGCTCCCGACTCAAGGGCATAGATAGGCATATTGGCGGCAGGGTAAACAATCAGAGTCGAGCCAATTACAACGAAGAGGTCAGCGCTGGATGAGCGGTGGGCTGCTTCTTCAAACACCTTCTCCGGTAGCATCTCACCAAAGAGAACAATTTCTGGTTTCAGAATACCGTGGCAGGACTCACACTCTGGGATTTCCTCACCCTCATCCAGCCTGGCTCTAATTTGTTCACTGGGGTAACGCTTACCACAGCTTAGGCAAACGACCCACCGGATACTGCCATGGAGTTCAAATACCTTGTCTTCTGCCAACCCTGCTTTACAGTGCAGAGTATCCACATTTTGAGTAATGACACAATCAAGCTTACCCAGCTTATCCAACTCAGCGATAGCCAAGTGGGCTTGGTTGGGCTCAGCCTCAGTGGTTAGCTCTCTTTCCTTAAATATCTGCCACCATTTTTTCCTGGATTCGGGGCTATGCATAAGCTTCTGATAGGTGAAGTCCTCCGGGTCAAACCTCTCCCAGATTCCACCTGGGCTGCGAAAATCAGGCATACCCGATTCAGTACTAACCCCAGCCCCGGTGAAGACGACCACCCTTTTGGCATTCACAATTAACTCAGCTACTCTATCAGCTAGGGTATCTAGGTTCTGTTCTCCCACTTGAATTCGCCCCGCCTCTTATTGATACTAAATGATAACCGTTACTAGGCGGTTTATCAAGGGTAAAAAAGGAGAGTGGCTTAGGGGGATACTTTCCCCATCCGCTTAATTAGATGTATCTATGATGCTTAAATAACCCCAGTGCTATTATTCAGCTAGAAGCGCCTTAACCTTATCGGTGAAGGCAGGCAGCACCGCTTTCCAGTCGCCCACTACACCAAAGCGGGCTTCCCGAAAGATATTTGCCTCAGGGTCCTTATTAATCGCCACAATGTTCTTAGCCCCAGAACAACCAGTCATGTGCTGGCTAGAACCAGAGAGAGCTACCGCGATGTAAAGGTCGGGGGCGATAATCTTACCCGTAAGACCTATTTGGTAAGAGGTAGGCACCCAGTCATTATCACAGGGTGGACGGCTAGCCCCAACTGCCCCGTT
>CP070810.1:19343-22115 GCA_020343755.1 Dehalococcoidia bacterium | reverse complement strand
GCGAGTCATTATTCACTCCGGGAAATGAATTGTTTAACCCTACGCTCAAAGACGCTTCTTTCCAGAAGGACACGGTGATGGCATTTAAGGCATTTAATCCCGATATCAGCCCCCAGCCTTACCACCTGCCACTCATAGCTACCACAGGGATGCTTCTTCTTGAGGCGAACCACGTCGCCCAGCTTTATTTCCATGACCATTCTAATACCCCAGCCCCACCTTTTTCCTTATCTCCGCCTCATCCATCGCCTCAGCCAATCCCTTCAGGAACGGGCTTGACGCATTTTCCAACAGCCAAAGTCCAAAGGCAAAGCCTTCGTCTTCCAGCTCTTTCCCTTTAAGCTGAGCCACAACCTTTAGTTCTAGCCTCTCCTCGTTTCCCTGAGCGATGACAAAGCTTTTTACCACCTGCCCTCCCTCCCGGTCTAGCGGTTCTAATTCCATCACCCTGATGGGCGTGTAGATAGATAATGGTTAATCTGTGCTCGCAGTGATGAGGCGACCTGCCGTGCTGCCGGGGCGAAATCTTCTTCCCGTGAGGCGTATATAATCTGCCGTGATGAGCTTATAATCGCCCTTTCCTCTTGAGCATTAACCCCGTAACGGACCGCTGAAGCCAAGTCTCCCTTCTGGGCACCAATGCCTGGTATCAGAAGTGGCATATCGGGGTGACTGTTTCGAATCAGCTTTAGTTCCTCGGGATAGGTAGCGCCAACCACCAGCCCGATGTTGCCATATATGTTCCATTGGCTAGCTTTGAGGGCTACCAGCTCGAATAGCGGACGGTAGTCAGGCTCTGCCTCACAGCGAAGCGACTGGAAGTCTATGGCACCAGCGTTTGATGTCCGGCACAATATAAAGACTCCTTTGTCCTTATATTGGATGAAGGGCTCTATTGAGTCAAAGCCCAAGTAGGGATTCACGGTGGTAGCATCACAGTTAAGGTTAGTAAAAATAGCCTTAGCGTAGGCTTTAGCCGTATTACCAATATCGCCCCGCTTAGCGTCGCCGATAACTGGAATGTCATTTGGAATGTATTTAATAGTCTGCTTTAGGGCATCTAGTCCTTCATCATCTAAAGCTTCGTAGAAGGCGAGATTGAGTTTGTAGGCGCATACCAGGTCAGAGGTAGCATCAATAATTGCCTTGTTGAAATCAAAGACACCTATTTTGTCAGGCATCAGCTTTGGATCAGGGTCAAGCCCGACACAGAGTAAGCTATTATGCTTACGAGTGGCATTTACCAGCTTTTCAACAAAGTTCACTTTATCCCCTATGATAAGGTTATAAGTCGATATAGACGGCGTCAAGTGTAATTAGCCACCAGTTTTGAGATTGTTTGGGCTTAACCAGCAATGATATAATTAGCGATACGAGTAAATTTTTGATATGGAGGGTCCGTGAAGAAAACAATAGTACTAGTGTTGGTGGTGGTACTTTTGACCTCGGGATTGATAGCGGGTTGCATAGGGGGTATAGGAGGCGTGGTAACGGGTTCCAGGAACCTGGAGACTAGAGAATTCGAGTTCATCGGTTTTACCCGGGTTGAAGTCGGTAGTGCCTTTGAGGTTGAGATTGCCCAGTCTGATTCATACAGCGTTAGCATAACTGCCGACGACAACCTATTCGACTACATCACGGTCTCTAAATCAGGAGAGACGTTAAAGATACGTCTCAAATGGGGATACAACTACATTTCTACCACCCAGAGAGCTAGAATTACCATGCCCGATCTTTATGGGCTAGAATTATCAGGAGCTACGCGTGGTAATGTTCAGGGATTTAGCTCCTCACACGATTTCATTCTTGGCCTGTCGGGGGCCAGCCGTCTTACCGGTGACATAACAGCTGGAAATGCCGACATTGACATTTCAGGGGCCAGTACCGTCCAGTTGGAGGGTTCGGCCAGCGACATTGTTGTCGATGCCTCTGGCGCCAGCCGTGTGAAGCTGGCTGATTTTGTGGTTAACAATGCAGATGTCAGACTCAGCGGGGCCAGCAGTGGTACGGTAAATCTGGATGGCAGATTAGATGCTAACCTGAGTGGGGCTTCAACACTCAACTATTCAGGCAATCCCACGCTAGGCAGCATTAAAACATCCGGTGGGTCCACATTGAGTGAAAAATAGAACAATTGAATGGATTATCAGCAGGCTCTAGATTACCTCTATAGTTTCATTGACTATGAAACTATGCACGTTCCGCGGGATGCGGCTAATTATGACCTGAGGCGGGTAGCAGAACTGCTGTTTCGTTTAGGTAATCCCCACCTGGCAGCCAAGTCAGTTCATATTGCCGGCACCAATGGTAAGGGTAGCATAGCGGCTATGGTGACGGCAGCGCTTACTGCTTCAGGCTATACTACCGGACTGTATACCTCACCTCACCTTACTGACCTAAGGGAGCGTTTTAAGGTTAATGGAGAGTTGATTACCCAAGGAGAGCTTATTGCTCTGGTGGAGAGGCTCAAGCCTGAGGTTGAGGTAGTAAATCAGAAAGCTACCTACGGAGAGTTGACTACCTTTGAGCTGTTAACGGCGCTGGGCTTGGCCCACTTCAAGCTAAAGGGGGTTGATTTTCAGGTGCTGGAGGTAGGGTTGGGAGGCAGGCTTGATGCCACCAATGTAATCCAGCCTGAGGTTTGCATTATCACCCCTATTAGCTTTGACCATACCGATGTATTAGGTGGCTCTTTGACTGAACTGGCTAGGGAGAAGGCAGGCATTATCAAGCCCGGCTCTATGGTAGTGACCTCACCACAGCCGGATGAAG
>CP070810.1:12471-19243 GCA_020343755.1 Dehalococcoidia bacterium | reverse complement strand
GATTTAGGAATTGCTGCTGGCTTAAGAAACGTAGGCGGAGTGAGAATCCCTGCCTTTGAGTTAAGGGAAGCTCAACAGGCGGCAAGAGGATATAGTCTAGTTGATACCTCTTCGTGGTTGGACCAGACAGCACAGCTATCTGAAAAATGCCTTGAGACAATCGTCGAGCTGGCTGAGCTTCAGAGAAGTTTGGAACTGCTGGGAAGGGAAATAAGCAGGACAAAGCGAATACTCAATGCGCTGGAATATCTAATAATCCCCGGTTTACAAGCGACGATAAAATATCTCTATATGAAGTTTGAGGAAAGGGATAGAGAAGAGAAGTCGCGATTAAAGCGAGTAAAGGTACTGCTTGAGCGGAGATAGTCAAATGGTGAGTGAGTTACCTTACGAGAGGCTGCTCCAAGAATGTCTAAAGGGCGAGTTAAGGGTAGTAAATGCCCATTTGCCAAGTAAGCAAAAACCGCTTTCGGATTTATTGGCTGAGGAGTATCCTCATGTAATGTGTAGAGATGGTAGCATGCATCTGTTTAAAAGAAGAGAGCTTAAATATCTGGCCAGTTTGATAGACAATGATGAGCAAAAGGCGTTATTGCTGCCACTGCTTTTAGAGGTGAATGTCGGGCGAGGTGAAGTAGCGGTAATATGCCAGGGGGAGGTGGAGGAGAAGGTTATGGCAAAGGTTCTTGATATGCCGGTCACCCCGAGACAAAAAAAGATTGTGCTCTACAAACCGCAGCTAGCTTTGGTCAGGAAGCAGCTTAGAACCACCACGCAGTATCTGTTTCCCCCTAAATCGTAGGTATAGCTCTTTCTTATTTTGTTGAATGAGTCCGCATAGCGGTGATATGATATGGTATGAAGTGGCCCCTGTAGCTCAGATGGATAGAGCACCAGCCCCCGGAGCTGGGTGCGAGCGTTCGAGTCGCTCCAGGGGCGTTTTTGTTAATAATTGGGGGTTAAGGTGGTAAATACAGACGGATTTACTGAGATTAGGTGGCATGGTCGTGGTGGTCAGGGAGCAGTTACCTCTGCTGAATTGGTAGCCCAGGCGGCGATAAATGAAGGTAAGTATGCTCAAGCCTTCCCCGCCTTTGGTGCCGAAAGGAGGGGAGCCCCTGTGGTAGCCTTTGTCAGAATAAGTAGTAATCAACCTATCAGGGTAAGAGCCGAAATTGCTGAGCCTGATGTAGTTGTAGTGCTTGACCCTGGTCTATTACGTATTGTGGATGTTACTTCAGGGCTTAAAGCCACTGGGATGTTAGTAGTTAATACTAAAAAACCACCGGAGCAAATTAGGCAGGAATTTAATGTTAACTGGTCATTAGCCACGGTTGATGCTACTAAGATTGCCGAAGAACTACTCGGTGTTCCTATTGTTAATACTTCTATGATCGGAGCTCTATTAAAAGCCACCGAGGTGGTTAAATTAGAGTCCTTGTTCGAGCCTTTAAGACAGCGGTTCGGTCGTTTGGCGGAAAGGAATATTGAGGCTATGAAGAGGGCACATGAGGAGACTTTGGTAAGGAGTAAGAGTAATTGACTAACCCAGAAGACGGACTAACATGGAAAGCTCTTGAAATCGGTTCAATAATAACCGAGCCGGGAAACGCTAGTCAGTACCAAACTGGAGGCTGGAGGACGCAAAGACCAATCCTTGATACTAGCAAATGCATAAAGTGTGGTCTGTGCGCCATTTTTTGCCCTGAGGGGTGTCGTCAGCAGACAGCTGAGGGACATTTTGATGCTAATTTATTTTACTGCAAGGGGTGTGGTATCTGTGCCTGCGAGTGCTGGACACAAGCTATTACTATGGTGGAGGAAAAAGAATGACGGCACAAAGGATAGGAATAGAGGTTTCACGAGCTATCGCCATAGCCACCAAGCTGGCTAATGTTGATGTCGTTTCTGCTTATCCCATTACCCCACAGACTCACATCGTGGAGGACATAGCCGAGCTAGTAGCCAATGGCGAACTAGATGCCGCTTTTATTCCCGTTGAATCTGAACACTCAGCAATGAGTGCCTGCCTTGGAGCGGCAGCAGTCGGGGCAAGAACATTTACTGCCACTGCTGGTCAAGGATTAGAGCTGATGCACGAGGTTTTATATGTTGCCTCAGCTATGCGGCTGCCAATAGTTATGGCGGTGGCTAACCGAGCTTTGTCAGCGCCCCTAAGTATCTGGGGTGACCATTCTGATGTAATGGCTGCCCGTGACACTGGCTGGATTCAAATATTTGCCGCCAATGGGCAGGAAACCTTTGACAACGTGCTCTGTGCCTTCCGCATTGCCGAAGACCAGAGAGTTTTACTCCCAGCGATGGTTAACCTGGATGGATTTCACCTAACCCATGTGATTGAGCCCATATACATTCCAGAGCAGGGCGAGGTTGACAAATTTCTCCCCCCCAATCAGTATCCTTTGCCACTAGACCCTGATAAACCGATAACTATGGGTGCTTTTGCCCCGCCCTACATATATACCGAGGTGAAGAAAGCACAGCAAGTTAATTTAACCGCGGCTAAAGAGGTAATTCTTCAGTGCTGGAAGGAGTTTGGTGACTGCTTTGGCCGCCACTATTCTCCGGTGGAAAGCTACCGTGGTGAAAAGGCTAAGGTACTTTTACTAGTAATGGGTAGTTTTAGCGAGACGGCAATGAGTGCCATAGATAGCTTGCGAGACGAGGGCAAAGAAGTGGGGCTAATAAAGCTTCGCTTATGGCGCCCCTTCCCCTTTGCTGAAATTCGCCAGGCAGTTAGAGATGCCGAGGTTCTCATTGTACTTGATAGAGCTATTTCCTTTGGTGGTCCGGGTGGGCCGGTCTGCTCCGAGATTAGGTCAGCCTTATATAGTGAAGACAAAAAGCCAAAGGTGATAGGCTTTGTTAGCGGTTTGGGTGGGAGAGATATTTCTCCGGGTGAATTTAGAGGGATAATCAACCGAGGTATAGAGATTTCACAGACGGGAAGCGAGCAAGAATTTGAAATGTTCGGGGTGCGAGAATAATGGAAAAATATGCTGTCTTTGTGCCTAAACTGGTGACTAAGAAAGAAAACTTTGCCCCTGGTCACCGGGCTTGTGTTGGTTGTGGTGAAGCTTTAGCCGTAAGGCTAGCCTGCAAGGCATTAGGGCAGAATGTAATAATTGTTACTGCCACTGGTTGTATGGAAGTGGTTTCATCACCGCTGCCTTATACCTCATGGTGCGTTCCCTGGATTCATACCCTATTTGAGAATACGGGAGCAGTAGCTTCAGGTATAGAAGCTGGCTTGAAAGTCATTATGCGGAAGGGGAAATGCCTAGCCAAAGAGATAAACGTGGTAGCGATGGCTGGTGATGGTGGAACCAGTGATATCGGACTTCAGGCACTATCCGGAGCATTAGAACGAGGCCATGACTTTCTTTATATCTGCCTTGACAACGAAGCCTATATGAATACCGGGATTCAAAGGTCTTCATCTACCCCCTACGGTGCCTCAACCACCACTGCCCCAGCCGGCAAGATGAGCATAGGTCAGGTTACTTGGAAGAAGAATATGCCGGCTATTGCTGCTGCCCATGATATACCCTATGTCGCTACTGCCTGCCCCAGCTATCCTTTTGATATGATGGCCAAGGTGGCAAAGGGAGCAGCCATCCACGGACCGGCTTATGTTCATATCCTATCGGTTTGTCCCACTGGTTGGAGGTCGGCTACCAATTTAACTATCAGGATAGGTCGCCTGGCTGTGGAGACAGGGATATTCCCTCTGTATGAGGTAGAGAATGACAAATATAAATTAAGCATTGATTTACCTCGGTTAAGACCTGTCCAAGATTATCTGAAATTACAGGGGAGGTTCAGGCATCTATCTGAGGAAACAATAAATGAGATTCAATATAGGGTGAGTGAGGAATATGCCAAACTTAAGGAGAAAGTAGCGTGCACATAGAGGCGAAGCAACTGAAACAGAAGGTGGAATCAATATTAGATAACTACCAGCGTGACGAGGGAATGTTAGTGTCAATTTTGCAGGATATCCAGGCAGAATACAATTATCTCCCTGAGGAAGTCTTGGTGGAGGTTAGTCAGTCTCTGGGTACCCCATTGAGTCAAGTCTATAGTGTAGCTACTTTTTTTAAGGCTTTTAGTTTGGAACCAAGGGGGCGCTACTTAATCAATGTCTGCCTTGGTACGGCCTGTCACGTTAGAGGAGCGGTTAAGGTTTTAGAGGCGATAGAGCGAGAGCTAGATATTAAAACCGGTGGCACAACCAAAGACCTTAAATTTACCTTGGAAACGGTTAACTGTGTTGGCGCTTGTGCCCTAGGTCCTATAGTAATAATTGATGGAGGGTACCACGGGCAAATGAAAATCGATAAGGTCAAGGCTTTATTGAAGAGTTATACTTAATATCGTGGAAGGAATAGACGTTGAATAGGATAAGTTCCCCTGATGAGCTAGAACGGATAAGAAAATCAATAATTAAGCAGAGAGACCCCAATAAGCCTTGCATCACAATATGTAGTGGCACCGGGTGCCATGCTTACGGGTGTGAACGAGTAGCCGCTGCTTTTCAGCAGGAAGTTAAGCAGCAAGGGGTGGAAGCTAAGGTAGATGTAAAAGCTACTGGCTGTCATGGCTTCTGTGAGCGGGGAACGCTAGTAGTTATTAAGCCACAGAATATTTTCTATCAGCGAGTAAAAGTAGAAGATGTCCCTGAGATAGTCTCGGAGACTGTGGTAAAGAGTAATATCATTGATAGGTTGCTTTACACTGACCCAAATACAGGCAAGAAAATAATCCATGAGCATGAGGTGCCATTCTATAAAAGACAGAAACGGCTTGTCTTTGGTAATAATGGCTATATTGCCCCTGCCATAATTGATGACTATTTGGCGGTTGGTGGTTACGCCGCTTTGAGTAAGGTTCTTTTTAGGATGTCGCCTAGAGAAGTAATCAAGGAAGTCAAGAAATCTGGATTGCGGGGGCGTGGTGGTGGGGGATTCCCCGCCGGCATTAAGTGGGAAACCTGTCGAAAAGCTAAAGGGGACACCAAATACATAATATGTAATGCGGATGAAGGTGACCCCGGTGCCTACATGGATAGAAGCCTGATTGAAGGGAATCCTCATAGCGTTGTGGAAGGGATGATAATTGGAGCCTATGCTATAGGTGGCCATCAGGGCTACATCTATGTTCGCAATGAATATCCCCTGGCGGTCCAAAATGTGCGGATAGCTATTAAACAGGCCGAGGAATATGGGCTTCTAGGTAAAGATATCTTAGGCTCTGGATTTGACTTCAGCATTAGGGTAAATAGGGGTGGTGGGGCTTTTGTCTGTGGCGAGTCCTCAGCACTCACGGCTTCACTTGAGGGTAAGGTAGGCGAGCCTAGGGCAAAGTATATTCATACCGTTGAAAGGGGTTTATGGGATAAGCCAACTAATCTGAACAACGTGGAGACTTGGGCAAATGTCCCGCTAATAATTAATCGAGGTGCCGACTGGTATGCTGGAATAGGCACCCCAAAGAGCAAGGGAACAAAGATTTTCTCTCTGGTGGGCAAAGTGAATAATACTGGACTGGTAGAGGTACCTATGGGGATGACACTCAGGGAGGTTATTTTTGATATCGGTGGTGGCATTCCTAAAGGGAAAAAGTTTAAGGGAGTCCAGACGGGTGGTCCCTCAGGCGGAGTTATTCCGGAGAGTTTACTCGATTTGCCAGTGGATTTTGACGAGCTCACCAAAGTAGGCTCTATGATGGGCTCCGGTGGCATGATTGTAATGGACGAGGATAATTGCATGGTGGATATCGCCAAGTACTTCATCAGCTTTCTCGAGGGTGAGTCTTGTGGTAAGTGTGTCCCTTGCCGTGAAGGGTTAAAGCGGATGAGAGAAATACTAACTGATATCACCGAGGGGAGAGGGAAGAGTGGGGATATTGAATTGCTGGAGCGTCTTTCGACGGCACTAATTGATGGCTCACTGTGTGCTCTAGGAACCACTGCCCCCAATCCAGTTCTGACCACCATCCGCTATTTCAGGGATGAGTATGAGGCTCATGTGAGGGACAAAAAGTGTCCCGCTGGTATCTGCAGAGAACTGGTTACCTACCAGATTATTGAGGAAAAATGTCCCGGGTGTGGGCTTTGTGTTAAGGCTTGTCCTGTGGAAGCCATAACCTTTATGGGGAAAAAGAAGCCAGTTATTTTAGACCAGGAGAAGTGCATCAAGTGTGGGGCTTGCTATGATGTGTGTAGGCTTGGTGCCGTAGCCATAAGGTGAGGGTAACAAAGTAATGGTAACATTAACTATTGATGGGCGAGAGGTTCAGGCAGAAGAAGGGGCAATGATACTGGATGTAGCTAGGGATAATAACATCTATATACCGGCCCTATGCTCCCACGAAGGGGTCACGCCTTACGGCGCTTGCCGGCTTTGCCTGGTTGAAATCGTTACCAAGGGAAGAGAAAAATTGGTAGCCTCTTGCCTTTATCCGGTAGAAGAAGGGCTTATGGTGAAAACTAACACTGAGAGAGTTTTAGATAACCGCAGGATGATAATAGAGCTGTTGTTAGCCAGATGCCCTGATTCAGAGGTAATACAGGACTTAGCCAGTAAGCTGGGTGTTGATAAGCCCACCTTCAGATTGGAAGAGGATAACCGGAAATGTATTCTGTGTGCCTTATGTGCCCGGGTGTGCCAGGAGGTGGTGGGTGTTTTGGCAATCAGTCTAGTCAACCGGGGTGTTGATAGGCGACTGACTACCCCGTTTAATAAGGATT
>CP070810.1:9033-12371 GCA_020343755.1 Dehalococcoidia bacterium | reverse complement strand
GGGGCACAATTTGGCGTTTACGCTGCCTTCTTCATTTCCTTACTGCTTGGCTTCAACATTTATGAGGCGGCTTCTATCGGTATAATCGGGGGTGCTGACGGACCAACTACCATCTTTTTGACTAATAGGTTGGCTCCTCATCTCATTGGAGCTACCGCCGTAGCCGCTTATACCTATATGGCAATGGTGCCTATTATCCAGCCTCCGGTGATAAAGGCGCTGACTACCAAAGAGGAACGGGCCATGTACATGAAGCCGCAATTGCGCCCGGTGTCTAGGCTGGAAAAAATTCTATTCCCGGTGATCGGCGCTATCATTATCATTCTTCTGGTGCCCAAATCAGCCCCTCTCATTGGCATGTTTATGGCTGGTAACATACTGAGGGAATGCGGTGTTACCGATAGGCTAGCTAATACTGCTGCTACCGCTTTTATAGATATCCTAACTATCCTCCTCGGTCTATGTGTCGGTGCCTTTATGAGCGCGGGAACGTTTCTCAAGCCGGCGAGCCTGATGGTGTTTGGCTTGGGAATAGCTGCCTTTGCTGCTTCCACATTCTTTGGCGTAATCTTAGCCAAGTTCATGAATCTTTTCCTTAAAGAGAAGATTAACCCGATGATAGGTGCGGCTGGTGTTTCGGCGGTGCCAATGGCGGCTAGGGTAGTTCAGAGGATGGGCCAGGAGGCAAACCCCAGGAACTTCCTGTTGATGCACGCCATGGGTCCCAACGTGGCTGGTGTAATTGGCACGGCTACTGCTGCCGGGATATTCCTGGGTATACTAGGCGGTTAATTATTTCACCACAGTCAAAAGCCCCTTTTCTCAACCTGAAATGGTGTTGCTTTGCCCCCCAGAATGAAGTAAAGTTATTCTATGGGGAGATTAGATAAGTCCGGTACCAGGACTATTTTTGTCTGTCAGCAGTGTGGCAAGGAGAGCCTGAAGTGGCTAGGACGCTGCCCTAACTGTCAGCAGTGGAACACATTTGTCGAAACAACGGTAACCGCCCCTACTACTTCCCAATCTATTTCCGTGGTTAGCCCACCTCAAGAGTTATCTCAGGTTCATATTGAGGCGGCAGACCGTTTTTCACTTCCCATGACCGAGTTTAACCGGGTGCTGGGTGGAGGGCTGGTGTCTAGCTCTCTGGTGCTCATTGGTGGCGACCCGGGTATCGGTAAATCAACCATTCTGCTTCAGGTTTCAGCCCTGGTAGCCCAAGCTCGGGGTAAAGTGGTTTATGTTTCCGGTGAGGAAACACTGCATCAGATTAAGCTGAGGTCAGAGCGGCTCAGGGTAAAGGGAGAGAATCTCTACCTTCTGGCTGAGGCCAACCTTGAGGTCATCCTAAATCAGATTGAGGAGCTGTCGCCCAGCCTGGTGGTTATTGATTCCATTCAGGCTGTTTACCTCCCTGACTTGGATTCAGCCCCGGGGAGTATCAGTCAGGTGCGAGAGTGCACCCTACGGCTGATGCACTGGGCAAAGCTCAGCGCAGTGCCCATTTTTATTGCCGGGCATGTAACTAAGGATGGGGCTATTGCCGGTCCAAGGGTTTTAGAGCACATTGTTGACGTCGTCCTCTATCTCGAGGGCGAGCCGTTTAGTGCCTATCGCCTACTGCGTGGTGTGAAAAACCGCTTTGGTTCTACTAATGAGGTCGGTGTCTTTGAGATGAAGGGTGAGGGTCTAATAGAGGTGGATAATCCATCGCAGGTGTTCCTGTCGCGGCGGTGGGGTGAAGCAGTAGGCTCGGCGGTAGTGCCTACCCTTGAAGGTAGTCGTCCCCTGCTGGTGGAGATACAAGCCCTGACTAATCCCACCAGCTTTGGCTTACCACGACGCACTGCCAATGGGGTTGACTTTGGTCGGTTGTTGCTGGTTACCGCTGTGTTAGCCAGGCGAGTTGGCTTGAAGCTGGGTAATCAGGATATTATCGCTAACGTTACCGGTGGGCTTAAAATTGGGGAGCCGGCGGCTGATTTAGGTATTGCCTTGGCTATTGCCTCCAGCTTCCGTGATGTTAGGGTTGACCCTAATCTAGTGGCAGTGGGTGAGGTGGGGTTGAGTGGAGAGCTAAGAGCCGTTTCTCAGCTAGACAGGCGGGTGAACGAGGCAGTCAGATTAGGCTTCAAGCGCTGCCTGGTGCCCAAGATGGGGGCTAAAGTTAGCCCTGCCCCTAAAGATATTGAGCTTATCCCAGTCAGCACTTTAAGAGAGGCGGTAAGGTTAGGGCTGGTCAGGGGCAAGGCAAGAGGTAGAACTAGCCAAGATTGAGTGTTTGGGATATAGGGCTAGTTTTGCTTTATAATTGGTAGATAAGAATGGGTAACCAGCAGAAGGTAGGGGCGGTTATTGTGGCTGCCGGTGAGAGCCAGCGGATGGGTGGGGTGGATAAGGTAATGGCTTCATTAGGCGGAAAGCCGGTTTTAGCTCGAACCATTGATGTTTTTCAAAGCTGTAGCTCTATTGACCAGATTGTCATTGTCCTGAGTGAGCAGAACTTAGAGCCGGGTAAGCGGCTGGTAGCTGAGGAAGGGTGGTCGAAGGTAACCGATGTTTGTCCTGGTGGTCAGCGGCGCCAGGATTCAGTGGTGGCTGGACTTAGTCGACTCAAGGATTGCCACTGGGTAGTAATCCATGATGGCGCCCGACCGTTATTGACCGAGGATTTAATCTCCTGTGGACTGAGCGAAGCAAGGGAAAATGGTGCTGCTGTAGCCGCTGTCCCGGTTACCGATACAATTAAGGTGGTGGGAGACGATAGAATAGTGCGTCAGACGCCCTCACGTCAAAATCTATGGGCAGTACAGACGCCACAGGTGTTTGACTACCATATAATAGCTGAAGCCTATCGTCGGGCAAATGACGAGGTAACTGATGATGCCTCGTTAGTGGAGCAGCTGGGCTATAAGGTTAAGCTATATATGGGCGCTTATGATAATATAAAGATAACCACTCCTGATGACCTGGTTTTAGCTGAGGTGTTGTGGCAGAAGCGTGGAAAATAAGACGCGTATTGGTATAGGCTATGATATTCATCCTCTGACTCAAGGGCGCAGGCTAGTGCTGGGGGGTATAGATATACCATTTGGTAAGGGGCTTAGTGGTTGGAGTGATGCCGATGTGTTAACCCATGCCATCATTGATGCCCTGCTCGGGGCGGCAGCTTTGGGGGATATAGGTAGTCATTTCCCACCCGGTGAGCCACAATATAAGGATATTTCCAGCCTGACTTTACTTGAGAGAGTAAGGGACGAGCTGGCAGAGAATAGTTGGCAGGTAGATAGTATTGATGCTACTATCGTAGCTGAGAACCCTAGGCTGAGAGACTTTAT
>CP070810.1:3516-8933 GCA_020343755.1 Dehalococcoidia bacterium | reverse complement strand
TTCTCTAAGGCTGACATTCGTTACCGTGGTGACAACATCGCTGAAAAGGAAGTCAGTGTGTTCTATCCAATAGCCTTTGATGACGATGCCTTCTATGCCTCACCCATGAAACTTACAATGACAAAGGAAGGTAAAAGGATTACCTCAGAAGCACTACAGAAATGGAGTCTTACCAAGACGCATGAGCAACTGCAACCGCGCTATTGGCCAGCACCCTAATCGACAATAATCGAGTCGGCTGTCTAAGAGGGGCGGGAGCCCCTCTTTCTATTTAATTCCCCCTTCCCCTCCTAGGGGAAGGGGGATAAAGGGGGATGGGGTTACCAGATATTTTGACTATTAGGTGAACTATTCGTAGCTTAAAGGTCTTGACAGGGCTGGTTACTACCTTTATAATGTCTGGCATTACTCTGTGCTCCGCCTTGTAGTTAGCAGGGCTTGATATAAATTTATGTTTCGCCTTGTATGTGGCAAGGTTTGGTATAAATTTATAAATAGCTAAAGGAGGCTGTGAGCACATGGAACAAAAGGCTGAACAACCATTACCAGCCTGGGCTAATCCTGAAGCACTAGGGTTCATTGCTCTTGGTATCGTCATTTTTTCGGCGGTACCTTTTCTCTGTGGTTGGGTACATCCTATGTCAGCTATTGCTACGGCGCCATGGGGTATAGCTGCATTAATCGCTTTCATTACTGTGACTATAATCCTGTTCAGGAATAGAAACCTTATGGGGGGAGTTGCATTTGGTTTCTTGGGTATTCTCCTGTGCGGGGCAGTAGCCCTAAAGGCGGTTCAGGGCTTGATGATGCTGCTATACAATGTACAGGCGCCGCCGCCACTGGCGGCTGGTGGCTTTATTACCGATGCCATGGTTTGGGTGGCTATTGGTATTGTCCTTATCCCCATAGGGTATTTGGCCGGTTACAGGTCAAAGGCTTTTGCCGGGTTTATTTGGCTGGCTGATGTCGGTGTCTTCATGATGGCCGCGATGAGTTTTTTAAGACAACCAGAGCATACTGTAGCTATCGTCGGTGGCTACTTTGTCTTCATCCTGGCGATATGGTTCCTGTATATGGGCATAGCTGAACTGGTTAACGGCGTGCTTCGTAGGCCTGTTATTTCTCTAGGCAAACCCCTGTTTAAGCGACCGGCTCCCCCCCAGGCCTAAAGTTGCGGTGTGGTAAAGAACCCGAGTCTTAGACTCGGGTTCTTTCCTTAGGCTAGGTAGTGTGGTAAAATACATATGGTAGCCTCCTGGTGGTTAGAGCGAGGCGGCACCACCCGTTCCCATCCCGAACACGGAAGTGAAACGCCTCAGCGCAGACGATACTGAGGGGGTAACCCTTTGTGGAAAATATGTCACTGCCAGGAGGCTTTATTGGCGAATTGCGACCTTTGACCTTTGCCCTTAGTTGCTTTATAATTATTTAGTAGCCATAGGGTTATGAGGTAGGAAGTAGGTTCTAAGGAGAAAAAGATGGCTAGCCGATTTGAGAAGTTCTCAGAGCGAGCCCGTAGGGTTCTTACCTACGCTCAAGAAGAAGCACAGCACCTGAATCATAGCTATATTGGTACCGAGCATATTTTGCTCGGTTTGGTGCGGGAGGAGGAGGGGGTAGCAGTTAAGGTTCTTACTAACCTGGGTGTAAGCTTAAGCAAAGTACGTGCTTCGGTAGAGTTTGTTATTGGTCGTGGTGAGAAACCTAGCGCTGGAGAAACTGGGCTTACCCCCAGAGCTAGGCGGGTCATTGAACTGGCTATAGATGAGGCACGTTACCTCAGTCACAATTATATTGGTACTGAGCACCTGCTACTAGGCTTGCTGCGTGAGGGGGAGGGGATAGCGGCTGGTGTATTAGATAGCTTCGGGATTACTCTCGACCGGGCGCGAACCGAAACGACCCGCATTCTAAGTCAAGGTGTGCCTAGGGCCAAGCTTGCCCGCAGTACAAGTCGCACCCCGGCTTTGGACCAGTTGGGCATTGACCTGACAGAGGCAGCCCGTGCTGGAAAACTTGACCCGGTTATCGGGCGGGTTAAGGAAATTGAGCGGGTAATTCAAATTCTCAGCCGTCGTACCAAGAACAACCCGGCTCTTATTGGCGAGCCAGGGGTAGGGAAGACGGCAATTGTTGAGGGCCTGGCTCACCGTATTGTTGCCGGTGATGTACCCGAAACTTTGGAGGGGAAACGGCTAATTGTGCTAGATATGGGAGCGGTAGTCGCTGGGACAAAATATCGGGGTGAGTTTGAAGAGCGGATAAAGAAGATTATTGATGAGATAAAAACTTCGGGGAACTGTGTGTTGTTTATTGATGAGTTCCACACTATGGTGGGTGCTGGAGCAGCTGAGGGGGCGGTGGATGCGGCTAATCTCCTCAAACCTTCACTGGCACGGGGCGAACTGCAGTGCATTGGTGCTACCACCCTTGATGACTACCGTAAGTATGTGGAGCGGGATGCTGCCCTGGAGCGTCGCTTCCAGCCGGTTTTGGTAGAAGAGCCCTCTGTTGACCAAACGCTGGAGATTTTGCGTGGGATTAAGGAGCGCTATGAGGAGCATCATCGACTGACGATTAGTGACGAGGCACTGAGTGCGGCAGCGACGTTAGCGGCTCGATATATACCTGACCGTTTTTTGCCTGACAAGGCTATTGATTTGGTTGATGAGGCGTCGTCAAGAGTAAGGATTAGACATAGAACTATGCCTGTTAGCTTGAAGGAGGCTATGGAGCTTGGGGATAGGGTGCATAGGGATAAAGATGCTGCCTTGGCTGCCCAGCAGTACGAGTATGCTACCGAGTTGCGTGAGCGTGAGCTCCAAATTGATGACAAAATAAGGGGGCTGCGAGAAGAGTGGCGGGGTGAGCAGGAGCAACATAAGCCGGTGGTAACCGCTGAGGATATCGCTGAGGTGGTGAGTATGTGGATGGGGATTCCTGTGGTCCAGTTAGCTCAGGAGGAGACGACTCGCTTACTTGAGATGGAGGAGGTATTGCATCGGCGCATTATTGGTCAGGATGAGGCTATTACTACTATAGCCAAGGCGGTAAGGCGAGCTCGAGCCGGGCTCAAGGACCCGAGGCATCCTATAGGCAACTTTATCTTCCTTGGCCCAACCGGTGTTGGCAAGACAGAGTTGGTTAGAGCCTTGGCTGAGTGTATGTTTGGTAGCGAGGATAGTCTAATTAGGCTGGATATGTCTGAGTTTATGGAGAAGTTCGCTGTATCCCGACTAGTTGGGGCACCACCGGGATATGTTGGTTATGATGAAGGTGGACAGTTAACCGAATCAGTGAGGCGCAAGTCATATTGTTGTATCCTCCTTGATGAGATTGAAAAGGCTCACCCGGATGTGTTCAATATATTGCTTCAGATATTTGATGACGGTCATTTGACTGATGCTAAGGGTCGACGCGTTGATTTCCGCAACAGCATTATTGTTATGACCAGCAATATAGGTGCTGAGCTTATCAGGAAGGGGAGTACCATTGGTTTTACTGTTCATGATGAGGAAGGGGCTCGGCAGGAGTCTTATGAGCGGATGAAGGAGAAGTTGCTTGGTGAATTAAAGAAGACCTTCCGTCCTGAGTTTCTCAATCGTATTGATGGTGTGGTGGTATTTCATTCCTTGACCAGAGAACATATTCGAAAGATAGTGGACTTGATGTTGGCGACGGTGATTCAGCAACTGGCTGAGAAGAGGGTAAAGCTGGAGGTAACCGAGGCGGCTAAGGATTTCTTGGGTGAGAAAGGTTATGACGAAGTTTTCGGGGCTCGGCCGCTACGCCGGGTGATTCGTGATATGGTTGAAGATAAACTTTCGGAGGCTTTGCTCAGCGGTAAATTCCAGCCAGGGGATACGGTTGTAGTTGACTTGGAAGACGGCGAAATTTTAGTACAACCAGCACCTATAGGTGCCTTACCAGGGGATGGTAAACCATAAGTTATTACAGAGAGCAAGTGAGTGACGAAGAGGGCGGTGTAACTGAAGGTGACCAAGATAACCGCCCTTTAATTTTGTCCAAAATGATTGGAAATGGAGGAGTGAGTTAAAGATATGGGAGTAGCGTGGGGGCAGGCTTTTCAAATTGGTGGTATGGGCTTTGGTACCGTGTTTTTGGTATTGATTATTCTAGCCGGAGTCATAGCTCTGGTAGGACTAGCGAGTAGAAGAATCGGCCGGGGTAAGGGTGAGGCTAATAGTGAACGGAAGGGAGATTAAGAACTGGCGCAGGAAATTATAGAAGTCCCCATAACCGGGAAGATTATCAGCGTTGAGGTCAAACCAGGGGATGAGGTTAAGGAGGGAGACACAATCTGCATACTGGAGTCAATGAAAATGGAGAACCCCATATTGGCTCCGGCAGATGGCACCATTACTGAGGTGGGGGTTACTGCTGACCAAGTAGTTAAGCCCGGAGAGAAAATAGCTGTTATTGAGTATTAGTAGGTTAATAACTATAAGCTGAGGACTGATGTTCGGTCTTTTTGAAACTGGGTTTGCTAACTTTACTTGGGGCAACGGGGTAATGCTGGCTATTGGCTTTGCCTTTTTGTATTTAGGCATTGCCAAAAAGATGGAGCCATTGCTGTTGGTGCCTATTGGCTTTGGCGTAATTCTGATTAACCTGCCTCTCGGCGGGTTGATGCAAACTATAGTTGAAGGCAAGGTGGTTGAGGCATACGCCATAGGCGGTGAGCCCGCCGGCATACTAGCCCGGGTATTCTATTACGGTCTGGTTTGGGAGTTTATACCTGTTTTCATATTTCTTGGTTTAGGCGCTATGACTGACTTTGGTCCGGTTATAGCTAACCCCAAAACCCTAATCCTTGGTGCCGGGGCACAATTTGGCGTTTACGCTGCCTTCTTCATTTCCTTACTGCTTGGCTTCAACATTTATGAGGCGGCTTCTATCGGTATAATCGGGGGTGCTGACGGACCAACTACCATCTTTTTGACTAATAGGCTGGCTCCTCATCTCATTGGAGCTACCGCTGTAGCCGCTTATACCTATATGGCAATGGTGCCTATTATCCAGCCTCCAGTGATAAAGGTGCTGACTACCAAAGAGGAGCGGGCCATATACATGAAGCCGCAATTGCGCCCGGTGTCCAGGCTGGAAAAAATTCTATTCCCGGTAATCGGGGCTATCACTATCATTCTTATAGTACCCAAGTCAGCCCCCCTCATTGGCATGTTCATGGCTGGGAACATACTGAGGGAATGTGGCGTTACCGATAGGCTAGCTAATACTGCTGCTACCGCTTTTATAGATATCCTAACTATCCTCCTCGGTCTATGTGTCGGTGCCTTTATGAGTGCTGGAACGTTTCTCAAGCCGGCGAGCCTGATGGTGTTTGGCTTGGGAATAGCTGCCTTTGCTGCTTCCACATTCTTTGGCGTAATCTTAGC
>CP070810.1:0-3416 GCA_020343755.1 Dehalococcoidia bacterium | reverse complement strand
GTAAGGCATTAATCTTACCCCCTCTTTAAGAGGTGCTTAGAGTACTAGCATTATCATCATTTTATATCACTGTGGCAAAGTTGGGAAGGGGATAATTAAGCTAATTTCGTTTACCTTAGACCCCACCCCTCCCACTCAAATGAGCGGGGTTCTTCGGCATAGGTATGCCCCGAATAGCAGGTAACCTTGAGATTTTCCAAGCCCGTCCCCTTTATTACCTTCCTTTTTTATGTGGTTCAACGGACAGGAGCACCGAACCACTAGAATTGGCTCGGTGTCTTTTCCCAGCTTCGATAACTATCAGATCCCCCCTCTTCATCACGTAATTTTTATCTTCTACAGAGAACTCGACAGTTCCATCAAGACATATAAAGAATTCATCACGGTCTTCACTGTGCCAGTCTGCTTCATGGTCAAAGTACTGAATTTTCAGATATTCGCCATTTATAGTCTGCAAAGCTAAATCTTCCTTTGTCCGCGTTACCTTCTCAACGAGTTCATCTAACGGATAAAATCCCATCGTCTACACCCCCTTCAGGTCTCTATTAGCTCTTTATTAGGTAACCCTCCCCCTTAGTCCCCCTCCCTTCGATAAGGGAGGGGGAATTAGTTATATAAGAGAGGCTCCGCCTCTCTTTGACTTTCATAAATTCAAAAACCTAGACAGACAGGCCTCATAATTCTTTAAATTTACTCATCGTCTTATTAAACCAATACCTGCTTAACGCTTGCCTACGATTTAGCAATTTTTTGAGGATTAAGTCATATTCATAGAGTATTTTTTCTCTTTTTAAAATTGTAATTCTTAAAAGATACTGATTGATATTTGGCTCTTCCCTTTCCTTTATATATTCCCAAATCTTCAAGAATTTCCGATCAATATCCCTAAATGCAACTGTCGAGTGAAATTGAAACTGCTTTTGGTTGTCCCACTGCTGGGAACCAGAGATCTTACCTAATCTTTGAGCTAGCTTCCACCGTAATTCCTTCAATTCTGTGGAGGGATTTATATCAAGATAGATGACTTTGTGTTCCTTATCGAAATAGTTGAACCCTTTAACTTCAAAGGGAACTAGGGAATATTCTCTTCCAATATTTGCTACTGCAGAAATCATCCTCTTTTCGTATCTGGTAGTGAGTGGACCAAAAAGAGTTATGTGAGGTATTGCTCGGTTTCGCGTAACACCCTCAACTCTAAATTTTCTCGCCACTTCATGGATTAAATTTTTTGCATACTTTTTAGCATATCCATGAAATCTAAACTCGATTAAATAATAAACCATTTTATGCCTTGCTGAGGTCTTGCTATTATGCCCCTTGCAGCCACCTGCCTTCTTAAATCTCCGGTCTCCTCTTGTGCCAATCGGTTGCTTGCTGGTAGGCGTGGGCGATTTTGAGGATGGTTTCCTCGCTAAATGGCTTGCCGATAATCTGCATACCAATCGGTAGCCCGTCAGCAAAGCCGGCTGGGATGGAGATAGCTGGCACACCGGCAATGTTTATCGGTAGGGTGCAGACGTCAGATAGATACATTTGGAGCGGGTCATCTATCTTCTCACCGATTTTGAAAGGGAGGGTAGGCGAGGTTGGGGTTACCAGGGCATCAAATTTGGCAAAGGCTTGGTCAAATTCTCGCCGTATCAGGGTACGAACCTTCTGGGCTTTGAGGTACCAGGCCTCATAGTAACCGGCTGACAGGGCGTAGGTTCCCAGCATAATGCGCCTCTTTACCTCAGCGCCAAAGCCATACTGGCGGGTCTTTTCCATAGCTTCCCACATACTGCCGGTCTCTAAATAGGAGAAGCCATACTTTACTCCATCGTAGCGAGCCAGGTTAGCCGAAGCCTCTGAGGGGGCAATAATATAGTATGCGGCTAGGGCATAGGGGGTGTGGGGCAAGGTTACTTCATAATCTATGGTTGCTCCTAACTCCTCAAGCTTACCGATAGCGGCTTTTATCGCTATTTCCACCTCTGCTTGCATCCCTTCAACAAAATACTCTTTGGGGATGCCAATGCGAAGCCCCTTAAGGTCAGCGGCCAAAATCTGAGTATAATCAGGCGTAGGGTAAGGAACTGAGGTAGAATCTCTGGGGTCGTAGCCAGCGAGGACATTTAGCACTAAGGCACAATCGGTAACATCCTGGGTTAGAGGTCCAATCTGGTCGAGGGAGCTGGCAAAGGCGACCAAACCATAGCGACTTACCCTACCGTAGGTAGGTTTTAAGCCGGTAACGCTACAGAAGCCAGCCGGCTGGCGAATACTCCCCCCAGTATCTGAGCCTAAGGCATAGATGGCTTCACTGGCAGCTACAGCCACTGCTGAGCCGCCACTACTCCCTCCAGGGACACGGGATAAGTCCCAAGGGTTATGGGTGGTAAATAAGGCGGAGTGCTCAGTAGATGAACCCATAGCAAATTCATCCATATTTGTCTTGCCCACAACTACCGCACCACAGCCGTTTAGTTTTTCTACCACCGTAGCATCATAGGGTGGCACAAAGTTTTCTAACATCCGTGATGAGCAGGTGGTTGGTATCCCTTTTGTGCACATATTGTCTTTAATCACCACCGGGATACCAGTAAGGGGATTGGTATTACTGGTAGCCATAAGCTCATCAGCCTTTCTGGCTTGAGCTAGGGCTAGCTCATCGGTGATGGTAACCAAGGTACGAACCTTTGGCTCTAACTGGTGGATGCGCTCCAGGCAAGCTTTGGTTAATTCAACCGAGGACAGTTGCCTAGTCTTAAGCAGCTTATGGGCTTCATGAATAGTTAGTTGGTTGATTATCTACCTCACCCCCTTGATTACTATTCCAGAATAAGGAGAAAGGCATGTTTTGAAGGGACGAAGCCCCTCATATTTTATGTGTCACTCTAGCACGGCTCGCACCCTAAAGAAGTCTTCCTCCCTTCGGGGGGCATTGGCTAGAATCTGGCTCGGTGGTAGGGAAGGGATTACTTCATCATCACGCCTCATTACATTCTGGAGGGGAATAGCCTGGGCTGTAGGTGGGATGTCAGTGGTATCTACCTGCTGCAATACCTCAAAGTTCTCCAGGATGTTAGACAGTTGCTCTCGGAGCTGATTTACCTCAGTCTCGGTCAAGCCCAATCGAGCCAAACGGGCAATATGTAACACTTCTTCACGGGATAGCTTCATATTGGCTAATTATAGCACCTATATCTGAGTATCAGCAATAAAAGGTCACTCTTGTTATAATAGAGCGATGAAGAAAATACCTGTCAGGCTCACGTTGACTATCTTGGCCACTTTTGCTGAGGAGATAGCCATAGTATTAATTGTCCTTTTAGTTTTGCCCAGGTTTGGCTTTCATATGCCCCTGCCTGGCCTTATTGGCTTGCTGGTAGGAGTGAGTGTCTATGGTGTTATCTCTTACCGACATGCTAGCCGAG